>JAHEXV010000045.1 GCA_023251935.1 bacterium | reverse complement strand
CGGGGGCCGCGCCCACGGCGAGGACCGGCGAGAGGTCGCGGCCCCGGACCGCATCGCCCGCTCCGTCCGGCTCGACCCCGGCGAGCCGGACGATCGTCGGCACCAGGTCGACCAGCGAGGCCAGGGCGTCGGTTTCGGCCGGCTTCGGGAACAGGACGGGGTTCGAGACGACCAGGGGGATGTGGATCGTCTCCTCGTAGGCGTTGAACGCCTTCTGGCGAAGCCCGCCGTGCGAGAGGCCCATCTCGCCGTGGTCGGAGCAGCGGAAGATGACGGTGCGGGAGCGAAGCGATCGCGCGTCGCCCGGGTCGCCGAGCGCGTCCAGCAGCCGGCCGATCTTCTCATCCACGACCCGGTGGAGGTGGGCGTAGAAGTTGACGTAGTCGAGCTTGGCCCGCTTGCCGTTCAGTGGACCGAGGTAGGCGGCCATCCCCATTCGCATCAGCGCGTGCACTGCCGGCTTGTTGCGCATGTCCTCCACCAGGGTCGGAGGCAGCTCGACGTCGAGGTCCCGGAATTCCGAGCGGGCGTATCCACCGCCCACGTACTGGGCCGGATACCCGAGCACGTCGTGAGGATTGACCAGCGAGACGACGAGGCAGAAGGGCTCCGGCAGGTCGGCGCGCCCCAGCCAGCGCTCGGCCTGTTGGGTGTAGTGCTCGTCCCATCCCTGGCCCAGCGGACCCGCGTTGCCGGCCCCGAAATGCTCGGCCTTGGCGTTCTCCCCGGCGTCGGGCGGCTCCCAGTCCGCGAACCCGTAGTCGCGCCGCAGCCGGTCGGCGTCGGAGGGCGCCCAGCCACCGAGCAGCGAGCCCTCACCCGACGGGTGGGTGAGGTGCCACTTGCCCTTGTAGCCGACCTCGTAGCCCGCTCCGCGAAGCAGCTGGGCCAGGTTCGCCGTCGTCGGCTGGAGCTCGGGCTCGTTGCCCGATTTGGGGCCGAGCTGGAACAGGCCCCGGCCGAACTGGCGCAGCGCCCGCTGTCGCGGCGCCCCGGGGGTCCGGAGGATGTCGAGCAGCGTCGCCGTGACCGCCGGCAGGGTGCGGGGATCGGGCCGCAGGTCGGCCTGGGTGTGGGTGAGGGTCACCCCGTGCTGGGCGGGATAGGAGCCGGTGAGCAGGGTGGCGCGGCTCGGCGAGCACATCGAGGTGTTGCAGAAGGCCCGTCGGAAGCTGAGGCCCGTGTCCGCCAGACGCTGGTCGTTCGGCGTCAGGTCCCGAAGCCACCCGGGCTGGTCGGGCCAGTGGCAGGGGTAGCGCTGCTGATCGGTGATCAGCAGCAGGACGTTCGGCGCTCGCCCGCTCACCAGTGGAAGGGGCAGCCCTTGGCTTCGAAGGCCTGCCTGCCGATGTACGTCCCCCTGGGGAGGTAGTTGCCCATCACCTGGCCGGCGGTGTTCGGCTCGGTGATGCTCCAGGAGGAGCGGGTGAAGTCGGGGTCGGGGGTCACGTTGCGACTGATCAGGGTGCCGATGCCGGGCCGGCCGGCTCCGTCACCAGCCGGATCGGCTGGCAGCCAGGCGACGCCACAGCGCCAGGTGGCGTTGGCCGGCCGGCGATTCGCCTTGCCGACGACGATCACGTACTGGCGGGCGGGCCCCAGGGGGAGCTGCTCGTCGTAGAGGCACCCATGCGTCCGCGTCGCGGCCAGCGATTCCTCGACGCACATGTCCCACTCGCGCAGCTGGCCGGCGCGCATGATCTTCTCCCCGGCGTGGGTGCGCGGGACGGTGGGGAGCCTGCCGCGGATCGCCAGGAGCGGGCCGTAGCGGAAGCTGTAGGTCCCGGTCATGTACCGGGCGTCGGGGTTGTTGTAGAAGGTGCCGACCGGGGTGGGGTCGGCGGCGGCGTGCTCGGCCGCCGTCTTGTAGAAGCTCAGGCTGTAGGCGAGGCTGAAGAACTTCTCGAACGAGAAGTGCGGCCTGGCGGGATTGGTGGCCGGGTCCTTGCCGGGCCAGTTGACGTAGCTGTTGTAGGCGGGAAGGGGAAGGTTCTGGCTCGCGTATGCGTGGTTGGCGTTGAGCGCATCGCACATCGCCTGGCCCCTCAGCACCGTGCCGTCCGCCAGCCGCAGCTCGGGGGTCGGCAGCGGCTCGCCGCCGAGGCGGTTGCGTCCGCGGTCGGGCACGTAGACCCGGTAGAGGATGTCCTGGTAGGAGTCACCCGCCGGATCGGGGATCGCGTAGAGGGTGTTGGGCGCCGGGTGCGCCGGCACCGCCGTCCCCCTCACGGTCACGGTGTAGGAGCGGTTGGGCAGGTCGCGACGGTGGCCCTCGATGAACGGGTTGACCGAGCCCGGGTCGGGACGCGTCCGGTAGTCGGGGAGCGAGTTGGTGCCGGTCCCGTTGTCGATGTAGGCGGCCAGGGACTGAAAGCGGGCGTGGGCGTACTCGCCGTGGAGGATGACGCGCGCCCCCGGCGGGGTCGCGAACTTGGCTCCCCAGTAGGTGATCTCGCTGCCGGGGAACCCCTGGTTGGTCTTCGGGTTGTCGGTGGTGAACGGGCCGGTCCAGAAGCAGCTCGCCACCGGCAACCCGTCGGGGTTATAGCCGGTCGGCACGGCGGCGCTCGCGGCCGCCGGCGCGAGGGCCAAGAGCGCCGCGGCGAGCAGGGAGGTGATCCTCGCCCGGGCGCTCATCGCACCCCCGTTTCGACCGGGGCGCCTGCCGCCACGGCCGCGTCGACGGTCGCGACCAGGGTCGCGCCGAGAACCCCGACCAGCTCCTCGCGCGGCACCTCGCTGTCGCGCCAGGCGTCGAGCGCCGTCTCGCCGTAGGAGAGGAACCCATCGAGCGCGATCCGCACCAGCGGTGGCGGGTCGGGGGTGCCGAGATGGTTGATCGAGATGCTGGCGATCAGTGCCCGGCGGTAGTCGGCGGCGATCTCCAGCACCTCGGGGTCCACCGAGGCGCGCGACTGCCGGTACAGAAGCCAGGCGTCGGTGGGACGGGCGGCGTGGTCGATGATCCGATCGAGATTGGCCGCGAGCCGCTCGGGGAGCGGGATCTCGCGGTCGGTCTGCCACTCGCCGGTGAGCTGCTGCCCGGCGCGGTGCGCCGTCGCCCGGAAGAGGTCGCTCCGCCCGCCGGGGAAGTAGTGGTAGACCAGGTTGCGGGTGACGCCGGCCCGCTCGGCGACCCGCGCGAAGCTGAGGCCCTGGGTGCCGGCCCGCGCCGCGATCGCCAGCGCCGCGTCGACCAGCTGCTCACGGCGCACCTCCGGCGACAGCCGCCTCGGGGCGGCAACGACTCCCATGCGGGCATCCTAACGTATTTGGCAGTTGTTAAACAAGCACCCGAGCCTTACGACCCGAAGCAGGCGCCCAGCAAGCGGATCGGCGGCGGGGTCTAGCCGCCGTCGCGGAGCGCGAGGATGCCGCCGGCCACTCCCAGGTACGCGGAGCCGTGCGGGCCGAGCGCGAGGCCCGAGTAGTTGTTGTTGAAGGCGAGTCCCGAGCCGGCGTACCGATCCCAGACCGTGCGGCCGGTGCGGAAGTTGATCGTCGTCCAGTAGTAGCCCTCCGACCCGCTCGGATCCGGCGGCCGGGTGTAGGTGTAGATCAGCCCCGTCTTGGTTGACAGCTTGGGAACGACGGTCGGGGCGCGAACCTCGTGGTTCGTCCAGACCTTCCGGCAGCCGGTGTTCGCGTTGACGTCGACCCGCGCGAAGCCGGACCTGGTGAGCGCCCCGCTGTTCGGGCCCAGCGGATCCTGGTAGCCGTAGTTGTTCTCGACGATCAGCGAGTTGCCCGAGCCGATCAGCGAGTTCTCGGTGGCGCTCGCGCCCTGCTTGAAGACCGGCACCGCGCAGACGGTGCGCCTCTGGCCCGCGGCGAGCCGCTCCGCGGCGCGGTAGACGACGACGTCCATCGGGTCGGCGTTGTCGGTGATCGCGACGTAGCCGCCTCGCATCACCGTGGGGGTCGTCCCCGAGCCGGCGTCGATCTGGCCGGGCTTGTGGACGCCGGAGTTCGGATAGCCGGCCTTCCAGACGATCCGGGGCGTCCCGTTGCTCGCCGCGTCGAGTCGGTACATCCGCCGGTCGGAGACGATGAAGACGCCATTCGGTCCGACTGCGAACGAGTTCTCGATCTCCTCGTCGAGGGTGATCGCGTGCACCGCTCCGGTGCTCGGATCCAGGGTCCCGATCTTGCCGTTCTGCTTGGAGACGAACCAGATCCGCCCCGAGAAGTCCGGCAGCGCCGAGGTGACTCGCTCGGTGGAGTCGTCGAGCACCCCGGTGAGGTCGTAGTCGTGGCTGAGGGTGAGCGCATGGCCGTCGTTCGACTCTCCGAGCACGACGATGTGGTCGGTCTTGGTCGTCGCCCAGATGCGGTCCCTGTCGTCGAGGAAGAAATAGGCGCCGCCGGTGACGTTCTGGTAGGGCAGGGTGCCGGGCAGGTCCGGAGCCTGCGGGAGGTCGTAGGTCGCGAGCGTGGCCAGCGTCTTCGGGTCGATCACCCGCGCCTGTGGGGGCGCGACGTTGGAACCGCAGACGGTGACGAGGCGGCCCTCGCTGTCGAACGTGAGCGAGATGCAGACGGACGGCGGCTGCGACGCCGAGGTCGTCTGAAGCGAGCGCCCGAGCGGGCCCTTGCCGCGATAGGCATCGGTCATCCAGGTGTCGTTGTGGACGTTGTTGCCGGGGTTCGCCGCCATGAACGGGTTCTGGGGGGCGATCGTCACCTTGCTCGGATCGAGCGGGTGGGCCGCGACCGCCGAGCCGCTAAAGGCCGGCAGGGAGGGCGCCGGGCCGGAGGACGGGATTGGCGCCGCGAACGCGGGGGTGGCGCCAATGGCTAGGAAGGTGGCGGCGAGCGCGAGTGACCTCCGCATTGCAGGCAGCCTAATGCACTATTTACATTTTGTCAAGTTGACGTTTTGACAAGAGCGTAGACTTCGCTTCGTGGCCGCCACCAGAACCCGTCAACCCCGCCGCCTCTCGCCGCAGGCCCGCCGCGAGCAGCTCGCCGACGCCGCGATGGCGGTGATCGCCGAGCATGGGTTCGCCGACTTCTCCCTCGACGCGGTCGCCGAGCGCGCCGGCGTCACCCGCAACCTGCTCTACCACTACTTCCCGCGTGGGCGGATCGACCTCTTCCTGGCGGCGCTGGATCGGGCCGGAAGCGAGCTGACCGAGGGCTGGGTGATGGACTCCGACCTCCCGGTCGCCGAGCGCACCGCCGCGAACTTCGAGCGGGTGGCCGACCGCGTGATGGCGCCCACCGACTCCTGGCGCGTCTACCGGCAGGCCAGGGGCCTCGCCGACCCCGAGGTCCAGGCGATGGTGCGCCGCTACGGCGACGTCGTGATCTCGAGCGTCGCCCAGAACCAGCTCGGAACCTCCGACCCGTCCGCCCTCGCCCGGGTGGCGCTCAGCGGTTACCTCGCCTACGTGGAGACCGCGCTCGACGAGGCGCGCGAGCGTGGGGTGGGGCGAGACGACGTCCGGAAGCTGCTGGTCGAGACGCTCACCCCGACGCTGAAGGCCGTCTCGTCCGGGTAGCCCGCACCGAAGCGCCGTCACGCCGATCGGGAACCGGTCGATACGATCCGTCGATCGGGGGAGGACATTGACAACGGCGAATCGCAGGGGTCGGGCCGGACTTGCAGCGCTCGCAGTCTCGATGTTCCTCGTAGTCCCCGCCGTGGCGGCGGGGAGATCGCCCGCGTATGTCGCCGACTACGAGGGATCGAGCATTCTCAAGCTCGGCCGCCACGGAGGCGTCCACCCGATCGCAAGCGGGGCACCGCTGGTCGGCCCCAGCGGGATCACCGTCGGCCGCAATGGCGTGCTCTACGTCAGCGATGACGGGGCGAAGGGGGGAGGGGCGATCTTCCGCGTCAACCCGGACAACCACAGGGTGAAGACGATCGCCTCGGTCAACGGCGGTGCTCCGCTGGACTTTCCGTTCGATCTCATTCAGCAACGCTCCGGCAAGCTGCTGGTGGCCGACGCGAACGCGGGTCCCGGTGGGGCGGGGGCGGTCCTGAGCGTCAACCCCGAGAACGGTCACGTGCGGACCGTGGTCGAAGGTCCACCGCTGGATGACACCTATGGCGTCTCGCTGCTCAACGGCAAGCTGTACGTCACCAACGACACCGCGGCCGGCGGCGCGGTGCTCCGGGTGAATCCGCGCAACGGCCACCTTCACACCGTTGCCGGGGGCCCCCCGTTCGTCGGCCCCACCGGCCTCGGCTCCCGCACCGGCAAGCTCGTGGTCACCGATTACGCGGCGGGGCCATCGCTCACCGGTGCGGTGTTCCGGGTCAACCCCGGGAACGGGAACGTCGCCACGATCGCCAAGGGGCCACGTGTGGACGAGACGTATTCCGCCTCGGTGAAGCCCAGCGGCATCGCCCTGGTCAGTCGATCGAACAACCAGATGAACACCCCGGCCATCCTCGCGGTCGGGCCCGCCCGCGGTGACGTGAGCAACATCCACCTCGGCCCCCCGCTCGTCGACCCCTTCGGCGTCGCGGTGGCCGGCGGCGGCTGATCCCGCGGCGCGCGTTATCGGCCCGCCCGAGCGATCGGATCTTCAGGCGGGCGACTCCTGACCCTCCCGCTGGTCGGCTGAGGCCTCCGGCTCCTCGTGCGGCGGGGGAAGCCCAGCATCGCCCTCGGGGCCGATTCGCGGCAGCCACTCGAGCCACCGGGGCAGATACCAGTTCCAATCGCCGAGCAGCTTCATCGTCGCCGGCAGCAGCACGCCGCGGATGATCGTCGCGTCGATGAGAACCGCAACCGCCAGGCCGACGCCGAGCTGCTTGAAGATCAGCAGCGAGAGGGTGGCGAAGATCGCGAAGACGGAGATCATCACGACCGCCGCGCTGGTCACCACGCCCGCGGTGGTCTTGATCCCATGCGTAACCGCGTCCTCGGTCGGCCGTCCGCGGTCGAAGGCCTCGCGGATCCGCGTCAGGATGAACACGTGGTAGTCCATCGACAGTCCGAACAGGACCACGAACAGGAACAGCGGCATCCACGAGACGATCGCGCCGTTCGACTGGAAGCCGAGCAGCGACTCCAGATGTCCCTCTTGGAAGATCCAGACGAGCACCCCGTAGGCGGCGCCGACCGAGAGCAGGTTGAGCAGGATCGCCTTGATCGGGATCACGATCGAGCGGAAGGTGAACAACAGCAGCAGGAAGGCGGCCGAGAGCACGAACGCGAAGACCAGCGGCACGTGCGACTTCAGCGTGTCGGTGAAGTCCTTCGAGTCGGCCGTAAAGCCACCGACGTCCGCCGTGGCGCCGGGCACCTGTCCGATCGTTGCGGGAACCAGATCGTCGCGGAGCTGGGCCAGCGCCTGGTTCGACTTCGAGTCGCTGCCATCCCCGGCCAGAGGGATGTCGACCTCCTCTACCGTCCGGTCGGGATTGATGTTCGTCGTGACGGGCTGCTTGAAGTTTGGATTCGCAGCAGCCTGCTTACGAAGATCGGCGATCGCGCCGCTCACCTCGGGTGAGGTCACGTCGTCGGCGCTCACCGCGACGACGGCCGGGATGGGCCCACCGGGGAAGGCCTCTTGGATCTTGTTGTAGGTCTTGATCACGCTCAGGTTTTGCGGCAGCGTCTTGATGCCCGGGGTCGCCGTATGGATGTGGAGAGTGGGAATCGCCAGGACGACCAGCAGGGCTGCCGCAGCCGTCGCCGAGAGGGCCGGATGTCGGAGCGCCGGGGTCAGGATCCGCGACCAGATGCTGCTCTCCGTGGCGTTCCACGGGTGGTTCTTGATGATCGGGACCCCTCCCTTCTCAACCCGGTCTCCGAGCCAGGCGAGAAGCGCGGGCAAGACCGTCAGCGACCCCACCACCGCGACTGCGACGACGATGATCGTCCCGGTGGCGAATGACGTGAAGGTAGGTGCTCCGCCGAAGTACATGCCCGCCATGGCGACCATCACCGTCAGGCCGGAGACGAGCACCGCCCGCCCCGACGTCGCCGCCGCAGCCGCCAGTGCCGCCTCCTCGCTGCGCCCCGACTCGCGCTCCTCACGCTCTCGGCGCAGGTAGAACATCGAGTAGTCGACACCGACCGCGAGGCCGATCAACAGGATCACCTCGTTGATCGAGCTGTCGACGGGCGAGAGGTGGCTGATCACCCCCACGATCCCGATCGTGGCGAGCACCGCCGTCAACGCCAGGATGATCGGAACGCTGGCCGCGACCAGGGCGCCGAATGCGATCAGGAGGATCAGGAGGGTGATCGGCAGCGACGTCACGAACGCCTGCTTGAAGTCGGCGCTGATCGAATCGTTCAGCTCCTTGTTGGCGCTCGCGTCGCCGAACTGCTCGACCGTGAAGTCGGGATTGGCGGCCTGCGCGGCATCGGTGGCGTCCAGGGTCGCGCCGACGCGGTTAGAGGCCTGGGTCTCGTCACCGGCGATCTCGAAGCCAAGCAGGGCGGAGTGCCCGTCGGCCGAGATCTGTCCAGCGTTACCCGGCGCGTAGGGGCTGTCGAAGTTCTTGGTGTAAGGCACCGCGGCAAGGCGATGCTGGAGATCGGCGACCACTGCCTTGAACGAGGCGACGTTCGCGGTCGTGGTGCTGCTTTGGACGAGCACATCTTCGACCTGGTGCTTCGGGAAGGCATCGTCGAGGGTGCGCTCGGCCCGTCCCGACTCGCCGACACCGCTCTGAGCGGTGGTCTGGGTCTTCGTCCCGACCGCGTTGCCGATCATGAACGCGAGAACCACGCACGCCAGCCATCCCCAGATCGCCTTCTTGCGATGCTGGGCGCTCCAGCGCCCCATCCGGGCCGCCAGGTTCGTTGGCTGCCTCGGGGGGCGCCGCCCCGAGTCGGTCGGCTCTTGCTGGTCTCGAGGCGTCGTCATCGCTCTCGGCTTTGGGATCTTGCTCTACGGCCGAAATCCACGCGTCTTCGGTCCGCCCGCGACCTCTTGGCGCACCAGCTCGTGGCCGCGCTCGGCCCAGTCGCAGAGCAGCGGCCGGGTGTCGCGGGGGTCGATGATCTCCTCGACCATGAACCGCTCGGCGGTCCGAAACGGTGAGCCGACGGCATCGAGCCGCGCCTGGATCTCGGCCCGCAGCGCCTCCGGGTCCTCGGCCGACTCGAGCTCGCGCCGGTAGGCCGCCTCCAGCCCGCCGGCGATCGGCAGCGAGCCCCAGCTGCCCGAGGGCCAGGCGTAGCGGAGGTTCAACCGCGATGCATCCCCGGCTGCCGAGCCGGCGATCCCGTAGACCCTCCGCACCAGCACCGAGACCCAGGGGACGGTCGCCTGGTAGACGGCGACGTAGGCCCGCGTTCCCCGCCTGATCGTCCCAGAGCGCTCGGCGGCGGTCCCGATCACGAATCCGGGCTGATCGACCAGGTTGCAGACCGGCACCCGGAACTGGTCGCAGAGGTCGACGAAGCGGGCGAGCTTGTCGGAGGCGTCGGCGTTCAGCCCCCCGCCATAGACCTTGGGATCCGACGCCAGGACGCCGACCGGGCTACCACCGAGGCGCGCCAGGGCGGTGATCAGCGGCCGGCCGAAGCGGCGGCCGAGCTCGAAGGTCGAGCCGCGGTCGAAGACCAGCTCGACGATCCGCCGCATGTCATACGGCTGGCGCTCGTCGCGCGGGACGATCGACAGAAGCTCCTCTTCACGCCGATCGACGGGGTCGGTGGCGGCGACGCACGGCGGAGCTTCCCAGACGCTCCCCGGCAGGTAGGAGAGAAACCGCCGCAGCTGGGCCAGCGCGTCCTCCTCGTCGTCGGCCTCGTTGTCGACCGCGCCGGCGGCCGTCTGGGCGCGGGCGCCGCCGAGCTCCTCCTTGTCGGGCGCCTCGCCCATGCCCGCCATCGCGACGACGGGCGGGCCGGCCACGAAGAGCTGGGCGCTGCCGCGCACGATGACGCTGAAGTGCGAGGCGACCACCCGGGCCGCGCCGAGCCCCGCGCACGGCCCCAGCGCCGCGGCGACCACCGGCACCGAGGAGAGGTTGTCCACCGCGACCTCCCATCCCGGGACCTCGGGCACGTAGGTGAAGCCGAGCTGCTCGAGCTGCTTGACGCTCCCGCCTCCGCCGGTGCCGTCGACCAGTCGAACCAGCGGGATCCGAAGCTCGTTGGCGAGCTTCTCTGCGTAGACGGCCTTGCGGAAGATCGCGGCGTCGGCGGCGCCGCCCCGGACGGTGAAGTCATCGCCCTGGACGGCGACCCGGCGACCATCGATTCGGCCCTGACCGATCACGACGTTGGCGGGCCTGAACCCGGCGAGCCGGCCCTCGGAGTCGTACTCGCCGGCGCCGGCGATCGCGCCCGTCTCGTGGAACGAGCCCTGGTCGAGCAGCCGGTCGATTCGCTCGCGAACCGTCAGCCGCCCGCTGGCGTGCTGTCGCTCCACCCGCTCGGCTCCGCCGAGCTCGCGGGCCAGGGCCTCGCGGCGCCGGAGCTCTTCGATCTCGGCCTCCCAGCTCACCGACCGAGCATATTCTGGCCATCGATCTGATCCCGAGCGCCTGGCAGCTGCGTGCACCCCTGCCCCCGGCCCTGCGTCGTGGGTTCGGAGCGGCGATCCCCGTCGGCGTGGCCATGCTCCTGGACCTGGAGCTCGACGCTCCCGCCGCCGGGGCGATCTCGGTCGGCGCGACGCTGGCGGGGTTCATCGCCTTCGATGCCCCGGCGCGGACGAGGCTCGTCTGGCAGCTGCTGGCCGCGCCGGCGATCGGCGCGGCCGGCGCGCTCGGGGCGCTGACCGGCGAGCCCGGCGTGCTGGCGGCGCTGACGATGGCCGGGTTCGCATCGGTGGCCGGGATGTCGGTCGCGGCCTCGCCGCGGCTCGCGGTGGCCGGGCTGACCTGCGTGCTCGCGCTGCTCCTCGGGCAGGGCCTCTCCCTCTCCGCCCAACAGGCGCCCGAGGCCCTTCTCCTCGGCGCCGCGGGCGTCATGCTGCAGGCCCTGATGTCGCTGGCCGCCTGGTCGCGCGATCGGGTTGCCGAGCCGATCGACCTGCCGGCGGGAGCCAGGCGGTCCTGGCGAGCGGTCCGCGCCAATCTCCATCCTCGCTCGCCGAGCCTGCACCACGCGCTGCGCTGGGGCACCGCCCTGGGGCTGAGCGTCGGCCTCTACCACCTCGTCGACCTGGGCCAGCATGGCTACTGGGTGCCCTTGACGGTGCTCTTCGTTCTGCGACCGGAGCCCGATCAGACCGTCGAGCGGATCGCGATGCGGGCGGCCGGGACCGTGGGGGGCCTGGTCGTTGCAACTCCGCTCGCGGAGCTGATCGGCCGGTATGCCGTCGCCGATGCGGTGGCGATCGGGATCGCCGCCGCCTTCTCGTTCGCCCTGCTGGCGATCGAGTACGCACTGTTCACGGCGGCGATCACCGCGTTCATCATCCTCAGCGCGCACGCGCTCGGCCAGGCCGCCGAGCAGGCGGCCGGCGAACGGGCGCTGGCCACCCTGATCGGGCTCGCGATCGTCGCCCTGGCCCTGGTGCTCTGGGACGGGCGGCGGGGCCGTTCGTGACCGGACGCCGGCCCGCGGATGGTCCGGCATGTATGGTTTGCGCGCCAGACCGTTGCGCTGGGCAGCAGGAAGCTGAGAGGAGAGGTGGATGTCACGCTGGGTGAGGGTCGTCGCAGGAGCCGTCGTCGTGGTCGCCATGGCCGCGCAGAGTGCGCAAGCGCGTGACTATGCGCAGACCGCCCGCAACATCATTCCCTCGGGTGAGCACGGCACGCCGGGGCCGGGGGCTGACACGCAGGCCCTCATGTACGACGGCCTGACGCCGCTCTTCGACCAGGTCACCAACGCCGACCTGAGCACCTACTTCAAGTCCGAGCGCTTCGGGATCGACACCGACGGACCCGGCACCACTGAGTCCGTGCCCCACCCGGGCGTGACGATCACCCGCGACAGCTTCGACGTGCCCCACGTCCACGCCGCGACCTACGCCGGGGGAATCTGGGCGGCTGGATGGCTGGAGGCCGAGGACCGGGGCCTGCTGCTCCAGCAGGCCCGCTTCAACGCCCGCGTCGCCGCGATCGACGCTCCTGGACTGAATGCGATCAGCCTGATCGCGGGCCTGCAGAACTTCCAGCCAAGCTCCCAGACCGAGGCGGTGGTCTCCAAACAGACCCAGGTCCTCCAGAATGCGGGCCCCGAGGGGGTGGCGGTGCTCCACGACATCGACACCTTCACCTCCGGGATCAACGACTACCTGGCGATCCACAGCCCCTCGACGGCGCCGTGGACGCGAAATGACGTCTACGCCCTGAACGCGGTCAAGGGGCAGTTCGTCGGCCAGGGCGGCGGCGACGAGGCCAGCCGCTCCCAGTTCCTCGGCGGCCTGGAGCAGCGCCTCGGAACCAAGCATGGGATGAGCGTCTTCAACGACCTGCGCCAGTTCAAGAACGCCGACAGCCCGACCTCCGTCGACGGCAACTTCCCCTACGGGGGAATCCCGGCCGATGCGCGGGGCAGCGTGGTGCTCGATCCGGGCAGCTTCGCTTCAGCCCCGTCGGTGGCCAAGCGCGACATCCCCAAGCAGGCAACCACGGAGCCGGCCCGCGCCAGCAACGAGTTGATGGTCGACGCTCAGCACTCGGCGACCGGCCACCCGCTGCTGGTCGGGGGCCCGCAGATCGGCTACTACTTCCCTGGCTTCACCTACGAGATCGACATGCACGCGCCGGGGCTCGTCTGGCGCGGGGTGACCTCGGTGCCGTTCCCCGGCTACATGCTGATCGGTCGCGGACCCGACTTCGCCAACACGCTCACCTCGTCGAGCGGCGACATCATCGACCAGTACGCCGAGACCCTCTGTGGGGGCAGCGAGAAGAAGTACCTGTACCGGGGTCACTGCCGGTCGATGCAGACCTTCAACGCGGGCACGCTGAACGGCGACCCGGTCAAGTTCCTGACCACCGTGCATGGGCCGGTGATCGGCTATGCGACCACCCACGGCCGCGAGGTGGCGATCTCCTACAAGCGCTCGAGCTACGGCAAGGACGTCCTCGATCAGCTCTTCTTCCGCCGCCTCTCGACCGGCGCGGTGCACGACCCGGCGTCATTCTTCAACGCCGCGGCGCTGACGCCGCAGACCTTCAACTCGTTCTACATCGACAGCAAGCACATCGCCGAGTTCACGAGCGGCCGGCTTCCCGTCCGGGCGCCTCACGTCGATCCCGGCCTGCCGACCGTGGGGACCGGGCAGTACGAGTGGCGCGGGTTCATCGGCCAGAGCCAGCACATCCAGGGCATCGACCCCCACAAGGGAACGATGGTCAACTGGAACAACGTCTCCGCCCACGGGTTCGGCGCCGCGGATGACAACTGGGGCGGCAACGGCTCGGTCGCCCGCGTCGACATGCTGGCCCGAAACCTCCGCAGTCAGGAGAGCCCCCAGGGCAAGTGGACGCTGCCGACGGTCACCTCGGCGATGAACGAGGCCGCCACCCAGGACGTGCGGGCGATCGACACCGTGCCGCTCCTGGCCCGGCTGCTGAAGGGATCGGCGGCCCCCAATCCGCAGGCCGCGAAGATGCTGTCGATCCTGGTCGGATGGCGCCAGCGCGGCGGAAGCCGGCTGGACAAGGACCTGAACGGCGAGATCGACGACCCCGGGGCGGCGATCATGGATACCGCCTGGCCGAAGATCGCCGACGCGTTCATGAAGCCGCAGCTCGGCTCGCAGCTCGACGAGCTGAACTCCCTGTTCTCGCGCTTCAGTCAGCCGCCGGGCGGGCAGTACGACGGCTGGTATCAGTACTTCGACCGGGATGTCGGCCAGCTGCTCGGGGAGCATGTGTCGGATCCGTTCCAGAACCGCTATTGCGGCCATGGCAGCAAGAGCAAGTGCCGCCAGGCGATCTGGAACGCGATCAAGGCGGCCGGCGTCGAGTTGACCGCCGATCAGGGCACGTCGAATCCGTACGCCTGGCGCGCCGATGCCACCGGCGAGCGGCTCCACTTCGCGCCCGGCCTGCTGAGCACCACGATGCGCTACACCAACCGCCCGAGCGGGATCCAGCAGGTGATCTCCTTCAACGGGCACCGCTAGGCAGCACCCGAAGTCCAGCCCAACCGCACCCGGCCGCGAAAGCTGGGCACGAGGGCCCGGCCACCTCGGCCGAGCTCTCCGAGCCCGTCGACCTGACGGTCGACGGCTCGGGCAACGTGTACATCGCTGACAACGTCAACAGCCGCGTGCGCAAGGTGTTCGAGTCCTTCCCGCCCCAGACGACGATCGACTCGGGCCCTTCGGGGGCGATCAACGACCCGACCCCGACCTTCGCCTTCTCCTCCTCGGAGGGGGGCTCGAGCTTCGTAGGGACCGGAGTCGACGTTGCACTCGCCTTCGGGCGCACGACCTGGCCTCCGACACGACGATCAACTGCGACGGTGGCGCGGCGCCGGGAACGGCCGACAGGGCGACCCTCGATCTGCTTCCCAAGGACCCCGACTCCGCGGTCAAGGGCTGCGAGTCCAAGGCTCGAAGCTGAGACGCCCGAGGTGCCGCCGGTAGTACATCTCCCAGGCCCTGCATTCGCGAGCGCCGACGAGGCGCGGATCGAAGGAGCGCATTCGGCCGGGGGCTGTATTGACCGGTCGCCTCTCGCTTGCCGCTTGCGTCCCGCGCGACCTCGGCTGGTAAGCTGGCCGGCGCTCGGGGGAGAGATCGAGGTGCAGAGACGACAGGCAGCGACCGTGCGGCCCCTTGTGGGGCTGGCTGGCGTGATTGCCGCCATCCTCGCCTTCTCGGGCTCGGCTTGGGGGGCGCAGCCGTTCGGCCACTCCTGCACGCTCCAGAGCGGAGTCCGCTTCTGCCCGACGGTGGACTCGAGCCACCGCGTTCCCTCGTTCGACGGCGTGCCGCTCGACGTCGACGTCACCCTGCCGGCGACCGGCCAGGGGCCCTTCCCGACGATCGTCATGCTGCACGGCTACGGCGGCAGCAAGACCAGCTTCGAGTCGAGCTCGCCGGCCGACCACTACAGCAACAACTTCTACGCCCGCCAGGGTTACGCGGTCGTCAACACGACGGCCCGGGGGTTCGGCAACTCGTGCGGGGGCGGCCCGGGCGGCGATCACACAGGCACCTGCGGCCAGGGCTACATCCGACTCGCCGACACCCGCTACGAGGCCCGCGACACCCAGTATCTGCTGGGACTGCTTGCCGACGAGGGGGTCGTCAAGCCGAGGGGCATCGGCGTCACCGGGATCTCCTACGGGGGCGGGCAGAGCATGGAGTTGGCCCTGCTGCAGGACAAGATCCGAAAGCCGAACGGCAAGCTCGAGGCGTGGGAGAGCCCGGATGGCAAGCCGATGGCGATCCGGGCCGCCTACCCTCGCTGGCCGTGGTCGGACCTGGCGGACGCGCTGCTCCCTAACGGGCGCTTCCTCGATACCCAGGTGGCGCCCTTCAAGCAGAGCCTCAGCCCGGTTGGCGTGCCGATCCAGAGCTACCTGACTGGTCTGTACGCCCTCGGCTTCGCCACCGGCTACTACTGCGGCGGCGCCCCGGCGTCGAGCCCCTGCATGAACCCCGAGGCCGACATCACCGCGAACTACGGCTACATCCAGGCCGGCCAGCCCCTGTCCGCCGCCGGGCAGACGGCGCTCGAGAGCGTCTACCTGCACAACGACGCGTACTCGCTGGCCTTCCTGAAGGATCACTCGCGTCCGGCGCCGCTGTTGATCCAGAACGGATGGACCGACGACCTGTTCCCGCCCTCGCAGGCCCTTCGCATCTACAACCTGGTCCGGGACCGGTACGGCGATCACTTCCCGGTCAGCCTCCAGTTCGGGGACCTCGGCCACAGTCGAGGCACCAACAAGGCCGCCACCAACCTCTACCTCAGCGACCAGGGGGCGCGGTTCTTCGCCGACCATCTGAAGGGTGGGCCTGGCGCCGCGCCGGCCGCGGGACGGGTGACGGCCTTCACGCAGACCTGTCCCAGCACGACGCCTGACGGAGGGCCCCTCCAGGCGCCGAGCTGGGACGCCATCCATTGGGCTCAGTTCACCTTCGGAAACCTGGCCACCAAGACCTTCACCTCGGCGGGCGGAGACCCGTCGGTGGCGCAGGCGTTCGACCCGATCGCCGGGACGACCGACTCGTGCAAGACGATTCCGATTACCAGCGAGCCGAACGTCGCCACCTATCAGCGCACGGTGACGAAGAGCTTCACCATGGTCGGGCTGCCGACCGTCACCGCGACGATTGCCGCGACGGGACAGTACGGCCAGATCGACGCCCGCCTCTGGGACATCTCGCCGAACGACGACACCCAGCGGCTGATCACCCGCGGCGTCTACAGCTTGAAGACGAACCAGAGCGGGAAGATCACCTTCCAGCTCCACGGCAACGGCTATCGCTTCGAGGCCGGCCACACCGTTCAGCTCGAGCTGCTGGGCCGAGACGCTCCCTACTACCAGGCGGGGAACTTCCCGGTCAGCGTCGATGTGTCGAAGCTCACCGTGAGCCTGCCGACCAGAGGCTAGAGGGTCGATCCCTGATTCCCGCCTCGCGGCTCCGCGGAGCCGCGGGTGGCCGGGTGAGCGGGGAAGGGCAAGCGCCGTGGCTTTAACGACGAAGGCCGGGGCGATCGGTGCCGCAGAAGGGGGGCCCCAGGACCATCGCGAACGACCGACCTCCGGGATTTGTGGGTTGTTGGCGAGGGTTCGGCTGGTGGGCCAGGAAGGCCCTGGGGGGGAACCGTCGCCGGCGCGCGGGCCGCCGCCCTCCGGAAGCGATCGCGAGCGCGGTCGCATAGGATCTCGCCGGCAGCGCCACCGCCCGTGATCTCCATCCGCCATCAGAGGATCCTCGTCGCCCTCGCAGCCGCGCTCGCGCTGGCCCTGCTCGCCGGCTGTGGCAGCTCCTCGAACGACTCCAGCACCCCGACGACCGCGGCCAACTGCAAGCCCGATCAGCTCCAGACTTACGCCCAGGGCGAGCTGACCGTGGCCACCGACGATCCCGCATACCCGCCGTACTTCGAGGACAACGACCCGAGCAACGGCAAGGGGTTCGAGAGCGCCGTTGCCTACGCGATCGCCGACCAGCTCGGCTACAAGAGCTCGCAGGTCAAATGGGTGACCGAGCCGTTCAACTCCTCCTACGCGCCCGGCCCGAAGAAGTTCGACTTCGACGTCAACCAGATCTCGATCACCTCCGCCCGGGAGAAGCAGGTCGACTTCTCGACCCCGTACTACACCGCGAACCAGGCCGTGGTCGCAACCAAGGGCTCCTCGGCGGCGAGCGCGACGTCGCTCGCCGACCTCCAGGACGCGACGATCGGGGTCCAGATCGGCACCACCAGCCTCGACGCGGTCGATGCCGAGATCCAGCCGTCCAGCGATCCGAAGGTCTTCAACGACTCCAACGACGTGGTCACCGCGCTCAAGCAGGGCCAGGTGGACGCGATCGTGGTCGACCTGCCCACGGCGCTGTACCTGACCGCGACCCAGGTGCCGGACGCGACCATCGTCGGCCAGTTCAGCGCTCCCGGCGGCGACCGCTGGGGGGCGTTGCTGGCCAAGGGATCGTCGCTCACCGGGTGCGTCTCTGGGGCGATCGACAGCCTTCGCTCCTCTGGTGAGCTGGCGCAGATCGAGAACCGCTGGATGAGCCAGGCCGCCAAGGCCCCAGTGCTGCAGTGACCGGGCCGTGGCGGCGGATCTGCCGCCGCCGGCGCTGGGAGCATCCCGCGCGTGAGCGGGAGCGAAGCGACGCTCGACCGCCGCGCCGCGCGCGGGGCGGCGAAGCGCAGGCGCGCGCGCCGCGGTCAGGCGATCGCGGCGATTTCCTCGGTGGTCGTTCTCGGGGGCCTCGCTGCGCTGATCCTGACCAGCCCTGGCTGGCCTGACGTCCGCGACACCTTCTTCTCCTGGAGCGCCTTCAAGGACTCCTTTCCCGACGTTCTCTCGGCCTTCTGGCTCGACATCAAGCTGTTCGTGACGGTCGAGATCGCGGTCCTGATCCTGGGCCTGTTGGTGGCGCTGGTGCGGACCAGCGCCACGGCGGCCCTGTTTCCGGTCCGGCTCCTGGCGGTCGTCTTCGTCGACCTTTTCCGCGGCATCCCCACGATCCTGCTCGTCTACCTGGTCGGCTTCGGGATCCCGGCTCTCGAGCTCAGCGGGCTGCCCACCGACCCGTTGGTCCTCGGAGGCATCGCGTTGACCCTCTCCTATGGTGCCTACGTGGCCGAGGTCTATCGGGCGGGGATCGCCTCCGTTCACCGCAGCCAGAGGGACGCCGCCCTCGCGGTCGGGCTGACCGAGGGCCAGGCGCTCCGCCACGTGATCCTGCCGCAGGCGGTGCGCCGCGTCGGCCCGCCGCTGCTGAACGACTTCATCGCCCTGCAGAAGGATGTCGCGCTGGTCTCCATCCTGGGGGTGGTGGAGGCGTTCCGTCAGGCACAGATCTTCGCCTCCTCGACCTTCAACTACACCCCGCTGCTCGGCGCAGCCCTGCTCTACCTGTGCGTGACCGTGCCGCTGGCGCGAATGCTGGACCGGCTCGGGACCGGGGCTTCCGGGCTCACGGTATGAGCCCGCAGCCGGTTCTCGCGATCCGCGGCGTGACCAAGTCGTTCGGCCGGCTCGAGGTGCTCCGCGGCGTGGATTTGGAGGTGGCGGAGCACGAAGCCGTGGCGCTGATCGGCGCCTCCGGCTCCGGGAAGTCGACACTCGTGCGCTGCATCGACCTGCTGGACGAGATCGACGATGGCGACATCTTCCTCGACGGCGAGGTGATCACCGACCCGGCGGTGGACCCTGTGGCGATGCGCCGCCGGCTCGCGCTCGTCTTCCAGGCCTACAACCTGTTCCCGCACCTGACCGTGCTCGAGAACGTCGCGCTCGGGGACATGCGCGCCCATGGGGCCTCGCGGGGGGAGGCCGAGAGCCGCGCGCGCAGCCTGCTCGAGCGCTTCGGCCTCGGCGGCCGCGAGCGGGACCGTCCCGACGACCTCTCGGGCGGTCAGCAGCAGCGGGTGGCGATCGCCCGGGCGTTCGCGGGCCGCCCTCGGGCCATGTTGCTCGACGAGGTGACCAGCGCGCTGGATCCCGAGCTGGTCGGCGAGGTGCTCGACGCGGTCCGCGACCTGAAGGCCGAGGGCGTGACGATGCTGATCGTCACCCACGAGATGGGCTTCGCCCGCGAGGTCGCCGACCGGGTCGGCTTCCTTCACGACGGGAGGATTCTCGAGCTCGGCCCCCCGGAGCGGGTTCTGTCGGAGCCCGAGCGACCCGAGACCCAGCGCTTCCTGCGACGCCTGCTGGAGGCCGGCAGAATCTAGGCGGGGCTGGTTCTCTCAGCCTGCCTCGAGGTGCTTCTTCAGCCCCTCGGCGGCGCTCTTCGTCAAGAGCTCCTTCACCTTGCCCTCGATCGGCCCTCGCAGGAGCAGTCCGAGCATCCGCCCGGGATCGGTGCGGAGGCCATAGGTCGCGCGAGTGCGTCCGTCGTCCAACTCGTCGAAGGCCCAGGACCCGGTCAGCCACTTGGTCTCGCCCTTCTCCTGCTCCCAGCTCAGCCCACCCGGGGGGTCGTAGGAGAAGCGAAGCCAGGAGCGGACCTTCTTCACCATCGCGTCCGAGAGCGTCTCGACGACCAGGGCTCGCCCCTGCGCGTCGCGCTCCAGCACCTCGACCTCCTCCAGCGTCCCCTGCCATTCGGGGGAGTTCTCGACGTCGGCGGCGACCTCGTAGCAGCGCTCGCGCGGCGCCTCGATCTCAACCGTCCAGCTCGCCTCCAGGGTCGCCATCGGATGGGAAGGCTACGCCTCGCCGCCCGCCGGATGAGTCCTGGGTCACTCCGAGCGGTGAAGCGCGGTCGGGGGCGCGTCGGCCATCGACCGGCCGCCGCCTTGATTCCCGGTCGCGAAGAGCTCGCCACCGGCGCCGCCGGGGCGCCTTGACGCCTGCTACGACCTCCGCACCAGGTAGACGCTCCCCCCGCCCGCGTACTCGATCGCGAAGCCATGGGTCCGGAGGGCGTGAATCGCACCCGGGAGGTGGGCGATGACCCCGCCCACGTGGAGGCGATCGACCTCGCGGGTCGGGTCCCCGTGCCAGCCGCGCAGGATGCCGTAGTTGCCGCGCAGCTCCCCGGGGCGGAAGTGCTCGAGCCAGCCGTCGATCACCACCGGCGTCTGGGGGGAGCGCCAGAGCACGTATGAGCTGGCGCCCGCGTAGGCGGCGATCCGTCCGTGCTTCGGGGGATGCCGCAGCGCGTAGCGCACCGCGGCGAAGCCCGGTGCGTCGTTTCGCGCCGGGCCGAGGACCGCCGTGTAGGTGAGCACCGCCGCCATGGCGGCCCCGCCCGCGAGCGCCACCAGCGCGCGCGGCTGCGGCGTGGCGCGATCGGGCGCCGAGCAAGCGATCAGGAAGGCCAGCGCCGGCGCGACGAAGATCATGTTGCGCATCGACAGGGCCGCGAAGACGACGAAGCCCCCGACCACCAGCGGGGGCATGAGCCGCCGCGGCCTCGGCGAGCGCCACCACACCCAGCCGGCGAAGCCGGCCACGATGAGGAGATATGCCGCCGCCGGCGTCGACTGGGTGACCGGCTCCCACTCGGTGGTCGCCAATGAGATCGCCGGATTGCGGAAGCTCAACACGTAGGTCCAGATCGCGCTCCCCAAAGGCGTGGCGAGCGTCACCATGATCGTCGCGGCGATCCCCACCAGCGCCAGCAGCGCGACCCGGTGTCTCGCGATCGCCTCGGGAAGCCCGCGCCGGTTGTCGGCCACCAGGCCGGCGGTCGCCAGCGCGATCAGCAGCAGCCCGGCGACGAATCCGGCGTGGAGGTTGGCCCAGATCCCGAACAGGAGGGGGATCCCGACCAGCGCCCAGCGGAAACGGCGCCCGGCGAGCGCTGGGCTCGGTCGCCAGACGCCGAGCAGCAGGGCGACGAGAACGCAGAAGGCGAGCAGCGTGAAGCCGGCCGCGCGAGGGTGCACGACCGCCAGTAGGCCGGGCACGTAGATCGCGGCGGTGGCGATCATCATCGCCGCGCCCTTGCGGCGGATGCAGTACAGGACCAGGGCCAGCGGGGCCGCGATCAGGGTTGCGTACAGCACCGTCAGCCCGGTGATCCCGATCGACCTCGCGGCGGCGTAGAAGCCGAGCTCCGAGAGCCATTGCTGGTTCAGCCACGGGCGTCCCTGGCCGATGGTCGGGAACGGATCGTGGCTGACGAACCCGTGCTCGCTGATGAATCGCCCGGTGAACAGCTGCAGATAGAGATCGCCGCTCCGGGTGCGATCGACGCACAGGGCGACGCCCGCGACGAGCACCGTGAGGGCGGCGATCAGCAGCTTGGTGCGGGCCGGGCTTGGGGCGACGGCGGGCACGGGGATCGGCGAGATGATCTCCGAATCGGCGGCGGAGCGCTATCCCGAGCGCTCGACCCGCTCGAGCGCCCGGTGGGCCGCCTCGCTGAGTGCCCGCGGCGGCTGGCGGTACGATCACTCGGCGGAGCCGCGGTCATGAGATACGAGGACGATCCGGCGTTCCTGCGGGGTGTCACTGAGGCGCGTTTCTCGCGCCGCCGGCTGCTTCGCGCCGCCGGCGCGGGGGCTGCGGGCGCGGGGATGATCGGGTTTCTGGATGCGTGCGGGATCGCCGGGACGAGAGGGACCGGCGCCGAGAACGTCAACTGGTCGGTGTTCTGGGCCCAGCAGCACAAGGCGGGGGTGCTCGACTGGGCCAACTGGCCTCTGTACATCGACAGCGCACACGGGGGAGACCACCCCTCGATCGACCTGTTCTCCCGACAGACCGGGACCACGGTCAACTACCGGGCCGTGATCCAGGACAACCCGTCGTTCTTCGCCCAGATCAGCCCGGTGCTCCAGGCAGGGCAATCGATCGGCTACGACCTGATCGTGATCAGCGACGGCTGGGAGCTGACCCAGCTGATCCAGAACCGATGGCTGATCCCCCTCGACCAATCGAGGATGCCCAACTTCCACCGCCATGCGGGCTCGATCGCCCGCGACCCGCCGTTCGACCCGGGCAATCGCTACACGGCCTCGTGGCAGTCCGGGCTGACCGGGATCGCCTACGACCCGCGGATGACCGGGCACGAGATCACCAGCGTCAAGGACCTCTGGGACCCGGCGTTCAAGGGAAAGGTGCCCGCGTCGTCGGGTCGGCGCTACGCCGCGACCCGCTCGTCGCGCTGGCGATGGCGGGCGCGCGGGGCCAGCAGCCCACCCCAGTCGGCGTCCTCGATCCGGGCCGGCTCGGTGGCCGCGATGAAGTCGGCCAGCGCATCCGCGAGGCCGTCGGGGTCCTCGAGATGCGGGAAGTGGGCGGCGCGGGGGAGGGTCGCGAAGCGGCTGCCGGGGATCGCCCGGTGCGTCCAGCGGCCGTGCTCGATCGGGATCGTGTGGTCGTGTTCCCCCCACACGATCAGGGTCGGGAAGCCCCCCAGGAGGTAGAGCCGATCGCGGGCGCTGACCCGCTGGCCGTGGACGTCGATCACCGAGCGAAGCGTCTGCAGGAACGCAGTCCGCGCCCCGGGGCGAGCCAGGGGTCGCAGTGCCCGCGCGATCGCCTGCAGGTACACGCCGCGCGCCGAGCCGCGCTCGCGCATCCGCTCGCCGGCGCTCGAGATCGCGTCGACGACCCGCGGATGCGCGACCAGCCAGAGGCCGGCGGAGGCCCCGGGAAGCGCAGCCCCGCGCAGGAGCGGGCTCACCTCGTGGCCGAGCCCGCCGCTGGAGACGAGGGCCAGCCGCTCGACGCGCTGGGGGAACTGGTAGAAGAACTGCATCGCCACGCCGCCACCCAGCGAGTGGCCGACGATGGTCGCGCGCTCCACGCCGATCACGGCGAGCAGGTCGCGGATCACGGCGGCATGGGCGCCGAGCGAGTAGTCGCCGCGAGGGGTCGCCGAGTCCCCGTGGCCGATCAGGTCGGGGGCGATCACGGTGTAGTCGCGGGCCAGCCGGAGCGCGACGGCTTCCCAGTGCAGCGAGGAATTCACCATCCCGTGGATCAGGACCACCGGCGGCCCGCTGCCGGCGATCCGATAGATCACTCGGTGGTCGTGCAGCTCGACCTCCCACGCGTCGAAGGGCTGGCTCATGGCGACGGACGTTACTTGGGCGGCGCGGGCCGTTGCCGACCGGGGACCAGCGCGACGACCACCGGCCCGCCGCCGGGGT
>JAHEXV010000114.1 GCA_023251935.1 bacterium | reverse complement strand
CGAGAATCTCCCGTATCTGGGCGTCCGCCTGCCGCCCCTGCTCGCCCGGGAACGCTTCCTCGAGAGGGACGATCAGCGGTGGGTCGCTGATGATCCGAAGCTCGCCGTCCACCCGGTGAGTCAGCTTGGAGAGCGCGCGCTGGCTGTCCTTGGCGCGGGCCTTGGCGACGTTTCGCTCGGCGGCCTTCAGCTGCTTCTTGCCCGCGGCCGCCTGGTATTGGCGCAGGATGCCCGCGACGTCGAGCCTCAGATACCAGACGTCGAGGTTGCGCTTCTCCGCCAGCTGCCGAATCACCTCGCGGTACTTGCGCACCGCCGCGCCGATCGCCGATCGCCGCTCCTCGTCTGCGAACCCGCGCCCACGCCCGGCGACGGCAAAGCTTGCCGCGAGGCGCTTGACGTCCCACTCCCACGGTCCCGGGAGGGTTTCGTCGAAATCGTTGACGTCGAAGACGAGGCTGCGATCCGGCGCCGCGAACCCGCCGAAGTTCTCGAGGTGCGCATCGCCGCACGCCTGAACCTCGATCCCGGAACGCGGTGTGGCCGCCAGGTCCGACGCCATGATCGCCGCGGCGCCCCGGTAGAAGGTGAACGGCGACACGAGCATCCGTCCATAGCGGATCGGGACGAGCTCCGTCACCCGGGTCGTCCCCTGCTGCTCCAGCAGTTCCACCGGATCCGGCCTGTCGCTCGCCGCCTCCCACTCGCGATGGCTCGAGCGGGGAACCTCGCGGCGAGCTGTCTTCCCGGCGGCCGCGCGCTCGGCCGGGGATTCGGCCGCCCGGAGGGCCCGTACAGGCGCGTCAGCGGTTCCCGTGCTCAAATCGCGTCACCAGGCTGCATGTTTCCTGATCGTATCGCCGCGGCCCTGGGCTGCCATCACTCCATCGGTGTGAAATCGGGCGAGCGCCGCCGTGGAAGCGTGGCGCCCGAAAATGGGGATCGGGCCGACAGGAGCAGTGGGGAAGGCGGCGAAACATGACGCATGGCGCAGCAACTACCTGGCGGTCGGTTCGACCGATGGTTTGGGAGACGCGTAGAGCAGAAGGGCCTGCGCCCGCGGTACGCGGCGTACCTGATCATCACATTCTGGGCTCTCGCGGTGGTCGTCTTCGGCATAGTCGAGCGCCTTGTCGACCCGGAGACCTTCGACAACGTTTGGCTCGGCATGTGGTGGGCGCTCCAGACGGTCACCACGGTCGGCTACGGGGACGTCGTCCCAGGCTCCACCGCGGGCAAGGTGATTGCCGTCTTCCTGCTGCTCGGGGGCCTCTCCCTGTTGACCGTGGTGACGGGGGCGATCGCCAGCGGCTTCGTCGCCCAGGCGCAGCGCCGGCGCCAGGAGGCTGGGGAGGACCCGGTGATCCACAGGCTCGACCAGATGGCCGCCGAGCTCGAGGCGATCAAGGGAGAGCTCACCCGCCTGGGGTGAAGCTGCGCTCCGGGCCGGTGGTCGAGCTCTCGGGTGGCTGGCCTTCGGGATGCCGCTGTTGTTGGTCCTTGCGCCGCTTCACGAGGTGTCGCTTGGACGCGTAGTAGGCCCCACCGCTGACGGCCACCGCGCGGAGCAACGGTCTGCGTCGCAGCAAGGGCACCACGGCCACCTATTCCTCGTCGCCGTTGGGCAGCGAGAGGCCCAAGGCGAGCATGATCTCTGGCGCCGCGGCGACGACCCGCGGCGCTCCGACCAGCGGCGCCACGGCCCGCATCACACCCAGAATGGCCTCTGGGGTGACGCCGACATCCACCGCGTTGCCGACCTCCCAGGCATATGACGCAGGCGGGGCGTCCAGGGCGACCAGCGCAGCGATCTTGACCAGCGCGAGGGCCCCCTCGTCGAGCCCCGTCGCCGCCCGGTACTCCTCCCGCAGCCCGAGAGTCCCCTCCAGGGTCTCGAGCTTGCCGGCGGAGATCCCCGCGAGCGCCTTGTGGGTGTCGCGTCTCGTCCCCGTCATGCCACCTGACCGTACGGCCGCTCACGCGGCTCTACATCGCCCGAACCGGGTGATGCTCGGGGTGAATGGCCCCCTAGGCGGTCGACTGAGCGGGCTGCGCGGGTGCGTCGGCCTGCTCTCCATCGTCGCCGCCCTCTGAGGGCTCGAGCGGGGATAGCGCCAGCGCCGTCAGGTACGCCACCGCGACCCCGACGATGATCAGCGGCCCGACGCCCAGCCCCGCTTTGGAGGTGAAGAGAGTCGCCAGCACCACGGCGGCGAGCGGCAGCCTCAGCACCGCGACGACCGCGGCGCCGAGGCCGACGGCGACCGCCGGGGTGACCTCGAATCCCGGCAGCTGGGCGGCCATCAGGCCGGCAGCGGCCCCCAGGAACATGGCGGGGAACGTAGGGCCTCCCCGGAAGCCTCCGACCGAGAGGCCGTAAGCGAGCCCCTTGAAGGCGATCAGCAGGGCGAGCGCCGACAGCGACCAGGTGCTCGCGCTCGCGACCAGCCCCTGGAGGGCGTCCTGGCCCGAGAACAGCACCTCGTTGACGCTCCGCCCGCTTG
>JAHEXV010000044.1 GCA_023251935.1 bacterium | reverse complement strand
GGCTCGCGGCCCGGCGAGGAGCAGCGCCATGCGCGCGGCGGCGATGGCGCGCCGCGCCGCGAGTTCGGCGACTCGCGCCGCGAGGCCGGCGGCCTGGCGCCGCTCTAGGGGCGGCCGGTTAGTAGGGGCGGCGGGCTAGCGCTCGGCGCGCCGGGTCGAGATCTTCTCGAGCGCCGCCCGGGCGTCCTCGCTCAAGCCGCGGACGATCTCGGCCGCCGGCAGCTCCTTGGCGAGCATGTGGGCCTGGCCGGCCCAGAGGTTGAAGCCGTCGGCGTCGCCGCGTTCGCGCGCCGCCGCCCGGATCGGCGCCGTCGCCTTGTTTACCTGCGGGTAGGCGATCGGCGCCGCGTCGGAGTGCTGGAGCATGAACCGGTTGACGATCCCCCGCGCCAGCCGGCCGGTGAAGGCCCGGGTCAGGGCGGTCGGCTCCTCCTCGGCGAGCGCCTCGCGGTGGGCGGGATCGGTCCCCGCCTCGGGGGCGCGCATGAAGGCGGTCCCGAGCTGCGCGGCCCGGGCGCCGGCGGCCAGCACGGCGGCGATCGCCGGCCCGTCGGCGAGGCCGCCGGCGGCGACCAGCGGCAGGTCGATCTCGGCGGCGACCAGTCGCAGCAGAACCAGGATCCCGAGCCCCTCGACCCGGTCGCGATCGACGAACGAGGCGCGGTGGCCGCCGGCCTCGATCCCCTGGAGGATCAGCACGTCGGCGCCCGCGCCGGCGGCGGCGTGCGCCTCGGCGAGGTCGGTCACCGTCACCCAGACCTCGGCGCCGGTGTCGTGGAGCGAGTCGATCACCTCGGACGGCGGGCAGCCGAAGGTGAACGAGATCACGGGGACGCGCTCGCGGTGAAGGACGGTCAGCTTCGGGCCCCACTCGTCGTCGTCGAAGTCGGCGTTGCCGACCTCTACCCGGTAGCGGTGGGCCTCGACCTGGAGGCGCTCGAGGTAGGTGGTGAGCCGGTGATCGGCGACCGCGGCGGGCCCGGGGACGAGGAGGTTGACGCCGAACGGCGCCGAGCTGAGCTGTCGGAGCTGACGGATCTCGGCCCGCATCGCCGGCGCCGTCTGGTAGCCGGCGGCCAGGAACCCGAGGCCGCCGGCGCCGCCGACCGCCGCGGTCAGCTCCGGGGTCGAGGGCCCGCCGGCGAGAGGCGCCTGGATGATCGGGTGATCGAGTTCGCTGAGGATCATCGCCTTCGCCCCTCGGGTTCGCCCGTTCCCTCAGGGCTCTATGCGCAGTCTAAGCGGGTCCGTCGGACCCCAAACGGGGAATTTCAGATCGGCGTAGGTCGAGGGGTCTCGAGCGGGTTCTAGGGGACCTCGAGCACGTACTCGCACTGGCTCGCCGTGTCGGTGTCCGGGCCGCCGTTACAGGTGTCGTGCTCGGGTCCGCCGTGGAGGTGATCGTCGCCGGCCGACCCGCCGATGAAGTCGTGCGCGCCGCCCGAGGTCTCCCCCTGCGGGTCGGCGGCGTAGTCGTCGCCGTAGGCGGTGTCGTTGCCCTGCAGCGAGTGGAGCTGGTCGACCCCGGACCCCTTCGCGAACCCGGTCTTCGTGTAGCTGTCGCCGATGATCAGGTCATTGGCCGGGCCGGCGTTGATCTCGTCGTCTCCGCCGCCGATCGCCTGGCCGTAGGGGGAGTAGCTGTCGCCGACCTCGAAGTCGGTGTCGGAGGAGCCCTCGAAGTGGTCGTTGCCGCCGCCGGTCGCGGTGCCGTCGCCGGTCACCTCGCTGTCGCCGACGAAGCTGTCGTCGCCCCTCTGGCCGCGGATCTTGTCGTGGACCCCGCCCGAGGCGTTGAAGTTGGAGTAGTTGTCGCCGACCACGTGGTCGTCGCCGAACTCGCCCTCGAGGAAGTCCTTGCCGACCTGGCCGATCGCGTCGCCGGAGAGGTTGGCGTTGTCGCCGACGATGAAGTCGTCGTTGAAGCCGCCGTCGATGTAGTCGTCGCCGGGGCCGCCGATCAGGACGCTGGGGTCGTCTCGCTTCAGGCGGCTCGGATGGCTGCCGCCCTGGATCCGGTCGTCGCCGGGCCCGCCGCAGATCACGTCGCGCCCGCCGTTGCTGATGATCACATCGTCGCCGCCGAGGCCGACGATCACGTCCTTGCCGCCGCTGCCGATGATCCTGTTGCCGTGAGAGTTGCCGACGATCGTCGCCCGCTGGCCGAAGCAGCTCGGGCGTTGAGCAGAGGCGATCGCGGGAGCCGCGACCGCCAGGAGCGCAGTGAGCCCGAGGAGGCTCGCCGCCCGGCCGATCGCGCGGTGCCGCCGATCAGCGCCGGCGGCCAAGGGGTCAGGCGGTGACGCCGAACAGGGTCGCCAGCCAGCGGACCATCCGGGTGGACGGGGGCTTCTTGCCGCCGGTCAGGCGTATACCTGATTCCAAGTAGATATGAGTACCTGAATTCATTATCTGGGTCGTCGGTGGATTCGCGCGGACGCTTGAGCGGCTGAGGGCATAGGCTTCGCCCGTGGCGACGACGCCTCGGACATCCGGCCAGGCCGAGCAGGCGGCGGAGGACGCGACCCAGGCGGCGGGCACGCCTGAGGGCGGCGGCGAGTCCTTCCACGGCGGGCGGCTGGTCGCCCAGACGCTTCGCTCCCGCGGGGTTGGACGTCTGTTCACCCTCTCCGGCGGCCACCTGTTCTCGATCTACGACGGCTGCAAGGCCGAGGGGATCGAGGTCATCGACACCCGCCACGAGGCCTCGGCGACCTGGGCGGCGGAGGGATACGCGAAGGCGACCCGCGAGGCGGGCGTCTGCGCGCTGACCGCCGGCCCCGGGGTGACCAACGGGATGAGCCCGATCGCCGGCGCCCAGCAGAACCGCTCGCCGCTGGTCGTGCTCGGCGGCCGGGCGCCGGAGATGCGCTGGGGCTCGGGCTCGCTCCAGGAGATCGACCACGTACCGTTCGTCGCGCCCTTGACCAAGTCGGCCGCAACCGTCAAGGACACCTCCCACATCCCCAGGTTCACCGCCGCCGCGATCGATGAGGCGCTCGCCCAGCCGTCGGGCCCGACCTTCATCGACTACCCGCTCGACGTGGTGTTCCAAGAGGCCGAGGCGGAGATCCCGCCGGCGCCCTCGGCGGGCGCCGGCGCGCCCGCCTCGGGCGCCGAGCAGGCCGCCGCGCTCCTGGCCGGCGCCGAGCGCCCGGCGATCATGGCTGGGACGGGGCTGTATTGGGCGCGTGGGGAGGAGGAGCTATTGGCGCTCGCCGAGGCACTCGGGATCCCGGTGTTCCTGAACGGGATGGGCCGCGGGTGCGTGCCCGCCGACCACGAGCTCTGCTTCAGCCGCACCCGCGGCAAGGGATTGAAGGAGGCCGACGTGGCGCTGGTGGTCGGGGTGCCGCTCGACTTCCGGCTCGCCTTCGGCGGCTCGTTCGGCGAGGAGACGAAGCTTCTCTCGCTCGACGTCGCCGAGTCAGAACTCACCGCGACCCGCCAGCCGGACCTGGCGCTGGTCGGCGAAATCCCGGCGACCCTGGCGGCGCTCCGCGAGGCGGCCGCGTCCGCCGGCGGCGCCCGCGGCCGCACCGACCGGTGGATCTCAGCCCTGCGCGAAGCCGAGACCGAGAAGCGCGCCGCCGAGGAGGGGGAGCTGAACGACGACCGCGCCCCGCTTCACCCCGTCCGCGTCTACAAGGAATTGAGTGAGGTCCTCGACCGGGACGCGATCGTGATCGGCGACGGCGGCGACTTCGTCTCCTACGCCGGCCGCTATATCAACACCTATCAGCCCGGCTGCTGGATGGACCCCGGGCCCTACGGGTGTCTAGGCGCCGGCCCCGGCCAGGCGATCGGCGCCGCCACCGCCCACCCCGACCGCCAGATCTGCCTGCTGCTCGGCGACGGCGCCTTCGGCTTCAGCGGCATGGAGTTCGACACCATGGCCCGCCACGGCCTCCCCGTCGTCGGCATCATCGGCAACAACGGCATCTGGGCCCTCGAGCACCACCCGATGAAGTTCCTCTACGGCTACTCGATCGCCGCCGAGCTGAGGCCCGCCACCCGCTACGACCAGATCGCCGAAGCGCTCGGCTGCCACTCCGAGCTCGTCGAGCGCCCCGACCAGCTCCGCCCGGCGCTGGACCGGGCCTTCTCGGCCGGCAAGCCCGCCCTCGTCAACGTCCTCACCGACCCCGAGGTCGTCTACCCGCGCAAGGCGGTCCTGGCGTAGCAACACCGCGTGTCGCCGCCGGCGCGGCTCGCGACGCCTACCGTGTCTGCCCTGGCGGAGCTGCGGAACATCGCGATCATCTCGCACGTCGACCACGGGAAGACCACCCTGGTCGACGCGATGTTGCGCCAGGCCGGCACCTTTGCCGCCCACGAGCAGGTCGTCGAGCGGGTCATGGACTCGGGCGAGCAGGAGCGCGAGCGCGGGATCACGATCCTCGCCAAGAACGCCTCTCTCACCCTCCCTGGGGCAAACGGCGGAGAGGTCAAGATCAACATCGTCGACACCCCGGGGCACGCCGACTTCGGCGGCGAGGTCGAGCGCGGGCTCTCGATGGTCGACGGGGTGCTGCTGCTGGTCGACGCCTCCGAGGGGCCGCTCCCGCAGACGCGCTTCGTGCTCCGCAAGGCGCTGGAGCGGCGGCTGCCGTTGATCCTCGTCGTCAACAAGGTGGACCGGCCCGACGCCCGGCTCGGCGAGGTCGTCGACGCCGTCTACGCGCTCTTCCTCGACCTGGACGCCGACGAGGAGCAGATCGAGTTCCCGATCGTCTATGCGTCCGCGCGAGAGGGGTGGGCGGCGCTCGACCCCGAGGCGCGCGGCGCCGACCTCTCGCCGCTCGTCTCGACGCTGTTCGAGCGAATCCCGGCGCCGAGCGGCGACCCCGAGGCGCCCCTGCAGGCCCTGGTGACGAACCTCGACGCCTCCCCCTACCACGGCCGGCTCGCCGTCTGCCGCGTCCACCGCGGAACCATCCGGGACGGCGCGGAGGTCTCCTGGTGCCGTCGCGACGGCAGCGTCGAGCGCGCTCGCCTCGCGGCCCTCTACGTGACCGAGGGGCTCGAGCGCACCGAGGTCGAGGCCGCCGGAGCCGGCGAGATCGTCGTCGTCGCGGGCCTTCCGGAGGTGACGATCGGCGAGACGATCGCGGCGCTCGAGGAAGCCGAGGCGCTGCCCTTGCTCGCGGTGGACGAGCCCGCCCTGGCGATGACGATCGGCGTCAACACCTCGCCGCTCGCCGGTGGGTCGGGGGACAAGCTCACCGGGCGCCAGCTCGACGAGCGCCTGCGGGGCGAGCTGGTCGGCAACGTCTCCATCGAGGTGCGCGCGACCGAGAGCACCGACGCGTGGGAGGTGCAGGGCCGCGGAGAGCTGCAGCTGGCGGTGCTGGTCGAGACGATGCGTCGCGAGGGCTTCGAGCTGACGGTGGGGAAGCCGCAGGCGATGACGCGCGAGATCGACGGCGGCCTCCATGAACCTGTGGACCGACTCTCGATCGATATTCCCGAGGACTACATGGGCGTGGTGAGCCAACTGCTGGCGCTCCGCCGGGGCCGGATGGAGGACATGGTCAACCACGGCACGGGCTGGATGCGCCTCGAATACCTCGTCCCCGCCCGCGGGCTGATCGGCCTACGAAACGAGTTCCTCACCGAGACCCGCGGCACGGGAATCCTTCACTCCGTATTCGAGTCCTACGAGCCGTGGCACGGCGAGATCACCACCAGGGCGACGGGCTCGCTGGTCGCCGACCGCCGCGGCACCACCGCGTCGTTCGCGCTGATGAACCTCCAGGAGCGCGGCCAGCTCTTCGTCGGCCCGGGCGAGCAGGTCTACGAGGGCATGGTCGTCGGCGAGAACGCCCGCGCCGAGGACCTCGACGTCAACCCGACCAAGGAAAAGCAGCAGACCAACATCCGCGCCGCCGGCTCCGACGAGGCCGTCCGCCTAGTCCCGCACCACCGCCTCTCCCTCGACCAGGCCCTCGAGTTCATCCGCGACGACGAGTGCGTCGAGGTCACCCCCGAGGCGGTCCGGCTGCGCAAGGTTGTTCTGCCTGCCGTCGAGCGGGTCAAGCTCGCGCGGGCGGGGAAGCGGCAGGCGGAGCGGGCGACCTGAGCGATCGAGGCACTTCGAGCTGCGGGCCGCAACCAGGTGACCTCCGGGCTCATAACCCGGAGGTCGGGGTACCAGCCGTGGTCCCGAACTGAGCGCAACTCAGCTGATCTGAGAGCAGCTCAGCGCCCTGAGAGGGCACGAGAAGGATCGACAGAATCGTCCGGGGGCTCCTCATTACCTGGAGGTCCGGGTCAATCCGCAGGTAGCAACCTCCAGGAAGCTGTGGCAGCGGCAAGATCGCGCCCGCTCATGTGAGGGCCGCAAGCCGACCGTCGTTGGTGAGCAGAGCCAGTGCTTCGGGGGCTGGATCCACGGTCTCGGGGGAGCTCAGGTAGTCCGGGTAGAACGAGCGACGGCCGAGCGCCCGGCCGAGCGGGCCCAGGATCGCGAACACCGCGCGTTGCACCGGCGGCGGCGGTGAGGTGAAGACGATCACGTCGCGGTAGGCGCCGGCGCTGACGGCGAGTTGGAGGGGACCGGGGAGCCCCTGGCTGTTCGTCTTGCCGTCACGAGCCAGGCCGAAGATGGTGCCGACCATCTCGATGAAGCGGTCCCCGGGGTCGACCTCGACCACCGCCTGGGCTTCCTCTTCGCCGACCTGCCACCAGTCGTGGCGGGCGCCGACCGGGATGCTCGCGGACTCGCCGGGGCCGAGGACCCGCTCCTGGCCATCGATCAGGAAACCGACCTGGCCGCGCAGGATGTGGAAGCGCTCGGTCAGGGTGGGGTGGAAGTGCTCGGCGGCCACCCGCCCGCCGGGCTTGACGAAGAGATGCGACACCAGGACGCGGTCCGGATGCTCGGCTGGGTCGGTGAGGACGACCGCCCGCTCGCCGGTCACCGGGTTGTCGAAGACCTGGCCTCGCCTCGACATGCCCGACATGTCATCACAGCGCGGGTCGACGAGTGCCTAGGCGAAATGCTCGATCAGCCGGGAGGCGTACCAGTTCGGCCAGGGCTCGTCGGGCGATTCGGCGGCGTAGTCCTGGTCGAGCTTGACCAGCATGTAGGTGAGCTCGCTGCGGACCGGCTCCTGGCCGAGGAGGTCGGGGAGTTCGGAGTGCTCGGTCAGCCACTCCGAGTACCAGGAGGCCCAGTCGTCGTCGGCGCCGTCGGTGATCCGAAAGACGGTGTGATGGGTCTCGCCGGCCTCGTGGAGGAGCTCGCTGATCTGCTTCGCGTTGTCGTTCATTGCCGGTTGGCCTCTCAGGCGAGTGCCGCGTTACGGAGTCTCCCACGCGGGCGGCGGCGTGAGCGAATTCGGTTGAATGGCCATCGATGGACGCGCTGGCCGAGGAGCGCTACTGCTACCTGACCACCACCGGGCGGGTGAGCGGGGAGCCGCGGGAGATCGAGATCTGGTTCGGGCTCGAGGAGAGGACGCTCTACATGCTCGCCGAAGGGCGCGAGCGCTCCAATTGGGTCAAGAACCTGACCAAGACGCCCGCGGTCACGGTGCGGATCGCCGACCAAAGCTTCGAGGGGCGCGCCCGAACGGTCACTGACCCGGACGAGGACGCTCGCGCCCGCCGGCTCCTGTTCGACAAGTACTCGCCCGTCTACTCGGGCGACCTCGCCGAGTGGCGGGACACCGCGCTGCCGATCGCGATCGATTTGAGCTGAGGCGCACCCCGCCCGCTCGATGGTCCGGCTGTCCTCGCCACTAGACTGCGCCACGATGAAGCTTCCAGGCCACGGACGGCTCGGGCGTGGGGTTGCGATGCTCGGGGTGGTGGTCGCATCGGTCTTTTTCGCCGCATCGGCCTCGGCGGCAACGACGACGCTCGGCAAGGCGGGCGGCCTCAAGTACGTGCGGGCGCAGGGCAGCGTCGCCGCGGCCGGGATGGTGCCGACCTCGGCCGTCGCCCAGGCGCGCTGCGGCGCGAGCGAGTGGCGGACGACCGGCGGAGGTGTCGCGCTCGTGGGCTCCGCGCGGGGCTCCTACCTGTCCCAGGGCTCGGACTCCACCCACAGCTGGTACGGCACTGGATGGCATCTGGCCCAGCCGGCGCGGACGCTCTCGACCTTCGGCGTCTGCTCGAAGAACGCCGCGATCTCCCACCACGTCCACATCGAGAGCATCCCGCAGGCGCCGCCGACCTCGTTCGGAAGCGCGACGATCGACTGCGCCCCGGGCCACGTGCTCGGCGGGGGCACGCTGGCGACGGCCGGCGACTCGGACAGGTTCATCAACACGACCAACCCCCGCGACAGCGGCGCCGACGCCAACGCGATCCCGGACGATGGCTGGCAGACCTACATGACGCTGCTCAACGGCACCGGGGTATCGCTTCTGGTCTACGACATCTGCCGCAACGGGCCCGCGCCGAGCTATCCCCAGGTGAAGCGAAACGTGGACGACAAGCACGCGTTGAGCGTCAAGGCCCGATGCACCTCGGGCCACGTCGCCGGCGGCGGGGTCTACGAGACGGGGAACCCCCTGACCGCCCATGTGGCCTCCACGCGGCCGATCGACACCGGCGACAAGGACCACATCCCCGACGACGGCTGGTCGGGCACGGTGTTCAACGACACCGGGATCACCCAGGCGGTCACCGTGACCGCGATCTGCATCGGCTGACGCCTCACCCACCGCACGACGCGCCGCACCCCGTCGCCCATGAGCACGGGCGGGACGAGGATCTGGATCAGGTTGATCCCCCAGCGTCGCCCACTGACTCGATTCGCCTCCGGGTGTGCGCGCCAAGCGTTCCGAGGAGGGCACCGAGCGTGGCGGTAATAACTAGTTGGATCAGCTCGGGGTCGGGAATCAGGCCCTGATCGCTGCCGCCGACCGCGTGATGGCCGATCAGGATGCCCCCGCCGAACAGGAGGCCACCCAACACTCCTCGCATTCGGGCGTGGAGGGGGCGACTGTGCTCGAAGCCAGCGAAGTAGCCGCCGAGGGCCGCGAGCACCTGCAGGCCGAGGAAGAGCGCCCCCGAGCTGCCCAGTAGCGCGCCGCAGAGAAACCCAAAGCCCATCGGGAGGATGCCCACAAGGACGATCCGGACGGCCCAGGGCCACTCGTCCAGAAGCGGGGGCAGCGGCCAGCGACGCACGGGTAGACCCTAAGGCCCGCCGGCTCCCTATGGGCGATCGCTCAGGGTCGCTGGTCCGGGCGCGAGCTCACTTGGCGATGCGGTACCTGAGGTGGGTGACGGCGGGAGACGCGAGCACCTGCGTGCACTCGAGCTCGACCCGGCCGGGCTCGAGGTGGTTCTCGAACAGCCGCACGCCCTGGCCGATCAGCACCGGCGAGACGTGGATCAGCATCTCGTCGACCAGCCCGGCCCTCAGGTACTGCTGGATGACCTCGGCGCCGCCGGAGATCCCGACGTCCTTGTCGCCGGCCGCCGCCCTCGCCTGCTCGAGCGCCGCCTCGATCCCCTCGGTGACGAATGCGAACGTCGTCCCGCCCTGCATGGCCATCGTCTCGCGGGGATGGTGGGTGAGGACGAAGACCGGCACCCGGAAGGGCGGGTCATCGCCCCACCAGGCATCGGCGTTGGGGTCGTCCTCCCACGGCCCCGAACCGCCGCTGAACATCCGCCTGCCCATGATGATCGCCCCGCTGGCGTCGAACGACTCGCGGATCAGATCGTCGTCGGGCCCCGTTTCGCCGCCCGACTCGCCGTGGCGCTCGCGGAAGGCCTTGAGCCCGAAGACCCAGTTGTGCAGCTCGCGCCCGCCGACCCCCAGCGGGTGCTCGAGGTCCGGGTCGGGACCGGCGATGAACCCGTCGAGCGACGTCGTGATCTCGAATCTCAGCTTCCCCATCGTGGCTGGCCTCCTCGTCTTCGATCGCGCGGGCAGTGCCCCGCCGGTTGCCTACCAAGACCCTCGCACGCCGCGCAACTCATCGCCATGGTCGATCGTGAGACCATCCAGGGCGTCGATGCGTAGTCACTGGGTGAAGCGAAGCGGTCTGATCTCGATCGCCGTGGTCGTGCTCACCCTCGGCTTGGCCGCCCCCGCCGGCGCCCAGGATCCGGGGCGCTGGCTCTTGACCGGTGCGAGCTCGGTCCCCGCGAACTACTGGCAGGGGCTGACCTCGGATCCGGACAAGTCGCGGATGTTCTTCGTCGGCGTCTTCCAGGGCCTTTGGCGAACGACGCCGCGGCTGCATCAGAACGCCGGGGTCGCTGCCGAGATCCCCTCGGGCGTCACCCAGTCGGAGGGCTACAACCACATCGGCGATCCGACCTGGAATCCGGGCGACGGCGGACGGGTCATCCTGCCGATGGAGTGCTACACGCCGGGGGTGGGCAACACGTGCGGCCACGGCGCCTTCGGGGTCGCCGACCCGGCGACGCTCGCCTTCCGCTACTACGTCAACCTCGACCCCGCCGAGATCCCGAAGGCGATGTGGGCGGAGACGTCTCCCGACGGCCAGCTGGTCTGGACCAGCAGCGGCGACGACCTGCTCGCCTATCGGTCCAGCGACGTGATCGAGGCCAACCAGGGGCCGTCCGGCCCCGTGATCCACGCGGTCCGCCGCCTGCGAAACGCGGTGCCGCCGACCGGGATCACGGGGGCGGTGTTCGGGGACCGACGGCTGTTTCTCGCCGGCGAGGCCGATGGCGTCTATCAGGTGTGGAGCGTCAACACCCGCACCGGCGGGCGCAACCTTCAGCTCGAGATGCGGATCTGCGGCGAGTCCGAGGGCCTCGACGTGATCCCGACGCTCGGCGGCAGGCTCCACTGGCTGATCGCCCCGTTCGATCCCGGATGCGAGCTGACCTACGGCCCAACCAGCGCCCTGCTTCACTTCGTTCCCCGGCCGGCCCACCAGCGGTTCGCGGTCAAGGTCACCGACACCCAGGTGGGGACGCTCCCGGGAACGGTCCGGGCGACGGTTCGCGCCAGATCGCAGGGGCGCCCTGTGCCCGATGCGCGGGTGGCGTTCGCTGGCGGAAGGGCCCGCACCGACAATCATGGAGTCGCCACCGTCTCGACCCGACTCGAGCTGCCGGGACGCTTCCGGGCGCTGGTGCGGAAGGGAGAGGACTACGGCGTCTCGGCGCTCGTCCCGATCGGCCTCGAGCAGGCGAAGCGCGGGGCTGCGGTGCCGCGGAGGGGTGCCCGGTAGGAGACGCAGGGCGCGGGCTGGGTAAGGAGCGGCCGCCAGCGGGGCTGGCGGCGGGTCGAGAGAACCATCGCGAAGTACCCACAACGCGCGGGATGTGGGTACTTGGCGAGGGGTGCGCGGCCCCCTTTCCCACGGGGTTGGTCCGGGTGGCGGTTCGCTCGGGGTGCCGGCGGGAACGGCTCCGCGGAGCCGCGACGATCACGCATTCGTGACACCCGTGGGGCGTGGATCATGAAAGCATGCGCGCCGTGACCGACTTCCTCGTCAAGAAGGACGACCTTCGCACCTGCCGGGTCGAGGAGTCCGAGCCGCTCGAGATCGAGGACGGCGAGGCGCTGCTGCGGGTTGACACCTTCGGCCTGACCGCCAACAACATCACCTACGCGGTGATGGGGGAGGCGATGTCCTACTGGAACTTCTTCCCGGCCGCCGACGGCTGGGGACGGGTGCCGATGTGGGGATTCGCCGAGATCGAGCGATCGGAGGCCGAGGGGGTCGACCCCGGCACCCGCCTCTACGGCTACCTGCCGCCGTCCTCGCACCTGGTCGTGACCCCCGCCGACGCGAGCGACCGCGGCTTCGTCGACGCCTCGCCCCACCGGGTCTCGCTGCCCTCGGCCTACCACCGCTACCTGGTGAGCGCCACCGACCCCTTCTACCGGCCCGACACCGAGGACGTCCAGATGCTCCTGCGCCCGCTCTTCTTCACCTCTTTCCTGATCGACGACCAGCTCGCCGACGACGGGCTGGTGAGCCGCGGACCGATCCTGATCTCGAGCGCCTCGAGCAAGACGGCGATCGCCGCCGCCTTCCTGCTCGCTCAGCGCTCCGGCGTCGACCTCGTCGCCCTGACCTCGCTGCGAAGCGCCGAGTTCGTCGACGGCCTGGAGATCTACGGCCGCACGGTCACCTACGACGCGATCGACTCGCTCGAGGCGGGCCCCGCGACCTACGTCGACATCTCCGGCGACGGCGACGTTCGCCGCAAGGTCCACGAGCACTTCGGCGACCAGCTCGCCCACAGCATGGCGGTCGGCCTCACTCACTGGGAGGAGCTCGGCGCCGGCGGTGACGGCGAGCTGCCCGGCCCGACGCCGGCCCTCTTCTTCGCCCCCGACCGGGTCACGAAGCGCTCGGCGGACTGGGGCCAGGCCGGCCTCGAGACCCGGGTCGCCGACGCCTGGCACCCGTTCTGCGAGTGGATCGGCGGCTGGCTCGAGGTCGAGCACGGCGAGGGCTTCGAGGCGCTCGAGCGCGCCTACCTCGAGGTGCTCGAGGGCAACGTGGAGCCCACCAAGGCCCACGTGCTCTCGATCTAGCCCATAGAGCACCGCGTCGGCGAGGATCGCGGCCGGCTCACCCGTCGGCGCCGAACGGGTGCGTGCCGCAGCGCAGGAAGTAGGGAAGGCGAAGCAGCGGGGCGTCGACGAGCGCCGAGCGCGGCCCACGCACCCGCTCGCCGCTCGCCGCCGATCGCCAGCATCCGCGGGGGAAGTACACCCGGCGCGAGGTGGCGCCCTGCCAGACCACCGGCGCGACCAGGACGTTCGGGCCCAGCAGCCACTCCTGCTCCTGGAGGGCGGCGCGGCGGTCGCGAGGGTCGGCGAGCCACAGCGGGCGGGTGATCGGGATGCCGGTGCGCTCTGCCCGCCGCCACAGCCGCAGGATCAGCGGCCGGGCGTGGAGGTGAAGGCGCGAGAGGCGGTTGTAGGCCCTCACCGTCGTCGGCCCGTAGGTCCACGGGGCGTGGACGCCGTTCAGCACCGAGCCGTGGAGGCGAAACAGCGGCGAGAGCGCGGCCCACTCGGCCCAGCGCAGGAAGAGCTCGCGGGTCGTCGCCTGATAGGGCCCGACGTCGAAGTAGCCGCCGATGTCCGTCGTGTAGCCGTAGGCGCCGCCGACCGCTCGGTTCAGCATGTCGGGCGCCAGCGAGGCGAGCCCGGCGGAGCGCGAGAAGTCGGTCGTCTCATCTCCGGGAAAGTTCGCGCCCTCATAGCGCGCCGACCCGGGCGTGCCGCTGTAGCCCGCGCGGCTGAAGAAGAAGATCCGGCGGCGGGGATGGCGGCGCTCGAAGCGCTCGACCGCCTTCCGGACGGTCCGCTGGAAGAGGACCGGGAGGCGGTTGTGCATGGTGGCGCCGGTCTCGCCGTCGGCGAAGCGCATGTCGGACTGGACCTGTTCGCCGAAGTCAGCCATGAAGCCGTCGGCTCCGAGCCGCAGCGCGGCGGTGATCCGGCGCTGATACCAGCGCCGGGCCGCGGGGTTGGTGAAGTCGATCTGCGCCCCGGGGCGGAAGAAGTTCGAGGTGAACACGTAGGGGCTCCCGTCGGCGTGGGTGGCGACGTAGCCGCGGGCCAGCGCGGTGCCGTAGGCGCGGGGGCTGTCGGTGCCGATCTCGTCGGTGCCGACGAAGGCGCGGAAGTAGAGCATCGGGTGGATGCCCCGGCGCCGCATCCGCTCCATCAGCCGGCGCAGCACGTCCCGGTGGATGAAGTGCCAGGCCTCGATCCGGTAGGCGTCGACGGGCACGTGATGGCGGGCGATCTGCCGCAGGTCGTCGCGGACCTCGGCGAGGTAGTCGGCCGGCGACTCGGCCGGAAAGCCGACCTGGCGGTCGAACGCCGGCCCCACCGCCCAGCGGGGCGGCGGGCGCTGGCGGCCGCCGACCCGAGTCAGATCGTCAATCGCCTGCCGCGCGCCGCCCGGCGCGACCACGTAGGCGATCGACGGCACCGCGTCGCCCACCCGCCAGGCGCCGGCGCGGTCCGACGCCATCCGCCACTCCGAGATCGCGTTTCGCTCGAGCAGGAAGCCGAAGTCGTCGGAGGAGATGAACGACGATTGGGCGTAGTAGGCCGCGTCCTGCCCGTTCGGGAACAGGTAGTCGTGGCTCGGCGAGGGCGCCGTGAGCGCCGACGGGCTTCCGGAGGAGAGGTTCTCCTGCTGGAGCCAGTTGAAGAACTGGTTGCCGCCCTGGTCGAGCGAGTTGTGGCGCCCGCCGAACCCGTGGAAGGCCTCGTCGCGGCCGGCGACGAACGAGTCGGCGAGCCCGGCGACGCCGTCAGACGGTAAAACGCGAGCGAAGACGCTGACCATCCCCGGCGGCCCGGGCTCGATCGTCACCTCCTCGTAGCGACCGCTCGGGTCGCTGGTCGAGACTCGCAGCCGGACGCCGGCGCCCGCCCGTTGCGCGCCGGTCACGTCGCGGGCGGCGTACTCGGTCCCACCGCGGGTGACCGAGCGCAGGTTGCCCTCCCATTGTCCGGATGGCTGTTGGGTGACGCCGAACTGACCGACCAGGAAGGCGAGCGGGCTATAGAGCGCCGGCCCCGGCGCGGTCGGGGCCCCGAACTGGACCTGCGGCACCGGAGGGACGGCCAGCGAGCCGCCGGAGCTCGAGGACTCGGCGAGCACCGTGCGCCCGGCGGCGGTCTGGAAGCGGATTCGAAACGGCGAGCGGTCGATCACGGCGCGCGCCCCCGGCCCCGAGACGACGATTTGCTCGCCGCCAAGCCTGGCGGCCGCGTCGGCGGGCGGCGGGCCGGCGAAAGCGGCGACGGCGCTGAGCGCCGCGAGTGCGGCGGCGACGAAGCGGCTCCACCTATGCATCGATCTGCCCATCACAGTGGATCGGACCGAGTATTTCCGAACGGCGACTGAAGCGCTCGCCGCAGCCGGGGACCGGCCGCGATCGGCGCTACGGTGCGGACGTGAACATCGGCCTGCCCGAGGTTCTGATCGTGGTGTTGATCCTGCTGCTGATCTTCGGCGGGCGGCGGATCCCGGAGCTCGGGCGGGCGCTCGGGACCGGCTTTCGCAACCTGCGCGAGCACGTCGGCCCGAAGCCGCCGGGCGGCGGGGAGATCGACGAGGGCGAGGAGGCCCCGCGGCCCTCGTCCACCGAGCGAGTCGAGGACGAGGAAACCGCGGAGCGCCCCTGAAACCGATCGGCGCGCACCATGGCGCGCCGATTTCCGCTGCTAGCTTCCGGCCGAGGCTGCGGCGGCCTCGGGAATCGCGCCGAGGTCACGCATGAAGGTCAGCGTGTCCCACTGCGACCACGACTCGGCGAGCTTGCCGCCCTCGAAGTGGTCGATGGTGATCCCCTCGATCGCGTCGCCCTTCTCGTGGGTCGGCTGGAGCCCCATGAGCTCGTTCTCGAACGTGCCGTTGGCGCTCCAGCGATAGATGACCGTGTCGCCGGCATCGACGATGTCCTCGATCGTGCAGTGGAGATCGGGAAACGCCTGGCGGTAGCCGGCGATCGACTGCTTGGACGCCTCGCGGTCCTGGTCGCCCGCCATCGGGTCGTGTCCGATGAAGTTGTCGGCGGCGATCTCGTCGATCACCCCGAGGCTTCCTTGGTTGAACCCCTCTTCGATCAAGCGTCGAGAGGCCGCAACGTTCTCTGCGGACATGCTCACTCCTCCTCCTGGTGGCTGTCGAACCGACCCTACGCCTCGCGGCCGCAGCGCGCAAGCCCCCCGGATTCAGAGCTCGGCCAGCACCTCGCCGGCGGCCCGCTCGCCGGAGCGAACGGCGCCGTCCATGTAGCCGTTCCAGTAGGTGGAGGTCTCGGTGCCGGCCCAGTGGATCCGGCCCACCGGCTTGCGCAGCGCCGGCCCGTACTCGAGGAGGGTCCCCGGCCCGGCGATCCCCACCGGGCAGCCGCGGGTCCAGGTCTCCTGCGACCAGTTGGTCTCGAAGTACTGGCGCGGGTGGCCGGCTCGGCTGCCGAAGTAGGTCTTGAAGTTGGCCAGCAGCGCTGCCTTGCGGTTGGCCTTCGTCATCCGCTGGAACTTCCGTGCCTCATCGCCGCCGATGAACCCGAAGACGACGCCCTTCGACCCGTCGGGCGGTGAGTCGTCGAAGGTGACGTTGGCCGGGCCGCTGAACGACACCGCCTGGCCGTTCAGCCCGGCATCGCGCCAGAACGGCTCGTCGTAGACGGCGGTGGCCTTGATCAGCGTCCCCTGGGGGAGGCGCTGGGTGAGCTGGTCGCGGTTCGAGGGCAGGCGCGGCGTGTACTCGATCCGCCCGGCGAGGGTCGGCGGGATGGCGACGATCGCCCGCTTGGCCCTCACCTGCAGAGAGCCGCACTGGGCGATCACCCGGCCGTTCGCCTGGCCGATCTGCTGGACGGGGGAGTTGAGGGCGACCCGGTTGCCGAGCGCGTGGGCCATCTTCAGCGGGATCCGCTGGGTGCCGCCGAAGAAGCGCCACATCTGGGCGCCGTCGTGGGTGTTGAAGTTGCGCTCGAAGGTCCCCGGGTGCGTCTCGTCGCCCGAGGCGGCGATGTAGAAGAGGGTGAAGAGCAGCGACAGCTCGCGCGGCTCAGCGCCGAAGATCGGCCGCGTCGCCACCGCCACCAGCTTGCGGAAATTGGGGTTGACGCTTCGGTCCGCGACCCAGCTGGCGAGCGTCTGGTTGTCCCAGTCGCCGGCGTTCGACGAGCTCCAGGGGGCGTTGACCGGCACCTGGGTCGACATCTGGTCGAGCGTCAGGATCGCGGGGATCAGGTCGGGCAGGATGGTCGGATCGGGCGGCGCCGTCCCCAGCGGGCCCTGGTCGTTGTAGGTGCTCCGCTGCCCCTGGGCGTTGACGTAGACGTTGTCGCCGTCCTCGAAGGTGGGGAACTTGTGGACCCCGAACTCGCCGGCGAGATTGAGGATGTGGTTCTGGGTGGGTCCGACGAAGGTCGCCCCCCGCTCGGAGATCTCGCCGCCCCCGATCGGGCGGTTGAAGGCGCGGCCCCCGACCCGGTCTCGGGCCTCGAGCACGATCACCGAGTGCCCCGCCTGCATGACCCGCAGGGCGGCGGTCAGCCCGGCGAAGCCGGCGCCGACCACGACGACGTCGGCGGTGCGCTCCGAGCCGGCAGCGCCGACCCCGGGGACCCGTCCCAGCATCGCACCCAGCCCGGCCGCGGTCCCGGCTCCAATCAGTCGGCGGCGGCTGATCGTCTGCTCGGACATCCATTCCCTCCTTGCTCGCTCCCGTTGGGTTAAGGATGACGCGGATGGCGATCCGGTGCGCTATGCCAACCGGCGCATCGCGGAGGCGGCGATGTTAGACATGGCGTCTGCATGGACGGAAGGAGGCTCGAGGCGTTCCTCGAGCTACCGCTTGCCCCGGTCGGGGTCTTCACCCAGCCCTGCCGGGTCTGCCGGTGAGCCCTCTCCGTCACCGGTGATCGAATCGCGCCCGATCCGGGAGGGTGCGATTCGGCCACCGGTGGTGGCGTTCTAGCGGCGAATCAGAGCGTCCGCAGTCGAATCAGCGGCCCGGCGTGGTCAGCGTGCCTCCCCGGCTGCGCCTGATCAGGTAGACGATCAGCGCCGCGAAGATCACCGACAGCAGGATGCCACCGCCGTTTCGATCGCCGAAGATCGCCCACCAGACGAGCCCGGCGATGAACGAGGCAGCGATCCCGATCAGGATCGTCTGCCAGATCGTCATCGGGTCCTTGCCCGGAATCGCCAGGCGGCCGAGCGCCCCGACCACCAAGCCGGTGAGCGCGAGCGCGATCAGGTAGACGATCACGTCCATCAGGAGCACGCAGCGTACCGCGCCGGCGCCACTCCGCTCCGGGTTCCCGCGCGCCGAGAGCCGAGTTGCGCTGCATAGGGCAGCGGAACTCGGCATTCGTTGCGCTGGACGCGACTAGACGGCCGCGATCGCCTCGGCGATCGAGGTCTCGCCGGCCAGCAGGTCGAACTCCCTGCCCACCGTGCCCGGTTCGCCGAGGCAGGCGAGCAGGGTGGCGGCGACGTCGTCGCGAGTGATCTGGCCGCCGCGTTCAAGCCGCGGCGCCGCCTGCACCAGGCCGGTGCCGCGTTCGTCGGTGAGGCGGCCCGGGCGAACGATCGTGTAGTCGAGGCCGCTGGCGGCGAGCGCCTGGTCGGCCTCGAGCTTGGCCTCGTAGTAGGGGCGCATCTCGGGGCCGCGGGCGACGGGATCGTGGACGCCCATCGCGCTGACCATCAGGTAGCGCGCCACGCCGGCGGCCCGACAGGCGTCGATCAGCTTCACCGCCGCCCCGTAGTCGACGGTGCGCTTTCTGGCCGGGCCGCTCCCGGGCCCCGCCCCGGCGCTGAAGACGACCGCGTCGGCGCCGGCGATCCCGCTCGCAATCGCCTCAGGGTCGAGGGCCTCGAGGTCGGCCTCGACCGCGGTCGCGCCGGCCGCCTCGAGGTCCGGGGCGTGGTCGGGGTTTCGGACCAGCCCACGGGCGCGGTCGCCGCGCTCGGCGAGCAGCCGCAGCAGGCGCAGGGCGATCCTCCCGTGCCCGCCCGCAACCGCCACGTCGATCGCCATGGCCTGATGCTAGCCGCCCACCTATCGGCGGCGGGCGAAGGCCATAGGCTGCGCCGATCGTCGCGGTCACCGAGTTCACCCGCCAGGCGCAGGAGCTCCTGCGCGACGCCTCGACCTTCAAGTGGTACACGGTCGCCCTGCTCGCCTTCGTGCTCTACGTCTACGCGCAGGAGGTCGAGCGGCGCCGCTACGACATCATCTTCGCGGGGCTCGCCTTCTGGCTCGCGGACTGGGTGAACGAGATCGCCAACTCGCTGATCCTCCACTTCACCCACCGCGCCGCCCTGTGGACGGTAACCGGCGACACCTCCTACCTGATCCTGATCGGCCTGACGATCGAGATCTCGTTCATGTTCGCGATCAGCGGGGTGATCTATGTGAAGACGCTGCCGCCCGACCCGGCCACCCGCATCCTCGGGATCCCGAACCGGCTGGCGATCGGGCTCGCCTACTCGATCTTCGCCACCGGAGTCGAGGTGCTCCTGCATGCGACCGGCTACTTCCACTGGGAGTACTGGTTCTGGAACGTGCCGTTCGTGCTGCCGATCGTGATCTTCGGCTACCTGTGGTTCTTCCTGATCGCGGCCTACGTCTACGACCTGCGGGACGTCCGTCGCCAGGCGCGGTTCGTCGGCTGGATGGCGGCGGCGGTGGCCGTGGCGATCGTCCTCTTCGGCCCGATCCTCGAGTGGATCTGACCCGGCTAGGATGCCGCCGACAGGATTCGTCGAACCAGGAGAGAGAGATGGCAGACGCGGTGATCCACCTACTGCCCGACGGCATGGGGCAGGAGCAGTACGACGCGGTCAACGAGAAGCTCAACGCCCAGGGAGATCCGCCCCCAGGCCTGATGTTCCACGCCGCCGGCCAGGGCGAGGACGGCAGGTGGCGGATCATCGAGGCCTGGCGGTCTCGTGGTGAGTTCGACCAGTTCAACGAGCAGCGCCTCACGCCGGCGATCGCCGAGGTGACCGGGATGGACGCCGATCAGCTTCCGGGTGCCGACGACACCTGGTTCCCGGTGCACACGCTGTTTCCCGAGTAGGGGCTGTTTAGAACCTGTGCCGGTGGCGGGTGGCGTACGACTGGGAGCTCTCCCAGCCCATGCCCCGCGCCCAGCCCGGCCCGGCGCCGCTGGTGTCGGCGGTGTCGAAGCGAAGGCCGGCGATGGTCATGAACGCGTGGCCGGAGTTGGCGTAGACGGAGATCCACTTCCCGTGCCCGCGTCGTCCCCAGCTCTCGAGACTGGTCGGTGGCATCGCCTGGGTGATCAGGTGGCCGCCGTGGAGGGCGAAACTGACCGCGCTCGCGCAGTCGTAGCAGGGCGACTTCCAGCTCGAGTAGCCGCCGCCGTTGCAGTAGCCGTGTCCCTTCGCGATCTTGTTGGCGGCAGCGATCACGCGCTTGACCCGCCACGGCGCGGACTTGGGCGCGATCGCCAGGCCGTGCCGGAGCTTCGCCTTCGAGCCCTTTACGGTCGGCACAGGCCCGCCGGTGCCACCGGTCCCCGCGGTCGCGGCGGTGCTCAGAACCGCCAGCGTGGTCAGGCAGGCCAGCACGAGAGCGCCTGCCAATCGCAGACGTAGCATCCGAATCGGGTTTGACCGCATCGCTCGGTTTCCTTTCGGCCTGCGGGGTTAGCTGTCGGGCTCGCGCTGTGGAGTCGCGCTTGGTCCGCTGGGCCGACGTGGCCGTGGACCGTTCGCCCCGGGGAACGATTGGTTCCCCCGCTCCACCCGGACGGTCCGGGCGGATTCGGCACAATCAGCGCGGCAGGGTAGCAGGGAGGGCCGACCGCGACGAGCAGAACGACGCGATCGTGCTGGGGACGCTGTCGGAGTCGGGCCCCCCGCGCGGCCCGCGTCCGGGCTGACCGCGGCGCGCCCGGATCCGGCGGCCCGCCCGCTTCGACTAGCCTGCCGGCGATGGAGGACCTCGGCGCACCCGGCTCCTACCTGACCCTCGCGGAGGGGTCTCGGGTGCTGTCGAGCGACGGGCGCGAGCTCGGCCGAGTCCAGCACGTGCTCGCCGACCCCGACGTCGACGTCTTCGACGGCTTCGTGATCGACACCAGCGTGCTGCCGGGCGGACACCGCTTCGTCGACGCGACCCAGGTCGACGAGATCTACGAGCGCGGCGTCGTGCTGACAGTTGACGCCGCCGCCGCTGAGGCGCTGCCGAAGCCGAGCGCCAACCCGGCGGAGCTCGAGGTCGGCCCCGACGACGTGGTCCCCGACGACCGCCACGACAAGCTGCGCCGGGCCTGGGACCGGATCTCGGGCAAGGGCTGAGACGAGTTCTGCGGCTGAGTCAGCCGGTCGACGCCGCCGCCTGGATCGCGGCGCCGTGGAGGATGTCGTGCTCGGAGACCTCGACCTCGCGCAACCCGAGGGCACGCATGACCTGGATCAGGATCACCACCCCAGCGACGATCGTCGGGGCGCGGCCGGGGGGGAGGCCGGTGACCTGGAGGCGCTCCTCCAGGGTCTTCGAGGCGAGCATGGAGAGGGTTCGCTGGATAGTGTCGAGCGAGAGCTCGAACCCGTGGACCAGCTCGGGGTCGTAGGGGTCCAGCGCCTGTTCGATCGCCGCCAGCGAGGTCGCGGTCCCGGCGACCGCGATCCCCTTCTTGACCGTGAAGAAGTCGGTTCGCGCCAGCTCCGCGGAGATCAGGTCGCGGACGTCATCGGCGAGCGCCTCGAGATCGTCGGCCGCCGGCGGGTCGGTGGTCAGGTAGCGCTCCGTATGACGAACCGTTCCGGCCTGGAGCGAGGCATAGAAGTCGACTTCCAACCCGGAGCCGAAGACGAGCTCCGTGGAGCCGCCCCCGATGTCGATCACCAGGGTGCCGTCGGCGGGCGGGCGGCCCAGGCAGGCGCCCAGGTAGGTGAGCCCGGCCTCCTCGGCCCCCTCCAGCATCCGGGCGCGGAGCGCAAAGCGCTCGCGAAGCTCGGCGAAAAACGCGCCCGAGTTCTCGGCGTCCCGCACGGCGCTGGTCGCGATCGCCGTCACCACGTCGGGCTCGAGCGTTTCGTAGACGGCGATGTACTCGCCGACCGTCTCGCAGACGTCCTCGATCGCGTCGGCGGCGAGCTGGCCCGAGGTGTCGACGCCGCGGCCGAGCCGGGTCACGGTCGAGCGGCGCTCGAGCTCCGTGACCCTGCCGTCGTCGACCTCGGCGACGAGCAGCCGGGTCGAGTTGGTTCCGATGTCGATTACCGCTACGCGCATCCCTGCGGCTGAAATCTAGATGGGCCGACCCGGCGCCGGGTTGGAGGGAGCGTCTGCGACGCTTCCGAGATGAGCGAGTTTCACCCGGCGGCCGGGCCAGGGGAGGAGGGCGCGCCGACCAACAACCTGGCGATCGCCTCGCTCTTCCTGGGGATCATCTGGCTGTTCGGGATCGGCTCGGTGCTCGCGATCGTGCTCGGCTATATGGGGATGAAGGAGATCCGCGCCTCGGACGGGCACCAGGGCGGATGGGCGATCGCGCTCGCCGGGGTGATCGTCGGGATCATCGGGCTCGCCAGCCTCGCGATCCTGATCGCCTTCCTGCTCTCCTCGGCGCACGACACGCCCCAGCTCCCGGGGCCGAACCCGTAGATTAGTCGCCGCGGCTGGGCGTGCCGCCGGCTACCGGGCGCCGGTCGGGATCCGCGGCGGGCGAGACGGCGGTTGCGGGCCGCGGCGGACGTAGTCGCGCAGGTCGCGCTCGAAGTCGGGCCACCACGGCGGCTCGGGGAGGTCCTCGTCGGGCTCGTCCCCCTCGCCTCCACCGTCGTCGGGGGTGCGCAGGGCGAAGTACGAGGTGATGCTGAACAGGGCCGCGAGCCACAGCAGCGCGAGCACGAAGGTGGTCGAGTCGCGGCTCGGCCACTTGACGGCCGCCAGCAGGGCCGCCGCGTCGGCGAAGAAGCAGGCCGGCGCCAGGGCGATGCCGAACCGCCACGAGCACGGCCATTCCCGCGAGCGGCGGCGGCGCACCAGGAAGACGACCCACGCGAGGAGCGCCGGCCAGAGGATCAGGTGGACGAACAGCGGAACCGAGAACGGCGTGCCAGGCTGAGCCACCAGCGACATCGCCCACATGATTGCGCGATTTCAGCGATTCGCAAGGGCGATTGTCCCATTACCCCAAGTCCACCCAAGGGGCCCACAGGCCCGCCAATCGCCTCACCGGCGCTAAGATCATGTGTCCACCGCGGGGTGGAGCAGTCAGGTAGCTCGCCGGGCTCATAACCCGGAGGTCGCAGGTTCAAATCCTGCCCCCGCTATTGGGAGGAAGCCCCGCTGACAAGCGGGGTTTCCTCATTTGTGCGGCGAGGGCACAAACTCGGGGTTGCGATTGAAGCGCGCCAAGCCTCCAGCATCCGAGCGCCGCACCCTGACCGGGGTGCCGCAGCGACGTACCGAACGCCGTTATCGAATCGAGGGACGACGCACGGGCCGAGCCTTGCGCGAGCCACTCAGTCTGAGAGCTCGCTGACCTTCAGGGTGGCGACGTGGACCGCGTTAACGCCGACTAAACCATCGGTTCCGTGCTCCGTGAACCAGGCGAGGCGTGATTGGCCTGATCGAGCAGCATCGGAGAGCTTGCTCTCGACCTCGTCCAACGCTCCCTCGACCGTGAAGACGTCACCGTTTAGGAGCCTGACTTCCGTGTAACTCACTGTGAGCCATGGTAGGCGGTCGAGATCGCGCGAGTCGCAAGTCCGCCCGCGTGCGACGGCGCCGAGCCTCACCCCGGACGAGCCGTGGCTGGCCGCGCCGACCCGAGCAGTACCTCGAGCAGATCGCCCACCTCCCGCCCCTCAACGAGAGGATGTCGCAGGGGGAGGTCCGCGACGACCTGGTA
>JAHEXV010000043.1 GCA_023251935.1 bacterium | reverse complement strand
GTTGCGGATCCGAAGTTCCCCGCTTGGGCGGCGTTGCCGGTCTCCGCCACACCGGCGCTGCCCTCAATCGTCAGGGCGCCGGCCCGCGACGGCAGGATCGTCGACGCGCCGCCCGGAAGCTGTGTTTGGGAGACGACGGCCGTCATCGAGAGGAAGGCGGCCACCGCGCCGGCGATCAGGGCACCCGAGATCCCCCCGCCGAACAGGTATGGATGGCGCATGGGGGTGAGATTGCGCATCGTCGTCAACGTCCGTCCGTCTGAGGCGAGCTAGCGGGCTGAACCGAGCGCCAACGGCGCTCGTTCCAGCTATCGGCGCCCGCGGCGCCGACCTTTAGCGGCCTCTGGACGGAACGACGAGGACGACGGCGCCGGGCTCAGGCGGGGCTCGCCGCGGGCTCCTCGGAGCGCTGTGCGCCGTTCTTCGACGCCCCGTGTTCGTGACCGGGGGAAGTCCCGTTGCCGGATGTCGTGGAGCCGATCGCGTCGGCCGCCACCGCTACCCCGTCGGCGAGCCGCTCGCGGTACTCGGCGGCCTGCATCCGGGAGATCACCAGGCGCTGGATCTCGGCCGTTCCCTCGAACAGCTGGTAGATCTTCGCGTCGCGGAACCACTTCTCGAGCGGGCAGTCCGTGGTCTGCGCAATTGGGCCGACCAGATCCATGCAGGTGCGCGTCGCCCACATCGCGACATCGCCCCCCTTCAGCTTCGACATCGAGCCCTGTCCGCCGGTCATCGGCAGGCCGTTGCGGCCCATCCAGGCGGCCCGCTGGACCAGCAGCCGGCCGGCTTCGATCTCGGTGGCGACGTCGGCGAGCCGTTGCTGGATGCCCTCGCGCTCCAGCGGCGGGCGCCCGGCCGTCGAGCTCTCGTCCAGGTAGTCGTCGAACGGATCCGCCGCACCGCCGTTGTCGAGGTAGGAAAGGGTCCACTCGTAGGCTGCTTGAGCGATGCCGAGGCCCGAGGCGCCGACGATCGGTCGGGTCAGCTCGAAGGTGGCGAGCGCGTTGGAGGCGCGCCCGCTCGACTCACCGGAGCGGGCGCGCTCGAGTTTGCGCTCGAGCTTCTCCATCCCGCCGAGCAGGTTCTCGACCGGGACGCGGCAATCCTCGAGGATTACCTCGGCCGTGTGCGAGGCGCGGATGCCGAGCTTCGACTCCTTCTTGCCCTGCTCGAGGCCCGGGGTGCCCCTCGGGATCACGAACGAAGCCTGGCCTCGGTGGCCCAGCTCCGGATCGACGGTGGCGACGACCACGTGGACGTCGGCGATGCCGCCGTTGGTGATGAAGACCTTGGTCCCGTTGAGGACCCACTCGTCTCCGTCGAGCTTCGCCGTGGTGCGCAGGCTCTTGACGTCGGAGCCGGCCTGGGGCTCGGTGACGGCATAGGCCCCGAGATGGATCTCGTCGCCCATTCCGAAGCATTCGGGCACCCACTTGGCGATCTGCTCCGGGGTGCCGGAGGCGGCAAGGCCGGCGGCCGCGAGCGACGATCCCGAGATCGCCAGCGCGATGCCGGCACAGCCCCAGTGGAGCTCCTCCGCGTAGATCACCGAGAACTGGCCGTCGGGATCGCCCGCCAGCCGCTGGATGTGATCGATGCCCTCGAGGCCCCACTCGCGGGCGGCCTTGATCACCTCCCACGGGGTGGACTCGTCGGCGTCGTGCTGGGCGGCGACCGGGCGGATCACCTCGGCGGCGAATCGGCGGCACAGGGCCCTGAACTCGCGTTGCTCGTCGCTGACACCGAAATCCATCTTCAGACCTCCGTGATCTGCCGTCTAGTGGGCGGGTTCGCTCGTGAACCAGCCGATTGACTGGTCAGTCAACCAGCCACAAGTGTACCGACGCCGGGGCCTGCCGTCTGTATGTTGCCCGCCGTGTGGGTGCACTCCAGACGCCGCCTCGCGGTGGTCGGCGCGGCGTTGGTAGCCGTCGCCGGGCTCGGAATCGGCGCCTATCTCCTGATCGACTCGCGGCGCGGCGGCGACGATCAGGCGACGTCGGCCCCGGCGCCGAAGCTCGTCATCCACGAGCAGCAGCCTCAAGGGACTGAAGATCTCGGCTTCCCGGCCTTTGCGACCAAGAACACGACCCGGGTCGCCGGCTCCGACCCGGTCGCCGACGCGGCCGGCGTCGCGTTGGCCACCTTCCCCTCGACCGGGGGCGTCGCCGGGCCGGACGCCGTGACCCTGGTGGACGGCGGCGACTGGCCTTCCGGGATCGCCGCCGCGAGCTTGATGGCGCCACCGGTTCGCGCCCCGATCCTGATCACGGACGCCGACTCGACGCCCAGCCTCACCGCCGACGCCCTCGAGGCCCTGGCACCCTCGGGCTCGGCCGCCACGGACGGGCACCAGGTCTTCGTGGTCGGGTCCGCGGCCGCGCCGTCGGGAGTCCGAGCGGAGCGCGTCAGCGGGGGGGATCCCGCGGAGCTCGCCGCGGCGATCGACCGGCTCCGCCAAGCGCTCAGCGGGCACCAGCCCGAGCACATCCTGCTGACCAGCTCCGAGGAGCCAAGGTACGCGATGCCCGCCGCCGCCTGGGCGGCCCGCTCCGGGGATCCCGTCCTGTTCGTCGGCAAGGAGTCGGTCCCCCAGCCGACCCTCGACGCCCTTCGCCGCCACAAGCAGATCCCGGTGTACGCGCTCGCACCGCCGTCGGCGATCTCGGACAAGGTGCTCGAACGGGTGGGCAAGATCGCCCCGAGCGTGCAGCGGGTCGGGGCGGAGGATCCGGTCCAGAACGCGATCGACTTCGCCCGCTACGTCAGCGGAACCTTTGGCTGGAACATCAACGATCCCGGGCACGGCTTCGTGATCGCCCGCGATTCCCGTCCCCTCGACGCCGCGGCGGCGGCCGCGCTGTCGGCCAGCGGCGACTGGGGACCGCTGCTGCTCACCGATGACCCGGCCAAGGTGCCGGCCGCGCTCCGCGGCTACCTGCTCGACCTGAAGCCCGGCTATATCGGCGATCCCACCCGGGCCGTCTACAACCACGTCTGGCTGATCGGTGACCAGGACGCGATCTCGGTCGAGTTCCAGGCTCAGGTCGACGATCTCGCCGAGGTGGCCCAGGTAAGGTCCGGTGCCGGCACGAGCCTGGGCCCGCCGCGCCGATCACCCGAGCCCGAGCCGACGAGGCCATCCAAGCCACGCAAGCCATGACCGCTTTGAGGACCGCCGACAAGTGAGCGAGGCCGAGCGCCCGGACCGCCTGACGAGCGGCCGCAGGACCACCGTCGAGGACATCCGCGAGCTGGCGGGGCCGTCGACGCCCCACTTCGCGCTTCAGATCCGCAACCGGATCCAGCGCCTGATCGACGGCCTGGAGGAGGGCGATCCCGCTCGAATCGAGGGGGAACGCCAGATCGACCGTCTCACCGAGCTCGCCCGCCACTCCGGCGACCCACGCGGCATGGGGCCGGGACCGCCCGCCCGCTGAGGATCGGGCAGACCCGGATGCGCCCCACCGATCGAACGGAGCCCGACGCGGTCGATCGTGCCCGCGAGCTGCTCCGCCCCGAGGCGGCGGAGCGCGCCAGCGATCCGGCAGCGACCGACGCCGGCTATCTCGACCTGCTCGGCGGCGAGCTCGATTCGACGGGGGCGTTCCAGGACCTGATGACCACGCGGTTCGTGCCGGCGATCTACGAGCGCTACTGGCGCCCGGCCCTGGCGCGGATGGTGAAGGGGATCACCGGCCCCGGGATGGCGGAGGAAATCCGGATCGCACGGCTCCTGCTGGGCCTGGGGCCCGGCGACCTGGTCCTCGACGTCGCCTGCGGACCCGGCAACTTCTCGCGGGAGTTCGCGCCGGCGGTCGGAGACGACGGCCTGGTGGTCGGAGTCGACGCGTCACCGACGATGCTCGCCCGAGGGGTGAACGACCTCCGGGCCGCGGGCCTCGGCAACCTGGCCCTGATCAGGGCCGACGCGGCCGAGCTTCCGTTCCGCGACGGCGTCTTCGACGGCGTCTGCTGCTTCGCGGCCCTGCATCTGTTCGCGGATCCGCTCGCCGCGCTCGACCAGATGCGGCGAACGCTCGCCCCGGGTGGCCGGATCGCCCTGATGACGTCGGTGCGGCGCCAGCTCAGCGTCCCCCCGCTCAAGCCCCTGCTTCAGCGCGCCAGCGGAGTGCGGATCTTCGAGCCAGATGAGATCGTGACCGCGCTCGCCGACCGGGGGTTCGAGAACGTCCGCCAGCGACTCGCCGGGATGGTGCAGTTCGTCGGGGGCAGGCTGCCCCCGGCGTAGGCGGCTTATCCCGAGGCGGTGGCGGGGGCGAAGCCCTCGACGATCCGGCGCTGGTAGGCGGCGATCTCCTCCGCGCCGATGAAGTAGCTCGGCGGGGTCAGGAAGACGCCATCGCCGCGCTCGGCGACCTCCGCGACCCGAGCGCGCACCTTGTCGAGCGGGCCGGCGGCGCAATAGGTGTCGACCATCTCGTCGGGGATGGCAGCCGGCATCGCGGCGAGGTCGCCCGCCCGGAAGGCATCGCCAACCGCGGCCGCCGCCTCACCGAAGCCATGCACCTCCCACAGCGAGGCGTAGGTGCGGACGGTGGCGTAGAAGCAGATCGTCCGCCGCGCCGCCTCGTAGGCGGCCTCCTCGTCGTCGGAGATCGCGCAGCTCACCGTGGGGATGAAGTCGAAGTCACGGCGCTCGCGCCCCGAACGGCCGAGCCCACGCTCGAAGCTGGCCACCAGCACCTCGTCGAGCCACCGCAGCGAGCAGATCGGGTGGCCGATCAGCCCGTCGGCGACATCGCCGGCCATCCGCGCCATCCCCTCCTGCACGGCTGCCGCGTAGATCGGCACCGACTCGCGGGCCGGCCGGTGGGGGCGGACCCAGCCCTTGATGTCGATGTCGTGGTACTCGCCGGCGTATCGGATCGGCTCGCCGGCGTGCGCCTTCTGCATGATCAGCCGCACCGCCTCGATGGTCTCTCTCAGGTGAGGCGCGGGCCGGCCGTACTCCACCCCATGCCAGGTCTCGTTGAGGCGCTTGACTCCCGCACCGAGGCCCAGCCTGAAGCGGCCCTCCGACATCTCGTCGAGGTCGAGCGCGGTGACCGCGAGGATGAACGGGCTGCGGGTGAACGCCCAGGCGATTCCCGTGCCGACGCCGATCCGCTCGGTCGCCGCGGCGATCCAGGTCGCCTGGGTCACCGAGCTGCGGAACAGCTCCGGCGTCCACACGCAGTCGATGCTCGCGGCCTCGGCGTCGCGGGCCTGGGTGGCCAGGTCGGCCGCCGTGTCGGCGATCGCCGCGATCGAGATGCGCTCGAGGGCGCTCACGCGCCCGGCCGCATCAGTTGGCGCACTCGTCGAGGCCGTACTGCTTCGCGAGCTTGTCCACGTCCGCGAACGGGTCGTTGCTGCTGTTGCCCGCCAACAGGCTGGGGTCCGCCTTCAGCTTGTCGAGAGCCTGTTGGGCGGAGTCGGTGATCGCGTTCACCTGGTCCTCGTCCCCAGACGGCGCCGGCAGCGCCTCGATGGCGGTGATCTGCGCCTCAATGTTCGGGATCGCGGTCTGGTTCGCGAACTGCTGGATCTGGTCGGAGGTGGGTTGCTGGTTCTGGCTCAGGCCGAGGCTCTTGAAGAACTGCTGCCCAGCTTGATTGATCGACTGATTCCCCTGCTTGCAGATCTCGTTCGCCTTGGCGAGGAAGGCATCCTTGGTGAGCGGCGCTCCCTGCGCGCCGGTGGCCCCGCTGGCGCCGCTGACGGTGGTCGTGTCGTTCCCTCCGCCGCATCCGGCGGCGATTGATCCCGCGGCGAGCGCGAGCGCGGTGGCGGCGAGCAACCTCTTCTTCACTGATGACCTCCTGGCAGCCGATCTCGGATCGCGGCACCCTATAGCAGTGCCTGGCGGCGATCACTGGGCGGGTGCATTGTCGAGCGAGCGCCACAGATACAGGCAGGCGAGGGTGCGATGCGGGCGCCACGGCTCGGCGATCCGGTCCAGATCGGTCGGGCCGGGGAGGCCCTCGAGCCCGTAGGCGATCTGCGCCGCCCGGCGGATGCCGAGATCGCCGGTCGAGACGACGTCGGGGCGGGCCAGATGGAAGATCAGGAACATCTCCGCCGTCCACCGCCCCACCCCCTTGATCTCGGTCAGCTCCGCGACCACGTCCTCGTCCGAGAGCTCGCTCAGCCGGCCGAGATCGAGACGCCCGTCCTCGAGCCGCTCCGCGAGGTCCTTGAGGAAGCCCACCTTGGACCAGGAAAGCCCCGCGTCGCGCAGCGCCTGGCCATCGACCCCGAGCAGCTGGGAGGGTGACGGGGTCCCACCGTCGAACAGCTCGGTCACCCGACCCCAGATCGAGGCGGCCGCTTTGGTGGAGAGCTGCTGCCCGACGATCGCGCGGGCCAGCGCCTGGTAGGCGTCGGGCCGGCTGCCCCGGCGATCGGTCTCGGGGTCGATCGGCCCCCGCTCGTCGATCAGCCGCCGCAGGACATGGTCGACCGAGCGAAGGTGCTCGTCGGCCTCCGTCAGCCGATTCATTGGTCCGGAATCACTCCGCCGACATCCTCCGCTTCGCGTCCGGTGTCGGCGGGCTTGGGCGCGTTACCGGGCGGCAGGTCGTACTCGCCTGACCCGCGACTTCGTCGCTAGCTCGAACGATTCGCCCTTGAACCGCTCTTAGACCCGTTGGATGAGGGTCCCGGTTCCCAAGCCGCCGCCGCAGCACATCGTCACCAGGCCCAGCTCCTTGTCGGAGCGCTCGAGCTCGTGGAGCAGGGTGGTGATCAGTCGGGCGCCGGTCGAGCCGAGCGGGTGGCCGAGCGCGATCGCGCCACCGTTGACGTTGACCCGGTCCATGTCCGGCTCGAGCTCGCGTCGCCAGGCGGCGATCACCGAGGCGAACGCCTCGTTGATCTCGATCAGGTCGATGTCGCCGATCTCCATCCCGTTTCGCTCGAGCAGCTTGCGGGTGGCGGGAATCGGGCCGGTGAGCATGAGCACCGGATCGACTCCGACCGTCGTCTCGTCGACGATCTGGGCCCGCGGCTTCAGGCCGAGCTGATCGGCCTTCTCCCGCGTCATCACCAGGACGGCTGCGGCGCCGTCGGAGATCTGGGACGAGTTGCCGGCGGTGATCTTGCCGTCCTCCTTGAAGACCGTCTTCAACTCGGCCAGCTTCTCGAGGGTGGTGTCGGGGCGAATCCCCTGGTCGGTGACGTAGGTGTCGCCGTTGACCGAGAACGGGATCGTCTCGCGCTCGAAGCGGCCCTCCTCGGTTGCCTGGGCCGCGAGCTGATGGGAGCGAAGGCCGATCTCGTCGAGCTCCGAGCGCGGGATCTCCCACTTGTCGGCGATCATCTCGGCCGAGATGCCCTGGGGGACGAGGTTGTAGCGCTCGAGAAGCTCCGGGGAAAAGGCCAACCCGTGCTCCTTCTGCACGGCCATCCCGTCCGCGAACGAGATGTGGCCCATGTGCTCGACCCCGCCGCCGATCGCCACGTCGTGGACGCCCGAGGCGACCAGCGCAGCCGCGAAGTTGACCGCCTGCTGCGCGGAGCCGCACTGGCGATCGATCGTCGTCGCCGGGGTCTCGATCGGAAGCCCGGCTTCCAGCCAGGCGTTACGGCCGATGTTAAATCCCTGCTCGCCGAACTGCTGGACGCAGCCGGCGACCACGTCCTCGACCTCGGAGGGCTCGATGCCGGCGCGGTCGACGAGCTCCTTGAACGTCCTCGAAAGCAGATTGGAGGCGTGGACGTCCTTGTAGTAGCCCTTCTCCTCGTGGCCACGTCCGATCGGAGTTCGGACGGCCTCGACGATCACCACCTCGCGTCCCTGGAACTTCCCGTTGCTCGCCATCAGGGAATCACCCTCCATTCGCTCGTCTCGGCACCGGCCCGGATCTGGGGGGCCAGCGTGGCGACGGCTACCGTCGTCGCACCTTCACAGCTGACGATAGCCGATCGGTTGACTGACCAGTCAGTCGCTATTGGGACGGCAGCGGGGAGCCCGCGGCGATGAAGAACCAGACCGCCATCGCGAGCCCGGCGAGTAAGACCGAGGCGAGGATCACGGCCTCGAGCACCGACATCCCCTGCGGGGTTTCGCGCTCGTCGCTGAGGCTCCTCCGCCAGGCGGGGAGATAGCGATCCGGAAGCTTGGCGCTCCCCGTGATCCGCACGTAGAGCCGGTTGAGGCGGGACAGCACCATGGCCATCGCGATGATCGAGCAGACGATGCCGAAGAAGACGATCATGTAGGGACCGCCGGAGGGCTGCTGGGTGTGGGAGAGCTTGGAGCCGACCCAGATCCACCCGAACGGGATCACGGTCCACATCGAGAACGCCCCGAGCACCATCACCGTGAGCACGAACCCGGCGGCCGCCCCGCTGGCGGGTCGGTGTCGCCTCGCCTGCTCCTGCATACAGAGCAGGGTACGCAACGAGGCCCGCGGGATGCTGGAGGCGTATCTCGACCAGCACGACAGCCTGAGGCCGCGAGATACTACGCGGGCGATGTCGGAGGAGAACATGGAGCTGATCAGAGCGGGATTCGCCGCGCACAACCGTGGCGACCTCGATGCTCTGGTCGAGGTTTATGACCCGGACGTGGTGTTCGAAACGCTCCTCTTGGGGACCCGTCACGGCAACGAGGCCATCCGCCTGATCTACGAGGAGAACCAAAGGACCCTGTCCGGGTACACGGTTGACCCCGTCGAGCTGATCGACTCCGGAGACCAGGTCGTCGCGGTGGCCCAAGTCAACGGCGTGGGGCCTGTGAGCCAGATCGCCATGGATGGAGACCAGTTCGCCTTCCTCTTCACGATCAAGAACGGGCGGGTGGTCCGAGAACAGGCCTTCCGAAATAGGGACGAGGCCCTCGAAGCGGCCGGGCTGCGGGACTGAACGAAGTCTCTCTGGCGCGAGCAGCTTTCTGCCGCTGGTTTCCTGGTCGCCCGGACGAGGGTCTCCCCGTCCCCCTTCCCGACGCGAGATACTGCGCGGGCTATGTCGCGGGAGCGCGACGACACTTCCCGCAGAGGAGGAAAGAGTTGATCCTGGCAACGACGACGGTTGAGGATTTCGACCGCTTCTTGAAGATCTTCTCAACCAAGGGCGCTGAGAAGCGAAAGGAGCACGGGTCCAAGGGTGCCACCGTCTTTCGCGATCCCAATGAGGACGACCGGGTCTGGGCGCTCTTCGACTGGGATGAGGAGGGCTTTCAGAACTTCCTCTCCGATCCCGAGGTCCCGCCGATCATTCAAGAAGCCGGGCACAAAGGTAGGCCCCAGGCGGCGGAGTTCGGCGGCCAGTTCGACGCCTAGCTCCAGACCCCGAATCGGACCCCTCGAAGCCGCCGGGCTGTGGGCGTAGGCCGTAGGAACCCGGGCGGGTGACCGACCCCGATGCATACACCGAGCCCGCGGTCGCCGGCAGCGGGACGATCGCCTGCGCCCTCGCCGCCTCCGCGAGCGTGCTCGGTCCGGTGCGCCTGCTGGCTCGCAGCGATGACTCCGCGCGCCAAGCGGAGGAGCGGGCCCAGGCCGAGTGCGAAAAGCTCGAGGCCGCCGTCCCGGAGCGCATCCGGGTGACGACGGACCCCGGTGACCTCGCCCCCTGTGATCTCGCCGTCGAGGCGGTGGTCGAGGAGATCGACGCCAAGGGCCGCCTGCTCGGGGAGCTCGGCGAGGCCTGCCCTCGCGCCGACCTGGCAAGCACCACGTCGTCGCTCTCGGTCGCCGAGCTCGCGAACCGCTGCGGACATCCGCACCGGTTGTTCGGCCTCCACGTCTTCAACCCGGTGCACCGGATGGAGCTGGTCGAGCTCTGCCTTCCGGGCGGCCTGCGGCAGGGAGTGAGGGAGCGGGCCCACGCCTGGTGCCTGGCGCTCGGCAAGACCCCGATCGAGGTTCCCGACCAGCCTGGGTTCGTGGTCAACCGCCTGCTGTTTCCCTATCTGTTCGACGCCGTCCGCCTGGCGGAGCGAACCGGGATGGCCAGCGCCGAGGTCGATTCGTGCGTGGAGCTCGGCACCGGACACCCCATGGGCCCGCTGCGACTGTTGGACTTCATCGGCCTCGACGTCGCCGCAGCGATCGGCGAGAGCCTGTTCGCGGATACCGGCGAGGAGCGTTACAGGGCGCCGGGGCTGGTCGAGGAGCTGATCGGCGACGGCAAGGTGGGGCGCAAGAGCGGCACGGGGTTCTACGAGTACCGGTGAGGGGCTAGGCGGCGGTGCGCTTGCGCTTGCCCGCCAGGTCCCAGATCACGTCGGCCTCGGAGATCCCCTGCCGGCGCGCCGCGTCGGTGACCGCATCCCAGGGAAGCTCGGCCTCGGGGAGGTCGTCCCAGCGCGCCAGGTCGAGTGCCTCCAGCGCCCCCCGCAAGGCGGGCCCCAGATGCTCCTCGGCGCGAAGCACGGCTCTCAAGACCTCGAGTTGCTTGTCGGTGAGCTTCACTACCCACATGCTTACCCCTCAGGTAGGTGAGCCGGACGATCCGCAACCTAGAGCCGCACGCGGACGGAAGCTCGATCTAATTACGGGCGGGTGATTCGCTGGCACCGGCTTGACGGGGAAACTCGCCGGTTGGCGATCCGTGGATCCGCACCGCGACGATCCGGTTCTCCCGCACCGACTCGACCCTGATCTCGTAGCCGTTGGCGGTGATTCGGTCGCCCCGCTTCGGGAGCCGGCCCAGCTCGGAGAAGACGTAGCCGCCGATCGAGTTGAAGGCGTCTGAGGAGACCGGCAGTCGGATCCCGACATCCTCGAGGTCGCCCAGCGAGACGTGGCCGCGCACGTACCAGTCGCCGTCGGTCAGCTGCCGCATCGAGGCGGCCCGGGGATCGGTCTCGTCCTCGATCTCCCCCACCACCTCCTCGAGGATGTCCTCGACGGAGACGATCCCAACTGTGCGACCGTACTCGTCCGAGACGACCGCGACCGAGCTGCGCTGGCGCTGCAGCTCGGCCAGCAGATCGTCGAGTGGCTTGGTCTCCGGGAAGATCGGCGCGTCGCGGATCGCCGGCTCGATCGAGGCGTCGCCGCCAACGTTCATGTAGAGGCGGACGAGGCTGTTGTTGTGGACGATCCCGCGCACCCGATCGGGGTTGTCGTCCTCGATCACGATCAACCGCGTGTGCCCCGACGACACCGAGCGCTGAAGCGCCTCCTCGGTGGTCTCCGATGCGTTCACGGTGACCACCGCGGGGATCGGCGTCATCACCTCGCGGGCCTGCTGCTCGTGGAGATGGAAGACTCCCGACAGCATCCCGGCCTCACCGGGGTCGAGCGATCCCCCCCGCGCCGACGTCTGGATGATCGCCTTCACGTCCTCCTCCGTATGCCTCTCCTCGAGCGCCTCCGGCCGCACGCCGAGCAGGCGCACGATCGCGTTCGAGGCCTTGGTCAGCGCAATAGTGAACGGGGCGCTGATGGACATGAACGCCGCCAGCGGACGGGCTAGGGCTCGCAGCGCCTCCTCGGCCCGCGTGATCGCCAGCATCTTCGGCACCTGCTCACCGACCGAGATGTGGATTGCGGTCACCAGCAGGTAGGCGAGAGCGATCGAGATCGCGACCGCGACCCCATGAGAGAGGCCGCCGAAGATCGGCTCCAGCAGCTGAGCCAGGGCCGGCTCCCCGAGGAAGCCGATCCCGATCGACGCCATCGTGATCCCCACCTGGCACGCGGACAGGTACTCGTCCATGCGACCGAGCTCCGCGAGCGCCTTGTCGGCTCCGCGGGCTCCCTGCTTGGCGAGCTTGTCCAGCCGCGACCGCCTCGCCCGCACCAGCGCGAACTCGGCCGCAACGAACAGCCCATTCAGCACCACGAGCAGCAGCAGCAGAACGAGAAGCAAGGCGGTCATCGTCCGCTCGCTACCCGCGCAAGGCCAGCGGTTGCCTTATGTGGCCCGGTACTCGGAGGGTGGTCGTCGTCGCTCATCGGCGAACGCCCAAGAAATTATCAGGGGCGAACGCGGTGATTAGAGTTTGGTCGAGATGCCCGGAGATGCCGTGCATTCCGCGACCGGGACCGGGACGACGCCGCTCGCGCGGAGCGACCAGGAGCGAGCCCCCTACCTGGAGGCGCTGGTCGACTACGCAAAGCGCCACCCGGGCCGCTTCCACGTTCCGGGTCACAAGGGGGGGCAGGGAGCCGATCCGGAGCTGGTGGCGACGATCGGCTCGGCGGCGTTCGAGTACGACATCCCGGCGGGGATCGAGGGGATCGACGTCGGCCCGGACTCCCCCTTTCAGCGCGCCCAGCGGCTGGCCGCCGAGGCCTGGGGGGCACGCCGGAGCTGGTTCCTGGTCAGCGGGGCCTCGCAGGGGAACGAGACCGCCTGCCTGGCGCTTCGCCATTCGGGCAGCAGCGTGGTCGCCCAGCGGAACGTCCACTCGAGCACCGTCGACGGGATCATCCTCGCGGGGCTCGAACCGGCCTTCGTCGCGCCCGAGCTGGACCCGGAGCTTGGGATCGCCCACTGCCTGACCCCGGAGGCGCTCGCCGAGGCGCTCGACCGAGCCCCGGAAGCGGTCGCCGCGCTGACCGTCTCGCCCACCTACTTCGGCGCTGTCGCCGACGTCCGCGGGCTCGCTCGCGTCGCTCACGAGCGTGGCGTTCCGCTGGTCGTCGACGAGGCCTGGGGCTCGCACCTGCGATTCTCGCCGCTGCTTCCCGAGAGCGCCCTGGAGTGCGGTGCCGACCTGGTCCTGTCGTCCGTCCACAAGCTGGTCGGGAGCCTGACCCAGTCGGCCATCCTTCATCTCGGAAGCGGCGATTCGATCGACGAGGACGTCGTCGACCGCTGCGTGACGCTGACCGAGTCCACCAGCCCCAGCGGGCTGCTCACCGCGTCGCTCGACGCCGCCCGTCGCCAGGCCGCGACTCGCGGAGCCGGGTTGCTCGCCGAGACGATCGCCGGCGTCGAGGCGGCGCGGTCCGCGGTCCGCGGGATCCCGGGTCTCGACGTGCTCGACGAGCGCCTGGTCGGCCGACCAGGCGTCCACGGCTGGGACCCGCTGCGCCTCTCGGTCGACGTGCGGGGTACCGGCAGCACCGGCGCCAGGGTCGCCTCGATGATGCGGGAGCTCGACGACATCAACCTCGAGCTGGTGGCCGAGAACGTGATCGTGGCGGTTTTCGGGATGGGGGAGGACGCCAGGGCCAGCGCCGCGCGGCTGGTCGCCTCGATGGGTCACGCGGTCGAGGCGCTGGGCACAGAGGGCGGAGTGCCGGGGCGACCGTTCGCGCCGCCGCCGCCCTGGGGAAAGCTCGAGCTGACCCCGCGCCGGGCGTTCCTGGGGCCCCAGGAGACCGTCGCCTTCTCAGACGCGGTCGGGAGGCTCGCCGCCGAGTCGCTGGCTGCCTACCCGCCGGGGATCCCCAACGTACTCCCCGGGGAGCGGCTGACCCAGGAGACGATCGATTACGTCAGGGCCGTGGTCGAGCACGGGGGCTGGGTGCGGGGCGCGGTGGATCGCAGCCTGCGCACGGTCCGGGTGGTGGTGGAGTGAGCGCGCCCGCCTGGGGCGTCGACTCCGAGCACGGAGCCCTGTTGGACGTGCTCGTCTGCCGTCCGGACAACTTTCGGTGGCTGCCAACCAGCGCGATCTCCCGGGCGACCCTGGAGGCCGGCCATCGCTTCGACTCCGGCCTCGCCGCCCGCCAGCACGCCGAGATGGTTTCGGCCTACGAGCGGGCCGGCGTCGCCGTCCATCACCTCGATCCCGACCCCGCGCTCCCCTATCAGGTGTTCACACGCGATTCGAGCGCGATGACGCCCGGCGGCGCGGTGATCGCTCAGCTCCACCAGTGGTGGCGGCGGGGGGAGTACGCCGCCGCGATCCGTTTCTATCAGCAGAGCGACATCCCGGTCCGGGGCATGATCACCGCCGCCGCCCTCGAGGGCGGCGACGTGATGATCCTCGAGCCCGGGTGCGCGGTGGTCGGCGCCGGCGAGGCCCGCACCCAGGAGCCCGCGGCGCGGCAGCTCGCCAGCTGGCTCGCCGACGACGGCTGGGAGGTGCGGGTCGAGCCGATCCCGGAGCGCTTCGTGCACATCGACGTCCTCATCGCCGTGCTCGCCGAGCGGCTGGCGGCGGTCTGCGTCGAGGCCCTCTCCGGGGGCTTCATCAGATGGCTTCGGGAGCGTGGGTTCGAGTTGATCGAGGTCTCCGCGGACGACGCCTTCCAACTCGGCTCGAACGCGATCTCGCTGGGTGGCGAGCGGGTGCTGTCCCTGAACACGGCCGGGTCGCTGAACGAGGCGATGCGAGCGCGCGGCCTGACTGTCGAGGAGCTCGACCTGTCGATGTTCACCCTGGGGGGCGGCGGCGCTCACTGCCTCGTCCAGGCGCTGCGCAGGGAGCGGCTCGGATGAGCGACGGGCCGGCGATCGACGCCGGCCGCGTGATCGCCGACCTTCGCGAGCTCGACCGGCGCACCGGCGGGCCGGACGGGGCGCAGCGCCTGTGCTGGGGCGAGGGATGGCGGGCGGCTCGCTCGCTACTGGGCGAGCTGCTGGCCGAGCTCGGGCTGGAGGCCGAGCGGGATGAGGCGGGGAACCTCTGGGGCTCCCTCGAGGGCGAGGGCGGCCCCGCCCTCGCGATCGGCTCGCACCTCGACTCCGTGCCCGACGGCGGCTGGCTCGACGGCGCGCTGGGGGTGATGGCCGCGCTAGGGGTGCTACGGGCCTGGTCCGAGGCGGGTGTAGCTCCGCCGCGGACGCTGACCCTCGTCGATTGGGCCGACGAGGAGGGGGCGCGCTTCGGCCGCAGCCTGTTCGGGAGCTCAGCCTTCTCGGGGACACTTGCCGTCGACGAGCTGCGCGGCCTTCGCGACGGCGATGGCAGGCCAATCGGAGATGTGCTGTCCGAGAACGGGGTCGAGCTCGACCGCGCGCCCCGGGCGGGGGGCCGGCGCGGGGAGGTTGCCGCCTATGTCGAGCTCCACATCGAGCAGGGCCCCGTGCTCGAGGCCGAGGGACTGCGCGCGGCCGCGGTGAGCGGCTGCGTCGGCATCGAGCGCCACCGGTTTCGATTCGCGGGCCAGGCCTCGCACGCCGGCACAACGCCGATGGATCGCCGCCGCGACGCTGGCCTGGCCGCCGCCGAAGCGGCGCTCCGGGTGGAGGAGATCGGCCGTCGCCACGGCGGCGTCTCGACCACCGGCGCCCTCGCGTTCGAGCCTGGCATTCCCACCGCGGTCGCCGGCCAGGCCGAGCTGATGGTGGACCTCCGACACCCCGAGGCTGGCGAGCTCGCGGCGATGCTCGGGGACGCGCGGGCGGAGGTGGAGGCGATCGCTGCGCGGCGGGGGTGCGAGCTGGAGATGAGACCCGTGTGGCGGATCGACCCGATCCGGTTCGACCCCGAGCTGGTCGCCGCGGCGCGCCAGGCCTGCACAGAGGCGACTGGCTCGGATCGCGTCTTAACCAGCGGCGCGCTGCACGACGCCGCGGAGGTGGCGCGCGTCCTTCCCGCCGCGATGGTCTTCTGCCCATCAGCGGCGGGGATCAGCCACGCCAAGGAGGAGGACACCTTCGAGGCGGACCTCGTGGCCGGGATCGAGGCATTCGGGCTGCTCGCTCACCGACTGGTGAGGGGCGGGCTCCAACCGACTTGAGAGCTCAGCCGGGCTGGTCGGCTCGATGCACCCGGAAGCGCCGCTGGGACGTCCGCTCGACGCGCGTTCCCAGCTCGAGACAGGCGCGCTCGAGCCGCCGGGCGATCCACTCGGCATCCTCGCCTTCGGCGATCCGGGTGTGACAGAAGTCGAGCTCCAGCCCGACCAGCTCCAGCTCGGCCTCGGGATCGCCAGGACGCCAGATCGCCAGCACGCCGAGGTCGTTGCGAAGCCTCGGATCGACCCGGTAGTCGTCGAGCGCGTCGCCCAGGTCGAACAGCAGCGGGCCACGCGCCCCCCAGCCGACGCCGTGAAACAGGTGCGACGAGTGACCGGCGACCAGATCGGCGCCCGCCCCCTGCATCGCCGCCGCCGCCCGCCGCTGCCAGCCGGCCGGCTCGGCGGTCATGTTCGGGCCCCAATGGGGAAAGGCGATCAGCCAGTCGCAACGCTCGCGGGTCCGGGCCAGCTCGGCTTCGACCCACTCGGGGAGCCCCCGACGAAGGTCCGCGTAGGCGATCCCCGGCTGGTCGGCGTCGGCCGCGAACTCCGCCGGGTGGTCGGCGAGGGCGACCAGGCCCAACCGCCCCTCGGGGACGTCGATGACCGCCCCCGCGCGGGCGGCGGCGCGGTCCGGCCCGGCCCCGACGACGGCGATCTCCGCCTCGCCCAGAAGGTCGAGGGTGTCGATCAGGGCCTCCGACTCGTAGTCCAGGGCGTGGTTGTTGGCCAACCCCGCCACAGTCACCCCGATCGCCCGAACCGATCGGGTCGCCTCGGGCGGCCCGCGGAAGAAGAACGGCTTGTCGCGGACCCGCTCGATAGGCCTTCCTCGGGCGGAAAGACAGCACTCCAGGTTGCAGATCACCAGGTCGCAGCCGCAGCACAGCTCCCGCACCTCCGGCGCCCAGACGTCCTCGGGGGCGCCCTCGCCGATCCGCCCGGCCACCCCCCGTCCGAGCATGACGTCGCCGAGCAGGCCGATGGTCGGCATGACTCGCGCAGGCTAGCTGGCGAGCGCGTAACGGGAGCGGAGTCGCCAGGACTCGACGGAGGCAGTTCGCGCAGCGGTTACCCTGCGCGCCGCCAGCGAACAAGGAGGGCCAGTGAACGATCGTGACGTCCTGAACCAGAAGCAGGCCGAGCTCTGCGAGCGCAACCAGACGGACTACTCGGACCTCAAGGCGCTGTTCATCAACTGCACGCTGAAGCGAAGCCCCGAGGTCTCCAACACGCAGGGGCTGATGGACATCTCGATGGAGATCATGCGGCGAAACGAGGTCGAGGTCGAGTGCATCCGAGCGATCGACCACGCGATCGCGACCGGCGTCTGGCCCGACATGACCGAGCACGGCTGGGAACAGGACGAGTGGCCCGCGATCTCCGAGAAGGTGATGGCCGCCGACATCCTCGTCCTCGGGATGTCGATCTGGCTCGGCGAGAAGTCCTCGGTCGCCACCCAGATCGTCGAGCGCCTCTACGGCAACTCCCACCTGCTGAACGACGCCGGCCAATACGCCTACTACGGGCGGGTCGGCGGCTGTCTGGTGACCGGCAACGAGGACGGCGTCAAGCACTGCGCGATGAACGTTCTCTACTCCCTCCAGCACCTCGGGTACACGATCCCGCCGCAGGCCGACGCCGGGTGGATCGGCGAGGCGGGGCCGGGACCGTCGTACCTCGACGAGGGATCCGGGGGCCCCGAGAACGACTTCACGAACCGAAACGCCACCTTCGCGACCTGGAACATGCTGCACCTGGCGCGGATGCTCAAGGACGCGGGAGGCATTCCCGCCTACGGGAATCAGCGCTCCGAGTGGGACGCCGGTGCCCGCTTCGATTTCCCGAACCCGGAGCATCGCTAGGGCTGGCCCGGTCCCGACCGCGGGCGGCGATGTGGTGCTGGTCTGCTCGGATCTTCGGCCCCCCACTTCGTCCGTTGTCGGATAACTCGGCCTCAGGCCGAGTAAGGCGACAACGGACGCTGGAAAAGTGAGGGTGCGGCGAAGTCATCCGCGCTGGGCTGACCGGGGTGACGGCGGCGCGCCGGCGGCTCGCAGTCGGGCAAGCGTCTGGTGGGGCTGGGTAACGGCCTGGTTCCAGGTGACGCGGACGACTCGCTCGCCATGGGCCTCGAGCAGGGCCTGGCGCTCGGCGTCGTCCGCCCGGGCGAGCTCGGTGTCGTGCCAGACCGCACCGTCGGCCTCCACCACGAGCCGCTGCTCGGGCCACCTGAAGTCTGGGATCACTCGCCGGCCTGCGAGGCGCAGCGACACGTTCGCCTGCGGATGTGCGAGCCCAGCGTCGAGGATCAGGTCGAGCACCACGTCCTCGAGCTCGCTGCGAGTAGGCGCGGGACCGGAGGCGATGATCGCTCGCAGCTTGGCGACGCCGGGGCGTCGACCCGAGCGGCCTAGCGCCAACACGAGCTGGGCGACGTTCGCCCGGCCAAGCGCTTGCGCCTGGCGAACAGCACGCCGCAAAGCCCTATAGGGGAGAACGGACGCTAGGTCCACGAGCGTCCGCGGCGCGGAAGTGACCGGGATCGCCTCATGCCGGGTGACGTCCGGCGCGCGAAGCTCGCGTGTGCGGTGCGCGCGTATCCCGCGGTGGCTGCGAGGTGCGGTACCGGCGACGGTCACCTCCGGGTGGCGATCGTCCCAGTTGACGAACCCCCACAGGGCCCCGGCGGAGTAGTGACTCAGGACCGCGCCGGCTCCGCATGCCTTCACCGCAGCGAGGAATCGCCCTTGGAGCGGGGGATTCGGATGTCCCACCGCGTACACGCCTCGGTGCAGTTGGTGAAGGCGGCCGCTCCGGACTCGCACGGCAACCGTGTCATGCGACAAACCACAGTCACGAAGCTCCTCGATCGACAGCACTCCCCACTGCTCCCCCGCCATCCCGGCCACCCGAACGTCTGCCGCCGCGCGGGCGTCCGATCCGTTGTCGGATAACTCGGCCCCAGACCGAGTAAGGCGACAATCGAGGCCGGGGCGAGGCACTTGCTCGCTACCCTGCCCTCTTCCTGCGCGCAGAACAAGGCGGCTCCGTCCCGACTCCGCAACGGCTTGACCAAGAGGGCGGATAACCTCCGACGCTCGTGGGCGCCTACGACGAACTCGCCGAGCTCCCCATCCGGGTCGAGTCCTACGAGCTCGAGGGGCACGACCGCGAGTACGCCTCGGGTTTCGTGCGACCGTCGACCCAGATCCGGCTGCGGGGCGATGGCCAGGAGGGCCTCGGCGAGGACGTGGTCTACGACACCCTCGACCACATCGCCCATCGCGACACGGGCTCGGTCCACGACCTGAGCGGGCCCGGCACCCTCGGCGGGCTCTGCGAGCTGGTCGGCGAGCTCGACCTGTTCGAGGGCGCCCCGCCGGTCCGCGATACGTCGCGGCTCTATCGCCGCTGGGCATACGAGGCCGCCGCCCTCGACCTCGCCCTGCGCCAGAGCGGGGTCTCGTTTCATCAGGCGGTCGGTCGCGATCCCAGGCCGGTGCGGTTCGTCTGCTCGACGCGGCTCGGCAGCTTCGGCGAGAACGATCGACTTTCGACCACCGAGCCGCTGCGAAAGCGGCTGGCCAAGCACCCGGGGCTGCGCTTCAAGCTCGATCCCGAGAACGATTGGGACGCCGAGCTGATCGAGGAGATCCGGGAGCTCGCGGGCGTTGACGTCCTCGACCTCAAGGGGCTCTATCGCGGGACCCCGGTCGACGTCGAGACCGACCCCGAGCTGTATGGGGCCGTCGCCGAGGCGTTCCCCGACGCCTACCTCGAGGACCCCGACCTGAACGCCGAGACGCGGCCGATCCTCGAGCCGCGGAAGGAGCGGGTCACCTGGGACGCGCCGCTTCACTCGGTCGCCGACATCGAGGCGCTGGAGTGGAAGCCGGAGGCGATCAACTCCAAGCCCTCCAGGTTCGGCTCGCTGCGAGAGCTGCTCGCCGTCTACGAGCACTGCGAGCGAGAGGGAATCGCCGTCTACGGCGGGGGGCAGGGAGAGCAGGGCGTCGGGCGGGGGCAGATCCAGTACCTGGCCTCGGTCTTCCATCCCGACACGCCGAACGACGTCGCCCCGTCCGGCTACAACGATCCCGGCGTGCCCGACGGCCTTCGGGACAGCCCGCTCGAGCCAAAGCCGTCCGCGGCCGGGTTTCATTGGGACGAGTAACACCGGTCGCCCGCGGCTTCCGATAGCGTCGCCCGGACACGATCGAGACGAGGAGAGCCATGGCCGAAAAGCCCTTCGCCGCAGCCCTGAACGAGCAGATCGCCAACGAGTTCGGCGCTCACCAGCAGTACGTTGCCGCCGCCGTCTACTACGACTCCGAGACGCTGCCGCGGCTCGCCGCCTTCTTCTACAGGCAGGCGGTCGAGGAGCGAAACCACGCGATGATGATGGTCCAGTACCTGCTCGACACCAACGAGGAGGTCCATATCCCGGACATCGAGTCGAAGCGGACCCGCTTCGACGACGCGGTCGCCCCGGTGGGGATGGCACTCGAGCAGGAGGAGCGAGTCGGCGAGGAGGTCAACGCGCTGTTCAAGCTCGCCCGCGACAACGGAGAGTATCGCGCCGAGCAGTTCATGCAGTGGTTCGTCAAGGAGCAGGTCGAGGAGGTCGCGCTGATGCAGGACCTCCTCAACGTGGTCGAGCGCTCGAGCGAGAACCTGCTCCTGGTCGAGGAATACCTCGCCCGCGAGCAGCCGGGCGAGGAGCAGGACTCGACGGCTCCGCCGGCCGCCGGCGGGGCGCTCTAGCCGGGCCGGCGCCGGCGCCCGTCGGTGCCCCCACCTGAGGGCGGGGCCCAACCTCGAACCGTGTCCCGTGGCGCCCGTCCTCCGGACACCCCGGGACGCAGTTCGAGCCGACGCGCGCCAAACGAAGGCGGCAGGGCTCGGAGCGGGAGCGACGGGACTCGAACCCGCGGCCTCCGGCGTGACAGGCCGGCGCTCTAACCAACTGAGCTACGCCCCCGGGAAGGGCGGGCGATCGTACCGCCCGGCCTGATTCTAGGGTGGTGACTAGTCTGCGGTTGGATGAGGATCGTGACCTATCGGTCCGATCGTGGCGCCCGGGCGGGACTGCTTCGCAACGGAGCCATGGTCGACATCTGGAGCGCCCTGGGCGGGCGCGGCTCGAGCGTTCGCGACCTGCTCGAATCGGGTCGGTTGAGCGAGGTCGCGGAGGTCCCCGATGCCCGAGTGGTGCGCCTCCAGGCGGTGGAGCTGCTCCCCCCGGTGCCGGATCCGCAGAAGATCATCTGCATCGGGCTCAACTACCGGGCCCACGCGGCCGAGGCGGGCATCGAGCCTCCCCAGACGCCGACTTTCTTCGCCAAGTTCGCGAACGCGCTGGCCCCGCCGGGCGCCACCGTCCGGCTGCCGGAGGCGAGCGACAAGGTCGACTTCGAGGCCGAGGTGGCGTTCGTGATCGGGCAGAGGTGCGCAGGCGTGAGTGAGGACGAAGCCCTCGAGTGCATCGCCGGCTACATGCTGTTCAACGACCTCTCGGCGCGCGACCTGCAGTTCGCCACCCCCCAATGGATGCCGGGCAAGGTCTTCGACGGCTCGGCGCCCTGCGGGCCGGCGCTGGTGGTCAGCGAGGAGGCGCTGGACGGCGGCTCGGTCTCCTTCGATCTGACCTTGAACGGCGAGCCGATGCAATCGGGCTCCACCGACGACCTGATCTTCGGGTTCGGCGAGCTGGTCTCGCGATTATCGTCGCTGATGACCCTGGAGCCCGGGGACATCGTCTCCACCGGGACGCCCTCCGGGGTGGGATCCACCCGCGAACCGAGGGTGTGGCTGTCGCCCGGAGACGAGCTCGCGATCAGCTCGCCGACCCTCGGCCTGCTGGAGACGCGGATCGGCTGAGCACGCTCGGTTGGGCCGCGAACAGGGCCGCCAGCACCAGGGGCAGGAACCAGACGACGTAGAAGTAGAACCAGTGGGTCGCCCCCAGCTGGAGCGCGATCAGCACCGCCGCCGCCAGCGCCGCGACTTGGGCGGGGGTCTTGCGGCGAGGCCACCAGGCGACGGCCAGCGCCAGCGCCGCCGCCGCCGCCCGCTCCACCGGCCTCAGGAAGTCGAGCGACGGCGCCAGCCCCCAGACGCTGAACGGCGAGCTGCGCGAGGCCTGGTATCCGAGGGTCCGGTCGTAGAACTCGCGCAGCCCACCGTCGGGAAGGAAGGGCAGGATGAGCAGCGCGGCGACCACCACGAAGGCCGCCGAGAACAGGAGCGCCGAGCGCCACCGCCGCTCCCCGGTCCCGGTCGCGAACAGCGGGGCGAGCGCCGCGGAGCCGAACTTGGCCGCGGTGCCGAGCGCCAGCACGACGCCCCGCGCCGGCGGAGAGCCGAGCGCCAGCATCGCGCCCACGCCAACCGCGGCGATCAGCGAGTCGTTCGCGTTCGCGTTCATCGTGTAGAGCGTGAACGGATAGGCGAGCCAGGCAAACGCCAGCGAGACCCCAAGCGCCCGGCCGGCCGCGCCGGGGCGCCATCGCCGCCCCAGGGCGATCAGCCCGAGCGCGGTCAGCAGGTCGAAGACGATCGCCGCGGCGTGCGCGGCGGGAACGTCGCCCCAGTGGCCACGCCACGGGAAGACGGCCTCGAACGGCAGGTAGGCGATGTAGTTGAAGGGCCCGTAGACGTCGCCCCGAATCCCCACCCCCGGCGCGAAGCTCCCGTTGTAGAGGCCCTGCCCGTGGGCGAGGTGATCGGCGCCGACGACCCCCGCGACCCCGATGTCGATCACGTGCGAGTCGGCGACGTTGAGAGCGACGCGCCCACAGGCGAGGGCGATGGCTGCGAAGGCGAGCCAGCGCACCGGCACCAGCGGCACCAGCGGGCCCTCCCCCCTCCGGGGCCGTGACCCGAGCCACAGCATTCGCGCCAGCACGTAGCCGAGCACCGGATAGGTGAGCGGCACCGAGGTGGTGATCGCGCCTCGATTGAAGAACAGGAGCGAGAGGCCGAGCCCGAGCAACACCAGGAGGTCGAGGTGAAGCAGGCGGAGCGGCCGCCGCGGGTCGACGAACGGGATCAGGAACAGCAGGCAGAGGGGAAGCCAGACGTAGGGCGCGTTCACCTTCTGGGCGATCGCGCCCGAGTAGCCGCGCGCCAGCGGGTCGTCGAGCTGGTGGTCGTGCCAGGCGCCCAGCAGGACGCCGGTCCGATCGTCGACGAGCGCCTCGGCCACCTCGGCGCGGCTCGATCCGGCGCCGGCGAAGTAGCTCACCTGCCAGTCGTCTCCGCGCTCGTAGGCGGCCGGTCGCATCCCCGGGGTCTCGGCGCGTTCGTCGCGCACGGCCTCGGCCCGGTCGGCGATCCTGATCGCGTCGCGAGCGCTGAGCCGGAACCCGGCCGGAGGTCGACGGTCGGAGGGAGGTCGGACGAGCGGCGTCGGCAGCTGACCCCCGAACGGCGGCTCGTCGGCGAGGTTCTCGTTCGCGACCGCCGGCGCCTGCGCCACGAGCGCCAACGCCAGCGCGCCGAGGGCGATCAGCAAGTCAGGTGCAGCGCCGCCGCGACCACCGCCGGGTCTCTCGCCTCGAGCTCCTCGAACCGGGCGACCGCGTCGGCGGTCGGCAGCGCCTCGACCTTGACGCCCCGCTTCGCGAGCGCCTCGATCACCGAGGGCTCGGGCTGCAACCTGCCCGCGTGCCCACAACCGACGATCAGCCGCTCCGGAAGCTCGTCGAGGACGTCCTCGAGGTCCTCGATCACCAGCGAGTGTCCGTCGCGCCGCCACCAGTTGGGCAGCACCCGGTTGGGAAGCACGATCACATCCCGGTTCAGCTCGACGCCGTCGACGACGACGTGTCCCGGGCTGTAGTTCTCGATCCTCGCCACGACCGGCTCCCGGGCTCGATCGTAGCCGGTGCCCGGGTCCGACCTAGCGGCCGCCACCTCCCGACTCAGCGGTCGGGGGGTGACGGG
>JAHEXV010000082.1 GCA_023251935.1 bacterium | reverse complement strand
CAGCAGGGACGCAGCGATCAGCGCCGCGAGGGCAGCGCCAACCGACGCGGGCCGCCTCGGGCGCCGGCGCGCGAACGATTCGGGCCACCCACCTGCCGGCCCTCGCTTGGGACTGGGAGCGCGCATATCGACCGGGCGGCGAAGCGGGTCGCCCCGCGCCGCCCTGAGGCGCCCAGTATCGCGAGAATGGAGGTTGGATGCGGCGCCACCGATCCGAGAGGCAGAGCGGGATGCGCAAGCGGTGGCTGGTCGCGGCCGGGGCGGTGCTCACGGCGACGATCGGGGTCGTCCTCGTCCCGGCGGCGGCCGGGGGCGCCGGCCGACACCGCGATCCCTTCGACGCGGCGGGCCCGCTCGACATCCGAGCGATCGGGGTGGACCAGGCGACGCGGGACGTCGAGCTGTGGGTTCGAACCCGGGGCAGGTTCGGCCTCGAGCAGCTCAACCGGCGCCCAGATGTCGCCAATCCAAGCGCCCGGTTCCTCTGCCTCCATCTCCACCGGCCCGGCTCGTCCCGGGTTCGCCAGCTCTGCTTCGGCCCTAAGGATCACGGCAAGGACGTGCTCGGCTACGCAACGCTTCACGGAGACGGCTCGATCAAGTCGTTCCAGCGGATCCGGGCGCGGGTCGAGCGGCGCGGGCCGCGGTCGATCTCGGCGCGATTCCGGGCCGATGCCGCCGGCCTCGGCCCTCACGTCTACTTCTGGCGATACCTGAGCCACTGGAGGGGGCGCCCCTGCGATCGTGGTTCCCCTTCCAGTGGCGATCGCGCGAGGCGCGCCGACGGGCGGGGGACGGACCCCGGGCACTGGTCCGACCGCAGGGCCACGGAGCGGTGTCTCGATCAGGCTCCCAACAGACGCTGGGCGAAGTTCCGCCTCCACCCCGTGCAACCCGTGGGCTGCACCGCGGGCGCGAGTCCGGTTCGCAACGGATCGCGAGGGCGCAAGCGGGTCGCCCTCACGTTCGACGACGGTCCCAGCGGCTACACCCCGAAGATCCTCAAGATCCTCAGGCGCGAGCACGCGAAGGGGACCTTCTTCGAGATCGGAGCGCAGGTCCCGGGGCTCGCCTCGACCTCGCGAAAGGTGATCGAGTCGGGCAACGAGCTGGGCAACCACAGCATGCACCACGAATCGCACCCCGGCAGCGCCAGCATGGCCGAGACGAGCCGGCGAATCAGGAAGGCGACCGGCTTCACGCCGTGCCTCTTTCGGCCGCCGGGGGGTGGGTACGACTCACGTGTCCTCGGCGATGCCCACCGCCTCGGGATGGCTACGGTGATCTGGGACGTGGATCCCACCGACTGGTCGACGCCTGGAACCGGCGCGATCTACAGCCGGGTGGTGGGCGCGACGCGGCCGGGATCGATCGTGCTGATGCACGACGGAGGCGGCAACCGAAGCCAGACCGTCGCCGCTCTGCCGCAGATCATCCATACGCTTCGCGGCCGTGGCTACAGCTTCGTGACCGTGACGAAGCTCCTTCGCCAGCGGACGATCTGGGGCGAGGTTCACTAGCCGACCTCGATCCATGGGCGGTGCCGGACTCGAACCGGCGGCCTCCCGCGTGTAAAGCGGGCGCTCTTCCAACTGAGCTAACCGCCCGGGCGGCTGGATTATGGCCGGGCGCGACCCGCGCGGAGCGCGCGGCTTGCCGCTAGTGCTTCGCCGGCGGGGTCGAGGGGCTCTCCACCTCGACCCCCAGCCGACGGTAGGCCGAGACGGAGTACGCCCTCGCGCGGGCGTGCAGGATCGGGTCGTCGGAGAGCTCGATCCCGTCAGCGACCCGCGTCGGGTCGAAGACATCGATGTGATCCCCCGACTCCGGGTCGTCGACGAGCTCCGCGACCTCGAGCACGCCGGCGACGACCTGCTCGCGGTCGTCGGGCCAGACGGCAGTCGGGTCGTCGAGAGGGTCGTCCTGGCCCCGGAGCTGGAGGATCAGCTCGAAGACGGCCGGCCCGTCGCGGAGCCGCTGCTCGAGCTCGGCGCGGAGGTAGTCGCGCCCGCGCTCTTTGGCCTCGTCGTCGGGCAGCGTCGCCTCGCCCGCCTGCGGGCGCCACCGGTATCGGACCCAGGTCCCCTCGCCGTCGGCGTTGACGAGCTTGAAGGCATGCGGCGAGAAGTAGGCGAGGGTGGCGAAGCTCGCGGGCGGTTCGGTGTTCACGGTGGCGTTGACCGCCGTCTGTGACTCGGGGTGGGAGGCGAGGAACGCGCCGAGCTTCTCGAAGTCGGGCTGTCCGGTCTGGGGGTCGGGCTCGCGTAGTCGCATCAGCTCGAGAAACTCCTCCGGGGTTCGGAGGACGAACGCCGGCGTCGTCACCGCCAGGATGTCCGTCTCCGCGCCGCTCGGCGGCCGGAGCCTGACCGCCATCCCCCGCGAGTCGCGCTGCGCGTCGTCGGACTCGGGGTCTCCCGACCCGTTGGAGAACCTGACCAAGGCGGGGATGGGGTCGCCCCGGAAGTGAACGGCGTGGGACAGCGCGCCGGCCTCGGGACTCGCAGTGAACGTCCCCGAGCAGAAGAGGCCCTTGGCGTGCAGGGCGCGGCGGTGCGGGTGAGTCCCAAAGATCGCGTTCGCCGCGTCCACGATCTGCTCATAGAGGTCGTCGCCGGCCATCCCGTGAGACCGTACCCGACCGCCGGCATGGCGCGCTCGCCGCGCCTGGCGTCGTGGTCCGGAAGCGATCATCTAGCGTCCCCGGTGTGGACCTGGGGATCGCCGGAAGGACGGCCCTCGTGATCGGGGCGAGCCGCGGCATCGGCCGCGGGATCGCCGCGGCGCTGGCGGGCGAAGGCGGCCGCGTGGCGATCGCCAGCCGCTCGCGCGAGCGGCTCGACCAGGCGGCGGCGGAGATTCGGGGCGAGGTCGTCGCATTCGAGGCCGACACCTCCGACCTCGATCGGATGGCGGCGCTGCCGGGCGAGGTGGAGTCGGCGCTCGGTCCGGTCGAGATCCTGGTCGCCAACACCGGCGGCCCGCCGCTCGGCGGTGCGCTGGACAATCCTCGAGAGGAGTGGGAGGAGGCCTACCGATCGCTGGTGCTGGCGCCGCGGACCCTGGTCGAGGCGGTGCTACCGGGCATGCGCGAGCGCCGCTGGGGGCGGATCGTCAACGTCGGCTCCAGCGCGGTCGTCGAGCCCCTGCTCCAGCTGGCCCTCTCCAACATCCACCGGATGGCCACGGTCGGGTTCCTGAAGACACTCGCGACCGAGGTCGCCGGCGACGGGATCACCGTCAACACGGTGGCCACCGGCAGGTTCGCGACCGACCGGCTGGCGTCCAACTGGGGATCGTGGGAGGAGATGGAGCGCCACGCGCACGAAGGGGTCCCGGCGGGCAGGCTGGGCCGCCCGGAGGAATACGGCGACCTGGTCGCGTTCCTGTGCTCGGAGCGGGCCGGGTATCTCACCGGAGCGGTGATCCCGCTCGACGGCGGCCTGCTGCGCTCCGTCTGAGCGCCGCGCCCCCGAAGCTGATCGTCAGGCGGGAGCCCGCGCCAGCGTGCCGCGGCTCGCCTTGACGGCCAGCCAGGCGCCGCCGGCGGCGATCATTCCGAGGCTGATCAGCTGCGCCTGCGTGAGGCCCACGAGGACGTGGTCGTTGCGACGGATGAACTCGACCGCGAAGCGCTCGGTGCCAGCCAGGATCAGATAGATGCAGAACAGGACGCCCGCCCGGTAGCGGTCTCGGAGCCGCCACAGCAGGTAGGCCACCATGCCCATTGCCAGCGTCTCGTAGATCGGGGTCGGGTGGACGGTGGTGTCGATCGGCTTGGTGCCGTGCGGGTAGGCCATCGCCCAGGGGCCGTCCCAGGCCTTGCCGTAGTCGCCGTCGCCGGAGACCTGGCAGCCGATCCGCCCGATCGCGTAGCCGAGCGCCAGCGGGGCCGCGCACAGGTCCAGCAGGGCGACGCTCAGCATCCCGCGGCGCCATGCCCAGAGGGTGACGCCGATCGCACCTCCGATCGCGCCTCCGTACCAGACCAGTCCGGCGCCGGAGAAGATGTTTCCGAGCACGTCGTCCTTGACCGAGCTGTAGTTCTCGGCGATGAAGTCGACCCGCGCCCCGACGATCCCGCCCGCCAACGCCGCCAGGATGATCTCGTAGGCCCAGTCGGTGGGCTTGCCGAGCTCGCCGAGCCGTCGAGCCACCAGCGCGCCGGCGGCGAGGAACGCCATAGCGAAGGCGATCCCGAAGGTCTGGAGGGTCAGTGGGCCTAGGTGGATCTCGGGTTGCACGGTGTTCGAGCCAAGCAGCTTGCCACGCCGGGCTCGAACGAGGATGAAGCGCAGCTTGAGCGCCCGAGCGGCTTCGACCAGGAGAGATGGCCCCGGCGGGAATCGAACCCGCGTTTGACGCGTGAAAGGCGTCGGTCCTGACCACTAGACGACGGGGCCGAAGATCGAGTGTAAGGGCCGCGTTCCACATCCACTGCATCCGTCCGGGTCACTTGGGATGATGCGAACGTATGTTCGCAGCAAGCGGTACCGAGCGCAAGCCCGGGGAACGCCGCAAGGCACGGCGTCTCCGACGCGAGGGAGTGCCCTTCAAACAGATTGCGGCGCGCCTGGGGGTCTCGCCGAGCAGCGTCTTCCACTGGACGCGTGACATCGAGCTCACGCCTGAGCAGACGGCTCGGAACCTCGGCCGCGGGATTCGCCAGCAGGATTCCGCGGTTGTCTCAGCCCGCGCACGCGCGTGGGCTGAACGAAGCCGTGAACGACGTCGGGACTACCAACGAGAGGGACGAAGACGCGCACGCCGAGGAGATCCGGTCCACCTCGCCGGGTGCATGCTCTACTGGGCTGAGGGAAGCAAGGGCCGCAATCAACTCCATTTCGCCAACTCCGACGTGAACATGGTGCGGTTCTTCTGGGACTTTCTCCGTGAACAGCTCGGGGTCGGTGCGGCCCACATGACGGTGCGACTCAACGTGTACACGACGAACGGCCTGACACTGAGAGAAATCGAGGACTACTGGCTCGGCGCGCTGAACCTGCCTCGCACCTGCCTCCGAGGTCACACCCTCAACCACACCCCGACGTCCAGCAGCGGCAAGAAGAGGAATTACCTGCCCTACGGCGTTTGCAGTCTCCGCGTCCTCAGAAGCACGCACCTCGCCCAACACATCTTTGGAGCAGTCCAGGAATACGGCGGGTTCGAGGAGCCGCGGTGGCTCGATGGCCCATCGCGCAAGCCGGCGTCGAACGGCACGCCGACCTCCTCAGGCGAGAAGTAGCTCCAGCAGCGCCTTCTGGGCGTGGAGGCGGTTCTCGGCCTGGTCCCAGACGGCGGAGCGATCGCCGTAGAGGACGTCCTCGGCGATCTCCTCGCCCGGGTGAGCCGGCAGGCAGTGGAGGACGATCGCCCTGTCCGATGCTGCATCGAGCAAGTCGGCGTTGATCTGGTATGGCGCCAGGTCGGCGCGACGGCGCTCGGCGTCGGACTCGTCGCCCATGCTCACCCAGACGTCGGTGTAGACGGCGTCGGCGCCCTCGACCGCTTCGCGGGGATCGCGGCAGTCGAGCGCCGCCAGCCCCGGCTCGAGGCGGTAGCCCTCCGGGGATGCCACCTTGACCTCGACCCCGGCGCTGCGCCCGACGATCGCCAGCGAGCGCGCCACATTGTTGCCGTCGCCGACGTAGGCGATCTTGAGGCCCTCCAGCCCGCCGAACCGCTCGCGGAGGGTCAGCAGGTCGGCGAGCGCCTGACAGGGATGGTGCTCCGGCGTCAGGCCGTTGACCACCGGCACCGCCGCCGCCCCAGCCAGCTCGGCGACAGCCTCGTGCGAGCCCGCCCGAACGACGATCGCGCTCACGTACCTCGACAGCACGCGGGCGGTGTCGGCGACCGACTCCCCCCGGGCGAGCTGGAGCTCGTCGCCGCGCAGCACCACCGGCGTGCCCCCGAGCTCGGCGACCCCGACCTCGAACGAGACCCGGGTGCGGGTCGAGGGCTTCTCGAACACCAGCGCCACGCTGCGCCCGTCGAGGGCGCCGCGTCCCTCGCCGCCCCGCCGCCCCACCTTCAGCTCGAGGCCTCGCTCGAGGAGCGCGGTCAGCTCGGCGCCGGTCGGCTCTTCACCGGTGAGGAAGTCGCGGGTCACGGGAAGCCGGGGATGGTACGCCCCGCGCACCCAGCGCCGGATCGTCCCGTCCGGGGCGCGAGACTTGGCGGGTGGAGATCGAGGCGATCACCTGGAACCTGTTCAACGGCCGCGACCACCCGCCCGACCCGGCGCTGTTCACCCTGCGTTCGCGCCTGTTGCGGACCACGGAGCGAAACGACACCCACGTCCAGGTCAACCACGACCTTCTCGATCCGCTCGCCGGGGTCCTCTCGGCCGCCCGATGGGACGTGGCGCTGCTCCAGGAATGCCCGCCACGTTGGGCAGCCCCGCTGGCCGCGACCTGCGGCGCGAAGATGCTCCTCACACTCACCTCGCGCAATTGGCTCGCCGGGCTCCGCGGGCCACTGGCGTGCTGGAATCCCGATCTGCTCGGCTCCTGGGGAGGGGGCTCAAACCTGACCCTGGCCCGGGGGCCGCTCGGCGAGCGCATTCGTGATCGCCGCCAGCTCCTGTTGCGCCGAACGCCCGAGCGGCGGAAGGTGGACTTCGTCCGGCTGGGGCCGGGCCTCTGTGTGGCCAACCTGCACGCCAGCGGCCAGCGCGAGCTCGCCGAGTCCGACGTCCGCCGCGCCGCCGAGGCCGCCGTCGGCTGGGCGGCCGACGACCCGCTGATTCTGGGAGGCGACTTCAACCTGCGGCCCGGCCAGAGCGACCTCTACGCCGAGCTCGACGAGCGGTTCGGGCTCGCCGTCCCAACCGGAGCGGAGGCGATCGACCACCTCCTGGCCCGGCGGCTCGAGATCCTCCAGCCCCCACGAGCCTGGCCGCCCGAGGCGCGCGAGGTCCCGTTCGACGGGCTCGCGATCCGTCTCTCCGACCACCCGCCGGTGAGCGCCCGCTTCCGCCTCGGCGCCGAGCCCCTCGACGGGCAGCGACCGCGCGGCCACGACCGACCCCCGCGACCGTCCCGGAATTGAGATAGTCATGGCGGCACAGACATCGCGACCAGGAGGAGACTCAATGGCGACCAGATCAGGGCGTTCCCCGTCCAGCGGCGCGCGTGGATCGGCGTCGGGCGGCTCGCGGACGAGCGGCCGTCGATCCTCGACCCGGGCCGGCTCCGCCTCGGAGCGAACCGACAAGAGCGTCGAGGCGTTCCGCGACGCCTTGGAGCGCAGCGTGACGCTGTCGCGCGATCGCCTCCAGGAGGTCGTCGACGACGCGGTCGAACGCGGCCGGATGACCCGGAGCGACGCCAACGAGCTGGTCAGCAACCTGGTCACCCGTGGTCGTCAGTACACCGACGACCTGGTCAAGCAACTCGA
>JAHEXV010000081.1 GCA_023251935.1 bacterium | reverse complement strand
GGACCGCCTTGTCGATTCGCGAGACGAGCTAGCGGTGCTCGTCGGCGATCGCCGACTCCTCTCCGGAGCCCAGGGCGCGCTCGAGACGCCGAAAATGGGTCCTGACGGCGCCCTGCAGGCGCCGGTTCTCGAGTCGCTCCCGCTCGGAGCGGTGGATTCGCTTGACCTGTGAACGGATATTGGCCACCGGGGGACCGGCCATGATACCGACGCCTTGATGGAGCGCCCCAAGCGTGGCCCCCGCGGCGACGACGAGCGCCGGGTCCGGGAGCGCCTCGACGGCTCCGCCGCCCGGCCGCAGCTGGACCCGGCGCCGGTGGACGTGGTCGCCACCGAGGAGCCGGGCACGGAGGCGCTCGCGGTCGCGGGCGAGTCGCAGCGGGCGCGGGCGGGACGCCTGGCGCGCTCGACCGCCTTCTTTTCGCTCGCCACCAGCCTGTCGCGGATCGCCGGCTTGGTCCGCGAGGTGTTCGCCGCCGCCTACTTCGGGGTCAGCGGCGCGATGTCGGCATTCACGATCGCCTTCCAGGTGCCCAACCTGGTCCGCAGCCTGTTCGCCGACGCGGCGATCCAGGCGGCCTTCGTCCCCATCTTCACCGAGCACCTCGAGCGCGGCAACAAGCGCGAGGCGTTCCGGCTCGCCTCGACCCTGATCTTCCTGGTCACCCTCGTCCTCACCGCGATCACCGCCCTGTTCATCCTGATCGCGCCGGTGCTGATGCCCCTGTTCGTGGGCTCCAACGTGCCGCAGGGGCTCACCGTCACCCTGTCCCAGGTCCTGTTCCCGATCCTGGTGATGCTCGGGACCACCGGGATGGTGGTCGGGATCCTGAACAGCTACAACCGGTTCGGCGCCTTCGCGATCTCGCCGTTCTTCTGGAACGTGGCGATCATCGCGGTGCTGGTAGCGATGGCGCCCCTGTTTCACGGCGACGACCGGATTTACGCCTATGCGATCGGCGTCCTGGTCGGGACCGCGATCCAGCTGGTGATCCCCACCTGGGACCTGCGCAACACCCCCTTCCGCCTGCAGCGGGTCTTCGACTGGCGAAGCCTCGAGGTGCGCCGCGTGCTGGTGTTGATGCTCCCGGTGACGATCAGCCTCGGGCTGATCAACTTCAACCTGCTGATCAACAGCATCGTCGGCAGCCTGATCGACGAGCACGCGCCGGCGGAGATCGACAAGGCGTTCCGGATCTACATGCTCCCCCAGGGGATCTTCTCCGTCGCCGTGACGACCGTGGTGTTCCCGACCCTGGCGCGGCTCGCGGCGCGCCGCGAGTACTCCGACCTGCGGGCGACGATGGCCAACGGGATGCGCCAGATCGTCCTCCTCCTCGTCCCCGCCGCCGCCGCGATCCTGGTCCTCTCGGTGCCGATGATCCGGCTCGTCTACCAGCGCGGCGAGTTCAGCGCCGAGGACACCCAGGTGGTCGCCAACGCGCTGTTCTGGTTCGCCTTCTCACTTCCGTTCAACGGCCTCTTCCTGCTCCTCACCCGCACCTTCTTCAGCCTCCAGCGTCCCTGGGTGCCGACGGCGATCTCGGGGATCAACCTGGCGATCACCGCGGTCGCCGCCCTGGCGCTGTATTCGCCGTTCGGGGTCGGAGGGATCGTCGCGGCGACCGTGATCGCCACCGCGGTCAGCGTCCTCGCCCAGACGATCGTCCTGCGCCGCCAGCTTGGCCGGCTCGAGCTCGGGAGGCTCGTCGGGACGACGGCCCGCATCACCGTCGCGGCGGCGGCGCTCGCGGGGGCCAGCTACGGCGTCTGGTACGTGCTCGACCAGGCGCTGGGGCGGGGGCTCGCCGCGCAGATCGTCTCGCTCGGCGCCGGGCTCGGCACGGGGGCGGCGGTCTACGCCATGGCGGTCACGGCGCTCCGGATCCCCGAGGCGCAGCAGATCTGGCGGCTGCTGCGCCGCGGGGAGCCGGCCTGATCGGGCGATGGGCGCCGCCGGCCCTGGGGCGGGGTGTCGCCATACTGCGATCGCCCATGGAGCGAATCCGGAACTTCTCGATCATCGCCCACATCGACCACGGCAAGTCGACGCTGGCCGACCGGCTCCTCGAGCTGACCGGGACGATCGGCGCCGAGCACCAACCCCAGCTCCTCGACTCGATGGAGCTGGAGCGCGAGCGCGGGATCACGATCAAGGCCCAGGCCGTCCGGGCCGAGTACCGAGCGCGCGACGGCGAGACGTACCGCCTGCACTTGATCGACACGCCCGGCCACGTCGACTTCTCGTACGAGGTCTCGCGCAGCCTGGCCGCCTGCGAGGGCGCGCTGCTGGTCGTCGATGCGGCGCAGGGCGTGGAGGCGCAGACGGTCGCCAACACCTACGCGGCGGTCGAGGCGGGGCTGGACCTCATTCCGGTCGTCAACAAGGTCGACCTGCCGAGCGCCGAGCCGGAGCGGGTCGCGGCCGAGATCACCGACCTGGTCGGGGGCGATCCAGCCGAGGTGCTGCGGATCTCGGCGAAGACGGGCGAGGGCGTGCCGGAGGTGCTGGAGGCGATCGTGGCGCGGATCCCATCGCCTCGAGGCGATCCCGAGGCCCCAACCCGAGCGTTGATCTTCGATTCCGAGTTCGACCCGTATCGGGGCGTGGTCGCCTACGTTCGGCTGATCGACGGGAGATTCGCCCGGCGGGAGCCGATCGTCGCCATGCAGGCGGGAACCGAGGCGGAGATCGACGAGCTCGGCTACTTCGAGCCCGAGATGCGGCCAGCCGACGAGATGACCGCCGGCGAGGTCGGCTATGTGATCACGGGGATCAAGGACGTCGCTCGGCTGCGGGTGGGCGACACGCTGACCTCCCGTCAGCGCCCCGCCGCCCAGGCCCTGCCGGGCTATCGCGAGGTCAAGCCGGTCGTGTTCTGCGGCCTGTTCCCGATCGACACCGATCGCTACGAGGATCTGCGGGACGCCCTCGACCGCCTGGCGCTCAACGACGCCGCGCTCTCGTATGAGCCCGAGACCTCGCAGGCGCTCGGCTTCGGCTTTCGCTGCGGCTTCCTCGGGCTGCTCCACATGGACATCGTCCGCGAGCGCCTGGAGCGCGAGTACGACCTCGAGCTCCTGGCGACCACCCCCAACGTGCGCTACGAGGTCGAGCTGCGAGGCGGCGAGGTGATCGAGGTCCGAAGCCCCGCCGAGATGCCCGACCCGGCGTCGATCGAACGCGTCCTGGAGCCCTACATCCGGGCGACGGTGATCGCCCCGGCGCAGCACGTGGGCGCGGTGATGGAGCTCTGCCAGGGCCGGCGCGGGACGCACATCGACATGCACTATCTGTCGCCCGAGCGGGTGCAGCTCCGCTACGACCTGCCGCTGGCCGAGATCGTCCTCGACTTCTACGACCAGCTCAAGTCGAGGACCGCCGGGTACGCCTCCCTCGACTACGAGCAGCTCGGCAACCGTGCCGCCGAACTGGCCAAGCTCGACGTGCTGCTCGCCGGCGAGCGGGTCGACGCCCTGTCGGTGATCGTGCATTCCGACGAGGCCTACCGGGCGGGTAGGGCGCTGGTCGAGCGGCTCCAGAAGACGATTCCCAGGCAGCTGTTCGACGTCCCGGTGCAGGCGGCGATCGGCTCCCGGGTGCTGGCGCGCGAGACGGTTAAGGCGCTGCGAAAGGACGTCACCGCGAAGCTCTACGGTGGCGACGTGACCCGCAAGCGCAAGCTGCTCGAGAAGCAAAAGGCCGGAAAGAAGAGGATGAAGCAAGTGGGGCGGGTCGAGGTGCCGCAGGAGGCCTTCCTCTCCGTGCTCGAGATCGATGAGTAGCCAAGCGGAGGCTCAGCGCCAGAACGTCGAGCTTGTGCGCCGGGGGGTGGAGGCGTTTCAGCGGGGCGACCTCGAGGGACTCCTTGCGCTCACCCGCGAGGACTTCGAGGTCTTCCTGCCGCAGAACCTGCCCAACTCGGGCACCTATGTCGGCTACGACGGTTTCCGAGCCTGGCTCGGCCAGTGGCTCGATGCCTGGGAGGACTTCACGGTGGAGATCGTGGAGGCGAATCCCGCGGGGGCGCGCCATGTGGTGGCCGACATACGCCAGTCCGGGCGCGGCAAGGGCAGCGGGATCCCGGTGGAGATGGAGGTCACCTACCTGTGGGAGGTGCGAGGTGACCGGTTCGCGGCCATGCACCTGTATACGAGCCGGGAGGAGGCCATTCGCGTCGCCGAGCGGCGGGAGCGCGAGGGCTCCGAATAGAATCGGGCGCCGCGATGGCGGTGAACACGGAAGCGATCGGCAAGCGGTGGCCGGCGGCCTCGTTCGAGGTCGAGGCGGAGCGCATCGACCAGTACGCGCACGCGGTCGGCGAGCGTAACCCCGTCTATCACGACCCGGAGGCCGCCAAGGCGGCGGGCTTTCGCGACCAGGTCGCGCCGCCGATGTTCTGCGTCGTCTACAGCGCGCCCGCGCTGGGGCCGGCGATCCTCGACCCCGAGGTTGGGATCAACCTCCCCGCCATGGTCCACGGCGGCCAGGAGTTCGAGTGGGCCGAGCCGGTCTGCGCCGGTGATGTGATCACGACCGTCGCGAGCTGCAAGGAGATCTACGAGAAGGACGGACGGGGGTTCTACGTGTTCGAGTCCGTATCCACCAACCAGGACAGCCTGGAGACGGTTCGCGGCACCTGGACGGACATCGTCCGTGCGGTATGAGAGGGGAGTGGCGATGAGCGACCTCAAGCACGGCGACCCGCTTCCGGAGCTGAGGGTCACCCCCGACGCGGGCTTGACCAAGCGCTACGCGGAGGCGTCGGGCGATCCGAATCCGATCCACATCGACCCCGAGTTCGCGAAGTCGGTCGGGCTGCCCGGCGTGATCCTCCACGGCCTCTACTCGATGGCGCAGGTGGCGCGCGCCCACACCGATGCCCTGGGCGACGACCCGCGGGCCTTGAAGCGGCTCTCGGTCCAGTTCCGCGGCATGGGGTTTCCGGAGCAGGAGATCGTCGTCACGGCGACGGTCAGGGACGCCTCGAACGGCCGCATCGTCACCGACACGGAAGCCGCCCAGGGCGACAACCGGATCATCCGCAACGCCTCGGCGGAGCTCGAGCTCGACTAGCCGGATACGGCTGGGTGGGGAGGCCCCCCATCCAAAGGCACCAATCCTCTAGATGCCAGCCGCCAGGGGGCGGCGGGGATCGCCAACGGCGGCGGGTACCGATCGGTGCCCGGGCGGGTACCGCTGGGTCCCGGCCAAAGGCGATCCCCGCCCGCTCCCTTCGAGGCGATCGCCTCGCTCGCTCCTAGAATGGGTTCCCTGATGCTGTCCGAACGTCAGCAGCGCGTTCTGAGGCTGGTGGTCGACTCGTACCTCGATTCGGGGAAACCGGTGGGGTCGAAGTCGCTTGCGGCTTGCGCGGAGGTGGACTGGAGCGCCTCGACGGTGCGGGCCGAGCTCGCCGAGCTCGAGCGCGCCGGCTACCTGACGCACCCGCACACCTCGGCGGGCCGGGTCCCCACCGACGCCGGCTACCGCTTCTACGCCGACGCCCTGTTGGCGTCGGGCCTGCGCCCGCAGGCGCCGCCGGGCGGTCGCCTCGACGAGACCCAGGTCCGACGCGAGGTGGACGAGGCGATGAGGGAGACGACCGCCGAGCTCTCGCGGATCACCGATCTGCTCGCCCTGGCGACGGCGCCGCCCCCGAGCACCGCGCGCATCCACCGGGTCGAGGTGCTGTTGCTCCAGTCGAGGGTCGTGATGGTGGTGGTGATCGCGTCGAACGGCGCGGTGACGAAGCGCATCTTCACCTTCTCCGAGCCGCTCGACCCCGGTCTCGTCGGGTGGGCGTCGAGCTACCTGAACGAGCGACTGTCGGGCCTCGGCCTCGGCGCCAGAATGATCGCCGACCGGCTCGCCGACCCCGTGCTCGACGGCGGGGAGGTCGGATTCCTCGCCGAGATCGGCGACACGTTCTCGGGGCTCGAGGAGCGCCCCGAGGCGGATCTCTATCTGGAGGGCGCCGCGCGGTTGCTCTCCGAGGACCATGCCGGCGACCTGCCCCGGGTGGACGCGCTGATGCGGGCGCTCGAGCGGCGAGCGGGGCTGCTGCGGGCTCTGCGGTCGGCCCTCGACGAGCGCTCGGTGTTCGTCTGGATCGGCGACGAGAACCCGACTCCCGAGCTCCGCTCGGTGAGCGTGGTCGGCGCCAACTACGGGCTCGGCTACCGCAACCTCGGCACGGTCGGCGTGCTCGGGCCGCTGCGCATGGACTACGCGACGGCGATCGTCTCGGTTCGCGACGCAGCCGGTCGCCTATCGCGGTTCTTCGAGACGGTCTACGAAGGCTGAACCGCCGGTGAAGCGCGACTACTACGAGGTCCTCGGCGTGGACCGGGGAGCGGCAGACGTGGACGTGAAGAGGGCGTTCCGGAGGCTGGCGCGAGAGCTGCACCCGGACGTCAACAGGCACGACCCCGAGGCCGAGGAGAAGTTCAAGGAGGCGGCCGAGGCCTACGAGGTCCTCTCCGACCCCGACCGGCGTGGCACCTACGACCGATTCGGCCACGAGGGCCTGAGCTCCAGGGGGTGGGCGCCCCAGGGCGCTGCATTTGGCAGCTTCGAGGACGTGCTGTCGGCCTTCTTCGGCCGCGGCGACCCGCTGTTCGGCGAGCTGTTCGGATTCGGCCGGCCCGGGACGGCCCGGGGCGGCGACGTCGCCGCCCGCATCGAGCTCAGCCTCGAGGAGGTCCTGGCCGGCGCCAGCCGAGAGGTCTCCTTCGAGGCGGTATCGACCTGTGAGCGCTGTCGGGGAAACGGTGCCAAGCCGGGGACGCCGATCCGGGCCTGCGAGACCTGCGGCGGCAACGGCGAGCTGCGCGAGGTGGTCCGGACCGCGTTCGGCCAGCTGGTCCGAACCGGGATCTGCCCCGCCTGCGACGGCCAGGGGCGGATTCCGGAGCAGCCCTGCGAGGAGTGCGGTGGGGAGGGTCGAACCGTGCGTTCCCGGACCTGGGAGGTGGAGGTTCCACCCGGGATCGAGTCGGGTCAGCGGATCCGGATCTCGGGGGCGGGCCACGCGGGCGAGGTCGCCACCGGCACCGGGGATCTCTACGTGGAGGTGCTGGTGGCCGACGACGAGCGCTTCGAGCGCCATGGCCAGGATCTGGTCGCGGTGGTCGAGATTCCCGCGACCCGCGCGATGCTGGGCGGCAAGGCGACCGTCCCGACCCTCGACGGAGAGCGCGAGGTCGAGGTCCCCGCGGGTGCCCAGCCCGGCGAGCGGGTGGTGCTCGAGGGATTGGGCCTGCCCTCGCTCCGTGGCCGGAGCCGCGGTGACGAGCACGTGGTGCTCGACGTCTACGTGCCCTCCGGCCTGAACGCGGACGAGCGTCGGCTCGTCGAGCGGCTCGACGAGTCGCTCGGTCCGGCGGGGCGCCGAAAGGACGGGGGATCGCGCTGGCGCCGCCGCGCGAGGCGGGGTTGATCCGGCTGGCCGTTCGCTGTCGTCCGGAGCTGGCGGAACCGGTGCTCGCCGAGCTGATCGCGCTGTCCCCG
>JAHEXV010000042.1 GCA_023251935.1 bacterium | reverse complement strand
GCCCCAGAGCGCGACAGCCACCGCGGGCAAGCTGAAGCTCGCCGCCGTCAACGAGGGAAAGCTTCCACACGAACTCGTCCTCGCGAGGACCGACGCCGACCCATCCCAGCTCCCGACGAAGCCGGACGGATCTGTCGATGAGGCAAAGCTCCAGTCCCCCGGGGAGATCCCGGACGTCGCCTCGGGCGCGACCAAGCGGGCGACGGTCAAGCTGAGCCCGGGGAAGTACGTGATGTTCTGCAATCTCCCCGGCCACTACGCGCAGGGGATGTACGGCAGCATCAGCGTCGACTAGACCGCGGCCTGAGCGGCCTGGCGCGAGGCACCAGGCACCAGGCTGAAGCCAGACCGAGAGGAGCTCAGATGCGCGGCGACCGTCAGTCCGGCGTCGTCGCAGCGAGGCCGGCGGATGTTCCCGCCGCCTCGTCGACGCGCTGCAGCGCTCGGCGCCAGCTGGACAGCAGCTCGTGGACCGCGGCCGCGCCGACGATCGGCCCGGCTGGAAGCGGCAGGTGCTCGGGGTGGAGGATGAAAGGCCGCGTCTGCGGTCCGCCGAGCCCGCCGTGGAAGCAGATCAGCTCCTCGAACGCGCAGCCCTCGTCGAGCTCGGGGTCGTAGAAGCTTCCGACCAGGACGTCCGGCGCGTGCGCGAAGCCGTCGGTACGCACGAGGTGGCGCGCTGCGCCGGGCCCGAAGCAGGCCAGCGGATCGTCTCCCTCGACCCTGGAGTCGGCCAGGTAATGCGCTCCGTCTGCCCCGAGCGCGACTGGGCCGTGCTCGGCGGACCGAACCAGGAGCCAGCCGACGTGCGGATGCTCGCGAAGCGCCGGGATCAGCTTCGGATGCCGCTGGCTCAGCTCCTCCAGGGTGAGGCGGCGCGGTTGCTCCATCAGGTAGACCAGCCCGAGGTTGCCGGAGCCGAGGACGACGACTTGGCGATCGGAGACGTCGTTCTTGGGGCGCTTGGAGGCCGCCCGACCGGTCGCCTCCTCGACCGCATGTCCGGCCATCGCGCGCTGCTCGTCTCCGCCGGCGATCCCCGCCACCCGTCCGCCGGACAACGATCGCTCCACGAGGTCGTCGAGGCCGTAGCCGTTTCGCTGCTTGAAGGTGGCGCCCTGGGTCTGGCCGTGATCGGAGAGGACCACGATCTCGTAGGGGCGGCGGGCGAATTGGCGCGCCCGCTCGATGCGGCCGAACTGCTGGTCGAGCTTGCGCAGGGCCTCCATCGTGTCGGCGCGCTCGAGCCCCGAATGATGCGCGACCTCGTCGTAGCTCGAGAAGGTCGCGTAGACGGCCGGGCGCCCGAACATCATGTCGGTGAGGACGCCATAGGTGATCAGGTCCCGGACGAGCACGCACATGGTCGCGCGCAGGAGCGGGTAGATGCCGCCCCGGTGCCCACGGGGGCGCACGTCGCGCCGCGCCGCGCGGATCGCCGCGGTCCACTCGAGCAGCACCTCCCAGGCGAACAGGACCAGCGCCCGGGTGACGTTGAAGCCGTTGGCGAAGAACGCCCGGTATCCGGGGTTAGCGCCTCGCTCGGCGTCCATGCGACTGACCGTGAGGATGACCTCATCGGCCTCGCCCGACAGCAGGTTGCCGCGGCTCGCGCCCCCGTCCTTGAGCAGGCCGACGCCGCTCGCGTGCCTTCGCTCGATCTCCGCGCAGTCGTCGGGCGCCGAGCAGGCGATCAGCCTCCCGGTTTCCTTCTCCACCCATCGGAAGGCCGGGATGTCCTCGTTCGATCCAAGCAGGATCCCGGCCTGGCTGGCCCCGGTCTGGGAGGAGAGGTCCGGCTCCCACTCGGCCATCCGGTAGCCGTCCTCGGCGACCCATCGCGCCATCGTCGGTGCGCTTCCGTCGCGCATCGCGTGCCGCAGCACGGGCAGGGCGAGCCCGTCGATCTCGAGGAAGATGATCCCGGGGACGTCGGTGGGCGCCGCGGCGCCCTGGCGGCGCGCCACCCGCTGAATCACCCGGAGTGCATACTCGTCGTCGTCGTTGGTGCCCGCCGCCACCTGGAGGACGAGGGAGACGGCGGCGATCACCAGCGCCGCGAGCAGGGCGCTGCCGAACGCGTCCACGCCGATCACGTCCGGCAGCGCCTCGTGGGCGACCCGGAGCGCCACGGCGTCGACGACGAGGATCGCCAGGAAGCCGGAGATGAGCGCGAACGGCAGCCGAAGAGCCGCCACCAGCGGCGGCAGGATCGCATTGACGGCGGCGATCACCGCGGCGACCAGGAAGGCGCCCCCGACACCGACCAGGCTGACGCCCGGGACGATCGCCGCCGCCGCGTAGACGGCGGCGGTCGTCACCAGCCAGGAAACGGCGAGCCGCGCCGGGCGCAGTTTCGGCCTCGACGGCTGCCAGCCGGACCGCTCTCCTCCGGCGGGCGCGCTCACGGCTCGGGGACCTCGCCGCGACGGCGGGAGCGACGCTGCTGCTTCAGGTCGCGGCTCTTCACCTTCGCCTGCCCGTATGAGGATTGCACCAGCTCACGGCCTCCCGACCACCCGAAGACCCAGGAGACCAGGACGATCGCGAAGATCACGTCCCAGGCCGAGACGATCAGCTGCTGGGCCACCGAGTAGGCGGTCGCGGTGCTCGTGCTGGTCGAGTTGGCGAGCGCCGCGGTGTTCATCGCCTGGGTCACCCCGACGCCTCCGGGGGTGACGGAGACGCTGTTCGAGACCGAGTTCGAGGCGCTCACCGAGGCCACCGTCTGAAAGCTCACCGGGATACCGTAGGCGCCCAGGAAGACGGCGATGATCCCGAGCCGAGCCAGGAAGCTCCCCAACGCCGGCAGCCCGAGGCGGACCAGCGCGGTCCGCGGCCGGCGGAGGATCGCTCCGCCGGCGGCGAGCTGGGCTCGGAGCTTGGCCAGCCGTCGCCAGAAGATCCGGGCCAGGAGGACCAGCAGCACGATCCCGCCTCCGACGATGAGCGCCAGCAGCGCCGAGTGATCGGCGACGAAGCCGAGCTTGATCGAGAACGATCCGCTGACCGACAGGAACAGGTAGAGGTAGAGCGCGACATTGAGGATGGAGAACGGGATCTTCTCAACCACCAGCCCCGAGAACACGGCGGCGAACGTGGCTCCCGCGATCAGCGTGGCCAGCATTACCAGCATCACCCAGGTGCCGAGGTTGGCGGGGAGGAAGTCGTTGAGCGCGACCGCGGTCGCGTAGGAGGCCAGGACGAGACGGAACCGAACCTCCGCGCGGGGGAAGGCGGCGCGCAGGATCGCCAGCCAGACCAGGGCCGCGAGGGTCGTCTGGAGCGTCTCCAGCAGCACGCCGGCGCCGACCGCCCAGGCGGGGACCTCGGCGACCTTCTTGAACAGCGAGCGCAGCCAATCGGCGACCGGCACGCCGAGGAGGTTCAGCACTCCGACCAGCGCCGCAACGGCGCCCACCCAGGCTCCGATCCGCAGCAGCCGGCCCCCGATCGAAGCCGGCTCGGAGGCCTCGATGTCGCCCGATGCCCCTTCCATGCGAGCACCATATCCGGGCCTCTGTGGCGCGAAATCGTCCGCTCACGTGATGTGATGTGGTGCTCGCGACCCCCAGCGCTCACCGGCCGCCGCGGAGCGCGGTCCGATCAAGACCAAAGGAGCAGGCCATGGCTTCAAGACCCGTTTTCCTCTACGCCGCCGAGTACGGCGAGCTCGAGCAGGCGGAGCGCGGGGCGGGCGCCTGAGCGCGAGGATCACGTATCTCGGGCACTCGACGGTCGCGATCGAGGCGGCGGGTGCCTGCCTGCTGACCGATCCCCTGCTCCGCGGCCACCTGCTCGGATTCTTACGCCGTCGGTCTCCCCTGGGGCCGCTGGGCGCAGCTGAGAGCCCGGACGCGGTCCTGATCTCGCACCTCCACTACGACCACCTCGACGTCCGCTCGCTGCGACGGCTCCCACCCGAGACGCCGATCGTCGCGCCGGCGGGGTCGCGACGCTTCCTCGGACGCCGGGGCTTCGCCGATGTGGTCGAGCTCAGCGAGGGCGAGAGCCTGGCGGTCGGTGGCCTGCGTGTCGTGGCCGTGCCGGCGCGCCACGGAACCGGAGGTCGACTCGGCGCCGGCAAGTCGGGGTCGCTGGGCTACGTGATCGAAGCCGGCCCGCGAATCTACTTCGCCGGTGACACCGAGCTGTTCGAGGAGATGCGGGCGATCGGTGACCGCTTGGACCTGGCGCTGCTACCCGTCTGGGGATGGGGCCCGCGGCTCGGCCCCGGGCACCTGGATCCGATCACGGCGGCCGCTTCCCTGCGCATGCTGCGGCCGCGAGTTGCGGTGCCGATCCACTGGGGCACCTACACGCCGGTCGGCGCTCCCCGGCTGTGGCCGTGGTTGACCACCGACGCCGGCGGTCGCTTCGCCCGCGAGGCCGCCCGCGTGGCGCCGGAGGTTGAGGTCCGGGTGCTTGACGCCGGCGAGTGGCTCGGCTTGGGGCCGGGATAGCAGTCCGGCGGTCGCCTTGATTGGCCCTGGGGCGATTCGGCCCGCCGCGACCCGACCGGTGGGCGGCGGCGACTAGGAGCGGCGCGTGCGTCCGCCGCCGCGGGAGGCAGTCCGGCGGGCGGTGGAGCCCCCGGAAGCCTTCCGCCGCGTTCCTGATGTGCTGCGGCGGGCGGTGCTGCGGCGAGCGGTGGAGCCCCCCGAGGCCTTCCGCCGCGTTCCTGATGTGCTGCGGCGGGTGGTGCTCCGGCGGGCGGTGGAGCCCCCGGAAGCCTTCCGCCGCGTTCCTGATGTGCTGCGGCGGGTGGTGCTCCGGCGAGCGGTGGAGCGCCCCGAGGCCTTGCGGGTCGTCGTCCTCGAGCGAGGCTTGGTCGCCAGTCGCTTCTGCGCCCGTTCGATATCGCGCTGAAGCGCCGAGCTCAGCTTGCGGCTGTCGCGCCTGGCCTCCTTGACGAACCTCTCGACGATCTTGTAGAGGCCGCGGGCGCCTGGGCCGACGTCCCGGCTGACGTCCTTGCGGAGCGCCGCCAGCGCGTCCTGGGCTCCCTCCAACGAATTGTTGAGGCGCCTCAGCGCGGCCGGCTCCTTGGCGGCGGAGGACTTGCGAGCCGCAGCTCGACGGCGGGATGCGGTCTTCTTTGCAGGGGGCATGGCGACTCTCCTCGGTCGTGAACGCTGCCTGCGCGAGCCTATCGGGATCGGCCGTGGCTCGCCGATCGACTGAAGGCCCAGGGTGGACCGAGATCCTCCGAGAGAGACTCCCCACGGCGTCGGCTCGGCACGAACGGCGCACCGCGTTCGCAGCCTGGGCCGTTTGAGCTAGGGTCGCGTCGCGTTTCCGATTCGAAGGAGTGGCGAGGGTTGCTTGCGATCACTGAGGATGCCGCGGCCGCGATCAAGGGCATCGTCGGCTCACCGGGGCTGCCCGAGGGAGCGGGCCTTCGGATCACCCAGGAGCTCAGCACCGAAGCCGACGGCCGAGCGCCGCGCACCGACCTGCGACTCTCCGTTGTGGCCGGGCCCGAGGAGGGCGACGAGGTGCTCGAGGCCGAGCGGATCTTCGTCGACCCCGAGGCCGCCGAGTTCCTCGACGACAAGCTGCTCGACGCCGACTTCGTCGACGACGAGGTCCGCTTCAGCCTCGATATCCAGGCCGAGAGCCTTTAGCCGAGCTCCGGCCACCGCGGTGGCCGGGCGGCTCGATTCAGATTGCTCAGGGCGGTGGCGGCTCGGGCCCGCATCGGTTAGGTTGCGTGCTGACCGAACCGGAGGAGCCTTGGACGTCAGCCTGCTGAAGACGATCCCGCTGTTCGCGGACGTACCCGACGAAAAGCTCGGGAAGATCGCCCCGTTCGCGACCACGGACGAGTTCGCCGAGGGCGAGGTGGTGGTCAAGGAGGGCGGCTACTCGAACCACTTCTTCGCGATCGAGGAGGGGACCGCGAAGGTCGAGCGCGACGGCCAGCACCTCGCCGACCTCGGCCCGGGGGACGTGTTCGGCGAGCAGGGGCTGCTCGAGAAGCAAGAGCGATCGGCGACCGTCATCGCCACTTCGCGACTGAGGGTGATCAAGATCGAGCACTGGGAGCTGTCGCGGATGCGGAAGTCGATGCCCGAGGTCGTCGAGGACCTCCAGCGCAAGATCGAGCAGCGCGCCGGCTAGCGCGGCGCCGGATAGACTCGTCCTGACATACGGTCGGTGGTCAAGGGAAGTCCGGTGCGAAGCCGGCGCGGTCCCGCCACTGTGACCGGGGAGCGCGACGTCGCATGACGCGAGTCGAGCCACTGGGGACGCCCAAGCGTCCCTGGGAAGGCGCGGCGTCGATCCCGGAAGCCAGGAGACCTGGCCCCGGCCAGCCACATAAACCCTCGAGGGAAGGGTGGCTCACATGGTCATACCTGGATTCCGGCTCGGCGGGATCGCCGCCGTCGCCGTCGCATCTCTGTTGCTGTGGTCGAGCTCCGCTTTGGCTGAGACCAGGGGAGTCGACCTTCGGGTCGTCAACACTCAAGGCAAAACGCTGGCGGAGCTTCGTCAGTACACGGGGACGGTGACGCTCGCCACCGACCCGGATGCCGAGTGCTTCGGTCAGGGAACCGGGGGCAGCGGCGACCGCGTCAAGCTCAACGGCTCGACGGCGCTCGGCGCCGTCAAGGACGCGCTCCCGAGCACCCCCGATCTGCGCCCCCTGTCGGTGACCGACGCCTTCGCTGACCAGGGGTTCGGCCTCGGGGTCTGCGGAATCGGGGGCTTCGCCTCCCGTGGAAACGCCTACTGGTACGTGAAGCGCAACCACATCGGCGCCCAGGTCTCCGGCAGCCAGCTCAAGGTGCGTCAGGGTGACGACGTCCTCTGGTACCGAACGCCCGGCTTCCCGCCGCCGGCGGAGCTCGCCCTCCAGGCGCCGGCCAGGGCGAAGCCGAACACGCCGTTCCAGGTCACCGTCCATTCATACGCGGACGACGGGACCCGCCATGCGGCGGCGGGCGCGTCGGTGACCGGCGCTTCCGCTCCCACCGACGCCGGGGGGCGCACGATGGTCACCGCGGCAGCCGGAACCCATGCGCTCCGGGCGACCGATTCGCACGCGATCCCCTCGAACAGCGTCGGGGTATGCGTCGCCGCCGATCAGTCGATCTGCCCGGGTGCTCACGGCAGGCGGATCCTCGGCAGCGACCTGGCCGACCAGATCGAGGGCACCCGCGGCTGGGATTCGATCTGGGCCCGGGGTGGCGGCGACGAGATCGACCTGCGAAGCGGCGGGCGCGATCGAGTTGGGTGCGGCGGCGGACTCGATCGGGTGATCCTCGATCGTGACGACCGCGACGACCAGATCTCGGCGAACTGTGAGCAGGTGGTCAGGAGGTGAGGTCGGGCCGCGGCCTGGCTGGGGCGGCGGCGCTCGGCTGCGCCGTCGCCCTCGCCGGGTGCGGCTTCGGCCCGGGTGAGTCGTCGGAGGGCGCTGCGACCTTGACCGTCACCCGAGACTATGGCTCGAGGACGCTCGTCGAGGCCGCCGACGACGACCCGCCGGAGTCCGAGACGGTGATCCGGCTGCTCGATCGAGACGCCGAGCTGACGACACGCTACGGCGGCGGCTTCGTTCAGTCGATCGACGGCGTCGCCGGGGCCGAGCGGGGGGGCCGGCGGTTCGACTGGTTCTTCTACGTCAACGGGGTCGAGTCGCCGGTTGGCGCCGCCGACGTCCGGGTCCGCGGGGGCGATCGGATCTGGTGGGACTACCGGGACTGGACCGACGCGATGCGGGTCCCCGCGGTGGTCGGATCGTGGCCGGAGCCGTTCGCGCAGGCGTCCGCCTCGGTGGACCGCGCGCCGGTGCTCGTCGAGTGCCTCGACGGGGGCGGCGCGTGCGCCACGGTTGCGGCCCGGCTCGATGAAGCCGGCGTCGAGGCGCGGATCGATCGGCGAGGGCGAGCGCCGACCGGCGGGCAAGAGGGGCCGCGAATCCTGGTCGGCCCGTGGAACGAGGTGCGCGATGACCGAGCGGTCGACGGCCTGCGCGGCGGCCCCGCCGCGAACGGGGTGTTCGCCGCCTTCGAGCGCCCGATCGGGGCCTCCTACGCGCTCACGGCTCTCGATCCCACCGCCGCGCCGGCCGGCGACCTCGGCTCCCGGGCGGGCCTGGTGGCGGCCCTGAAGCCCGGCGACGCGCCGCCAACCTGGATCGTCACCGGCTCCGGAGCACCGGCGGTGCGGCGCGCGGCAAACCTGCTCGATCGGCGGGACCTGCGAGATCGCTACGCGGTTGCCGCGCCCGGGAACGGGCGCTCGGTGGCGCTGCCGCTCCAGGGGCCGGAGGCGGGATGAGGTCGCCGCTCGCCTACGCGCCGCGCCGCACCCCGCTCGGCGACGCCGGCGCCCTGTCGGCGACCGTGTACCTGGGCTCGTTTGCGATCGTCGCGTTCGCCTTCTCGAATCCGATCCTGCTCGCCGCCTCTGCGGCGGCCACGATCGTCGCCGGGCTCGGCGCCAGGGCCGGGCGGGCCCTGTGGGCGGCCGCTCGCTGGGGCCTGGCGCTGGGCGCGTTCGTGATCGCGATCAACGGCCTCGTCTCCCAGCGCGGGGACACGGTGATCTTTCACGGGCTCTGGCTGCCGCTGCTCGGCTCGACGGACGTCAGCGCCGAGGCGCTCGCCGAGGGAGCGGTCCTCGCCCTGCGGATCGTCGTCGTGATGATGGCGTTCGCGGTTCACTGCGCCAGCGTCGATCCCGACCGGGTCCTCCGCCTCCTGCGCCCGCTCGCTCGCCGCTCGGCCCTGACCGCGACGCTGATCGCGCGCCTGGTGCCGCTGGCGGCGGCGGACTATCTGCGACTCGGCGAGGCCGCGGCGCTCCGCGGCCCCGGCGCGGCCCCGGTCGGCCGCGCGGCCCTCGCCAGGCGGCTGGTCGCGGGCTCGCTGGATCGCGCCGTCGACGTAGCCTCGACGCTCGAGCTGCGCGGCTACGCGAACGGCCCGCCCGGGTCGGCCCGCGGCGCCCGTCGATCCCGCCACGACAGCCGCTTTCTCGCCGCCGGGCTGGCGATCGCGGCGACCGGGCTGGTCGCCCGCGCCGCCGGGCTGGGGTCGTTCGACGCCTATCCGCTGGTCAGCCTGGACGCGGATCGGGCGACCCTTCTCCTCGCCGCCTGGATACCGCTCGCCGCCGCGTTTCCGTTCGCGTCCGCTCGCCGGAGGCACCGTCGTTGAGCGAGCCCCTGGTCCGGATCGAGTCGCTGGGCTACCGCTACCCGAGCGCGGAGTCCGACTGCCTGCGGGGCGTCGACCTCGAGATCGAGCCGGGCGAGCTGGTCGTCGTCGCGGGCCGCTCCGGGTCGGGCAAGACGACGCTCCTGCGCGCCTGCTGCGGCCTGGTCCCGCACTATCACGGGGGCGAGGTCGCCGGCGAGGTGGAGGTGGCGGGACTCGACGTCCGCGATCACGGGCCCGCTGCGCTCGGGGGCGCGGTCGGCCTGGTCGCCCAGGACCCGGAGACCCAGGTCGTCTCGACCACGGTGCGGGGAGAGCTCGAGCTGCCGCTCGAGATGCGCGGCTCCTCGCCGGCCGCCCGCGCGCGGGCAGTCGAGGAGGTTGCGCTCGCCCTGGCGATCCCGCAGCTCCTCGATCGCACCGTCGACACCCTCTCCGGCGGCGAGCTGCAGCGGGTCGCCCTGGCGGCGGCGTTGGTCGGCCGACCGCGGCTGGTGTTGCTGGATGAGCCCACATCGCAGCTCGACCCGGTCGCCGGTGACGAGCTGATCGCCCTGCTACGTCGCCTCAACGAGGAGTGGGGGATGGCCGTGGTGCTCGCCGAGCATCGTTTGGAGCGCTGCCTGACGGCGGCGGACCGGGTGGTGGCGATGGCGGCGGGTCGGGTCGCCTTCGACGGCGACCCCGAGGGATTCCTCGCGTGGGCGCTGCGAACCGACGGCGCGCTGGCCACGCCGGGCGCCCGCCTGTTCGACCTCGCCGGCCTGGGCCCGCCGCCGGTCGGGGTGAAGCGCGCCCGCGGAGCCCTTCGGCGGGTGGGGATCGACGCCCCGCGGTCGCCGATCGGGCCGCCGGCGACCAACGGCGCGAACCACCGCGGGCCGCCTCGGCCCGCCGATCCGGCGCTCGACGCTCGCGACCTCTGGGTGGAGCTCGACCGAGGCGACTCCCCGAGCGACGTTCTGCGCGGCGTCGATCTCGCGGTCGCGCCTCGCGAGCGGGTCGCCTTGATGGGGCGCAACGGGGCCGGCAAGACGACTCTGTTGCGGGCGGCCGCTGGCCGTCTGGCGCCAGTTCGAGGCCGGGTCTCGACGCCCCGCGGCTGCGCTCTGCTCGCCCAGAGCCCCACCGATTTGCTGGTGCGCGAGCGGGTCGACGAGGAGCTCCCGGGGGAGGTCGGGCGCCGAGCCCTGTCCGCGGTCGACCTCGGCTGGGCGGCCGGGGCGGATCCGCGAGACCTCTCGGGCGGCGAGCGCCAGCGGCTGGCGCTCGCGATCGTGATGGCGGGCCGCTCCGACCCCGACACCCTGCCGGGGCTGATCTGCCTCGACGAGCCGACCCGTGGCATGGATCGCGCCCGCAAGGGGGAGCTCGCCGACCGGGTCGGGGAGCTGGCGGGGAAGGGAGCCGCGGTCGTCATCGCCACCCACGACGTCGAGTTCGCCGCCTCGTTCGCCGACCGCGTGGTCCTGCTCGGCGACGGTGGGGTGATCGCCGACGGCCCGGCGGCCGACGTCCTCTCGGGAGGCTGGTACTTCGCCACCGAGGTGGCGCGCATCCTCGGGGTCGAGGGGACGATCTCCGCGGCGGCCGGGGCCGAGCTCCTCCGAGCGCGGCTGGTCCGCGAATGACCTGGCAGCTCCCCGCCTACGCCCTGCTCGCCCTCGTCCTGGTGGGGGGATTCGCCTGGTACGAGCGCTCGCGTCCGCCGGCCCGGATGGTGGCCCTGGTCGCGGCGCTGGCGGCCCTGGCGGTCGCCGGCCGGCTCGTGTTCGCGGCGATCCCGAACGTGGTGGCGACGACCGACATCGCATTGATCACCGGCTACGCGGTTGGCGCGGCGCCGGGCTTCGCGGTCGGAGCCTTGGCGGCGGCGGTCTCCAACCTGTGGCTCGGCCAGGGCCCCTGGACCCCGTGGGAGATGGCCGGCTGGGGTCTGGTGGGGCTCGGGGGCGCCGCGCTCGCCTCGCTCACCCGCCGCCGCCTCGGACGGGTCGGGCTCGCGGTCGCCTGCGGTGCCGCCGGGCTCGCTTACGGAGCCCTGCTGGACCTCTCCGTGATGGTCGGCTATGGCGGCGAGCAGTCCCTCGATCGCTACCTGGCAATCTCGGCGCGCGGCGTGCCCTTCAACATCGCCCACGCGGCCGGCAACGTCGGACTTGCGCTTGCCGCCGGCCCCGCGCTGGTCCGGATGATCTCCCGGTACCGGAGTCGATTCGAGTTCCGGTGGCGGGATGGCCCACGGCGATCGCAGGCGCCGACCACGACCGCCCCGCTCGCGGCGCTCTGCGTGGCGCTGCTGCTCGGTGGGATCGCGGGCACAGCCGCGGCTCGCGGGAGCGCCTCGGGATGGCGGTGGCTGGAGCGAGCCCAGAACCCCGACGGCGGGTTTCCGGCGTCGCCCGGGAGCAAGTCCAGCGCCGCGATGACAGGCTGGGCCTCGCTCGGGCTTGAGGCCGCCGGGCGAAGCCCGCTGGACATCCGCCGTGGCGGCCACTCGCCGATCGGCTTCCTGCGAACGCAGGTCGACGGCCTGCGCTCGACGGGGGATCTCGAGCGGACCATCCTGGCGCTCGACGGCGCCGGCCTCGGCGTGCGCCGGTTCGGCGGCCGCGACCTGGTCGTCGAGCTGCGCCGGCGGCGGTCGCGAAGCGGGTCGTTCGAGGGCCAGGTCAACCTGACCGCGTTCGGGATCCTGGCGCTGCGGGCTGCCGGCCTCCCGCGCTCGGCCCTCGGCCGCTCGGCCGCCTGGCTGCGCGACGCCGAGAACTCGGACGGCGGGTGGGGCTTCCAGCCCGCTGCGGGAAGCGACCCCGACAGCACCGGAGCCGCGCTCCAGGGCTTGGCGGCGGCCACGGGACGAGGTCGCGCGACCCGGAGGGGCGCCTCCTACCTGCGTCGAGTCCAGCAGCGCGGCGGCGGCTTCGCGCTTGCCGGGACGGGCGCCTCGAACTCCCAGTCCACCGCCTGGGCCGTGCAGGGGCTTGCGGCCGCGGGGGCCAACCCGGTCGCGGTCCGCAAGGCGGGCCGCTCCCCGCTCGACTACCTGGCTCGCCAGCAGGCCGGCGACGGCCACTATCGCTACTCGGCGGCGAGCGACCAGACTCCGGTCTGGGTCACCGCTCAGGCGCTGCTGGCGGTCAATCGCAAGCCGTTTCCGCTCGCCGCGGTGCCCGCTGCTCCGACGGGCGCCGGCTCGGGCTCGAGCGAAGCTCGCCACCGGGATGGCTCGGGTGGCGCCGGCAAGCCGGGCCGCGAGCGGGCCGGGCGTGGCGCCTCGGGGTCGGGCTCCACCGGGCGGGCTTCGATCGGCGCCGCGACGAGCAGTGGCCCGGCCGGGCCTTCGCAGGGGGCGGGCGCCGGGCGGGACCGTGTCTCGGGGCTGCGGGTCAGCGCCTCGGTACCGCGGGGGGATGGGTCCGCGCTCGAGGACGGCCGCGACCGCGGCATGGCGCTGTACGTGGCGGGGGGCTTCGCGGCGCTCGTGGCGGCGCTGGCCGGCGGCTTCCTCTGGTACCGCCGCCGGCTGCCCTAGATGTGTGCGCATCGACACACAGCGGCGCCGCCCGAACGGCGTATGTTTGGGGCAGGGGAACGCGAGGCTTGATGCCCGGAGCGCTACCACCCGGTCCGCGCCAGCCCAGCTGGGTCCAGACCCTTGGCTGGTGGGCTCGCCCGATCGCCTTCCTGGAGCGATGCCGGTCGCGCTACGGCAAGCGCTTCACGATCCGGCTCCTGGCGGCGCCGCCGTTCGTGATGCTCTCCGACCCGGAGCAGATCAAGGAGCTGTTCAAGGCGCCGCCGGAGGTCCTCCATCCCGGCGAGGGAGCGCGAATCCTCGAGCCCGTGGTGGGTCGGAACTCGATCCTTCTCCTCGACGAGGCCGCTCACATCGAGCAGCGCAAGCTGATGCTCCCGGCGTTCCACGGCGAGAGCATGGAGCGGCTCTCCGACTTGATGCGCGAGGTCGCCGAGCGCGAGGTGGCGGCCTGGCCGCGCGGCGAGCCGATCCAGCTTCATCCCCGGCTCCAGGCCCTGACCCTGGAGGTGATCCTGCGGGCGGTCTTCGGGCTCGATCCCGGCCGGCGGCTCGACGGCTTGCGCGACCGCCTGACGGCGATCCTCGAGTTCGGCGCCCGGCCGGCGAGCATGATCCCCGCCCTCCAGCAGGGCCTCGGTGGCCGCGGCCCGTGGGCGCGCTTCGTGCGCCTGCGCGAGGAGGCCGACGCGCTGCTGTTCGAGCTGATCGACGAACGGCGAGGCGACGGCGGCGACCGGGACGACGTGCTGGCGATGCTGCTCGCCGCCCACCACGAGGATGGTTCGCCGATGTCGCCCTCGGAGCTGCGCGACGAGCTGATGACCCTGCTCGTCGCCGGGCACGAGACGACCGCCTCGGAGCTTGCCTGGGCGTTCGAGCGCCTGGCGCGCTCTCCGGAGGTGGTCGATCGCCTGCTCGAGGAGGTCGAAGCCGACGATGGCGACGCCTATCTCACCGCCACCGTCCAGGAGACCCTTCGCAGACGGCCCGTGCTCCCCAACGCGGCCCCCCGGCTGGTCAAGGAGCCGGCCGAGATCGGCGGGTGGACCTACCCGCCCGATGTCTGCCTGGTCGCCAATGCCTATCTGCTCCATCACGACCCCGAGATCTACCCGGACCCCTATGCCTTCCGGCCCGAGCGCTTCCTCGAGGACCCCCCGGGCACCTACACGTGGATCCCATTCGGGGGCGGGCGGCGCCGCTGCCTGGGGGCGAGCTTCGCGACCCTCGAGATGAAGATCGTGCTGCGGGCGGTCCTCGCCGTCAACGAGCTTCGCCCCGACCGCGGAGGCCTCGAGCTGACGCGTCGGCGGAACATCACCCTCAGCCCGGGCCGGGGCGCTTCGACGGTCCTACGCCGCCGCCCCGTTGCGGCCGCCGTCGGCGGGTAGCGCCGCCAGCCGCAACCGCCCGGGTACGGTTCCCGCATGGAGGTCGAGACGGCGATCCGCAGCCGGCGCACCCACAAGGCCTTTCGTCCCCTGCCCCTGCCGAGGGACCAGGTCGATCAGCTGCTCGAGCTCGCCCGCTGGGCGCCGAACCACAACCTGACCAATCCGTGGCGCTTCCGGGTGCTGGGCCCACGAGCGCTGGAGCGCCTCAAGCTGGCCGCCGGGCCCGAGTCTGCGCCGAAGCTCGACCGGGCGCCGACCCTGGTGGTCTGCTCCTGCGTCGTGTCCGGCGACCCGGTGCAGGACGAGGAGGACCTGCACGCGACCGCCTGCGCCGCATATATCGTCCTGCTGGCCGCCCACGGGCGGGGCCTCGCCGGCTACTGGCGCACCCCCGAGGTGCTCCGCACCGACGCCGGCAGGGCCGCGGTCGGGCTCGGCGAGGGCGAGCGCTTCGTCAGCCTGATCCACCTCGGCGAGCCGGTCCAGGAGCGGCCGGCCCCGGCTCGCGCCCCGGCCCCGGAGACCGCGACCTACCTCGACTAGATGGACCGGCGACGACCGCGAGCGCCTGACTGATGCTGTCCCGGAAGGACGCCCTGGAGGCGATCGCCGGCGAGTCGTTCGACGTCGTCGTGATCGGCGGCGGGATCACCGGCGCCGGCGTTGCCCTCGACGCCGCCTCGCGCGGCTACTCGGTGGCGCTCCTGGAGCGCGACGACTACGCCGCCGGCACCTCCAGCCGCTCCTCGAAGATGGTCCACGGGGGCCTTCGCTATCTGCAGAACTTCGACCTCGGGCTCGTCCGCGAGGCGCTTCTGGAGCGCCAGCTGATGGTCCGGCTCGCGCCCCACCTCGTCTACCCGGTCCCGTTCCTCGTCCCGACCCTCGGCGAGGAGCGGCGCAACTGGCGGATCGGGATCGGGCTGAACATGTACGACGTTATGGCGACGACTCGGGTCGGCCAGGGGCGGCGCGAGCGCCAGGCGCACGAGCGCGCCTCCCGCCAGCTCGGCCTGGTCGAGCAGGCGGCGGAGGAGGACTGGGCACCCGATCGTCACCGCACGATCCCGGCCGACGAGACCGCGGAGCTGGTCCCGGCGCTGGCGCCGCGCGACCCGAAGGAGGCCTACCTGTTCTACGACTGCCAGACCGACGACGTCCGCCTCGTCCTCACGGTCCTGGGGGAGGCGGAGCGGTTCGGCGCCGTGGTCTTGAACGGCGCCGAGGTGGTCGAGCTGCTCGAGGAGTCGGGCAGGGCAGAGGGGGTCGCCTGCGTCGACGTCGAGAGCGGCGAGCGGTTCGAGGTTCGGGCGACGAACGTGGTCAACGCGACCGGGGTGTGGGCGGACCGCATCCGGCCGGAGGAGATCCTCGAGCAGGAGGAGGTGCCCCGGATCAAGCCGAGCCGCGGCACCCACGTGACCATCGACCTCGAGCGGCTGCCGCTCGGCACCGCGGCCTGCATCGTGCCCGCCGGGGAGGACCGGACGATCTTTGCGCTGCCGTGGTACGGCCGGGCGCTGATCGGCACGACCGACCGCGACTACGAGGGCGACCTCGCCCACGTCCAGCCCTCGGGGCAGGACGTCGAGTACCTGCTCGACGCCGTCAACTCCTTCTTCGGCCTCGAGCTGACGGTCGCCGACCTCACCGGGGCGTATGCGGGGGTGCGGCCGCTGATCTCGACCGGCGATCCACGCAAGTCGGTCGACATCTCGCGCCGGGCGGAGCTCTATGAGACCTCGTCGGGGCTGTTGACGATCACCGGCGGCAAGCTGACCACCTGGCGGCGGATGGCCAAGCAGGTCGTCGACCGGATGGTCGAGCGCGAGGGCCGCGAAGCCGTCTGCCACACGGCCGAGATCCCGCTCGGGATGCCGGCCACCGAGCGGGACCTCGAGCTGCCTCCGACGCTTCGGGAGCAAGACCTCCCGGAGGGCTGGCGCCGGTTGCTCGTCTTTCGCTACGGACACGCGGCGCGAAACGTGCTCGAGGCCGCCGCCGAGCGACCCGAGCTCGCCCGGCCGATCGTCGCCGGCCAGCCCGACCTGCTCGCCGAGGTCGCGATCGCGGCCCGGCTCGAGCAGGCGCGCTCGGTGTCAGACGTGCTGCTGCGGCGCACCCGGCTCGGCGTGCTGGCGGCGCCCCAGCTACGCGACGCCGAGGCGGTGAGGCCGGTCGCGGAAGTGATCGGATCCGAGCTCGGGTGGAGCGGGCGCCGGGTTCGCTCCGAGGCCGAGGGGTGGGTGGAGGCCGCGCGGGCCGAGGGGATCGATCCGGCCAACGACGTAGGATGAGCCGCGCCATCGCATGAGGCTCTTCGTCGACACCGGCAGCGTCTCCGAGGTCGAGGAGATCGCCGCTTGGGGGGTCCTCGCCGGCGCTACCACCAACCCCTCGCTGCTCGCCAAGGAGGACGGCGACCCCGGCGAGATCATCCGCCGGATCTGCGAGCTGGTCGGTGGCCCGGTCTCGGCCGAGGTCGTCTCCTCGGATCCCGCCGGGATGATCGCCGAGGGTCGGGCGCTGCGGGAGCTCCACGAGCACGTCACCGTCAAGGTGCCGTTCTGCGAGCAGGGCCTGGCCGCGACCCACGCCCTGACCGCCGAGGGGATCCCGGTCAACGTGACCCTGGTCTTCTCGGCGAACCAGGCGCTGCTCGCGGCGGGGGCCGGGGCGACCTATGTCTCCTGCTTCATGGGGCGGCTCGACGACATCTCGGTCGATTCGGGCCAGGTGGTGTCCGAGATCGTCGAATGCTTCCGTGCCGGTGGCGTCACCTCGCAGGTCATCGCCGCGTCGGTGCGCCACCCCGAGCACGTGGTCACCGCGGCGCAGCTCGGTTGCGAGATCGCGACCGTCCCGGCCAAGGTGCTGCGTCAGATGCTGGACCATCCGCTGACCGCGGCGGGCGCCGAGCGCTTTCGCGCCGATTGGGAGTCGCGGCCGGAGTTCGGGGATTGGCTGCGCGCCTTGGTCTCCGAGCGCGCTACGGCCACGCGCGATTAGGCTCGGGCTGGCCCGGCAACACCGGGGGCCGTGGCCGAGGATGTCGCCGGAGTGGTGCGGCTCCGCGGAGCCGCCCGGGGCTGGGTAGGGCAGGGGGCGAGCACGAAGGGCGACGCAGCCCGCGGACGAGAGGTCGTTTGAGCACCTATGCGGTGCAGAACGTTCCCCTCGTCGCCGCGCTTGCGATGGATATCCTGCGGCGCGCGATGGCGGAGAAGCTCCAGGAGCTGCACCTGGCCGAGCTGCACGCGCGCGCCGCGGAGCTGGGCGTGCCGCGGTTTCGCCTGCTGCGGCGCGAGGACCTGGTCCGGGAGATCGAGGCCCGGGGCGGCGGCGATGGGGCCGACGGCGAGTCGCCGGCGCCCGTGGACGTCGCCGAGCCCCGGCCCCCCGAGGCGCCGCCCCGGGCCCAAGCGACGGAGTCCGAGCGAGACCAAGGCCGCGAGCCGCTCGAGCCCGACGAGACCGAGGACGTGACGGGGGCGCTGGAGATCATGCCCCAGCGCTTCGGGTTCCTGCGGGTCGAGGGGCTCGAGTCGAGCCCCGATGACGTCTACGTCTCGGCCGCTCAGGTGCGGCGCTGCGAGCTTCGCGCCGGCGACCAGGTGTCCGGGCCGGCCCGCCCGGCGCACCGCGGCGAGCGTCATCGCGCGCTCGTCCATGTCGACCGCGTCAACGGGGTCGAGCTCCAGGCCCTCGATCGGCCCCAGTTCGACGAGCTCACCCCGGTGGTGCCGAAGCGCCGGGTCCCGCTCGATCGCGATCCCTCCGACCTGCTGGTCCGCGCGATCGACCTGCTGGCGCCGGTCGCGCTCGGTCAGCGGGTGCTGATCCGGGCGGCCCCCCGATCGGGGCGGACGACGCTCCTGCGCGGCCTTGCCGACGCGATCGGCCGGGCCGACGAGGTCGGTCTCGTGGTGCTGCTGGTCGACGAGCGCCCGGAGGAGGCGACCGCTTGGCGCCAGGCCGTCCCGGGGGCCGAGATCGCGATCGCGACCGCGGATCTGCCGCCGGCCGAGCAGGTTGGGGTCGCCGAGCTGGCCCTCGAGCGCGCGCGCCGCCGGGTGGAGGCGGGCGCGGACGTCGTCCTGATCGCCGACTCGCTGTCGCGGCTCGCGGTTGCCGCGGGCGACGTCGCCGAGGTGAAGAGGCTGTTCGGCTCCGGGCGCGACGTCGCCGAGGAGGACGCAGGCTCGCTGACCGTGATCGCGACGGTGCTCGAGGGCGGTGATGACGACGGCGCCGCCGAGCGCGCCGTGATCACGACCGAGAGCTCGCTGATCGAGCTCGACCCCGCGCTGGCCGCCGCCGGGGTCGTCCCGGCGCTCAAGGCCAGCGGCTGCAGGGTCTCGAACGAGGAGGAGCTTCGCACGCCCGAGGAGCTGGCCGCCGCCCGGCGGCTTCGATCGCTGCTCGCCGACCTGGATCCCGCCGAGGCCGCGTCGCTGTTGCGGGAGCGGATCGAGCCGTCCGGTTCGAACGCCGAGCTGCTCGACTCGTTGGGCTAGCGGCGCCCGGTCAGGGCCGGTAGGCGAGCCGCGCCCAGGACGGCTCGCGAGAGAGCTCGATCGGCTCGGCGTCGCCGTCGGGTTGAACGTAGCCGAAGCTCTGGGTGTCGGGATCGAAGACGACGTCGAGCTCGCCCTCCTTGACCCGCTGGTCGAGCCAGGCGCCGCGGAAGACGAGCCGTCGGATCCAGTGCACGAGGCTGCGGCTCGCGGGCCCGACCAGCTCGGTCCAGTGCTCGTTGATGTGCTCGCCGAGCAACGAGCTCGGCTCGCCGATCTCGCCGTTGACGGCCAGCTCGAGCAGGTCCTGGAGCTCCTCGCCCGCCAGCCCCACCTCGACGAAGTCGAGCTTCACGGCCGCCTGCTCGACCCGCTGGGCGAAGTCCTCCTCGTTGAAGGAGAACCGCAGCTCACCGTATTCGAGCACGTAGTCCGAGCCCGAGTCGTAGTTCCCTCTGCGAGTTGCCTTCTCCACTGACTATGTCGGCCTCGATCTGACCCAGGTCCGCGGCCGCCCGGACGACCGAATCTTCTCCGATGCTGGACGTGGTTGGGGATTGGGCGCCAGGCCTGAACGCACCTTTGCATCGGGGAGGCCTGCCGTCCCGATCCCCGGCTCGACAGGGGCGCCGGCCCACGCCCCGGGGTTGGACGGGGGCATGGGAGCCCGAGCCAACAACCGGCCGCGCCGTCTGCGGGCGCTTCCCAGGGCCGAGATTCGGGGCCGCCGGGTCCCGGTCGCGGTCTCACGACGGGCGCGCCTGCTCGGCCTCTCGCTCCTCGACCGGCGGCGAGCCGGGGCCGGGCTCCTGATCCCAGGGTGTCGGAGCGTTCACACCTTCGGGATGAGGTTCGCGCTCGACCTCGTCTTCCTCGACTTCGACCTGCGGCCCGTCGCGCTTCGCCACGCGGTGCCGCCGCGGCGGTTCGTGTTCGAGCGCCGCGCGCAGGCGGTCCTGGAGCTGCCGGCCGCCCCGGGAAGGGGCGCGGGCTGATGCTGCCCGTCGAGCCGGCCGCGACGGTCGTGGTCTGCGAGGACGACGCACCCACGCTCGAGCTGCTCTGCGACCACCTGGAGGCCGACCGGTTTCGGGCTTTGCCGGCGCCCTCGGCCTCGGACGCGCTGCGGCTCTGCCACTACAAGGAGCCCGATCGACCTCGTTCGTTTCCCTGAGCGTCGCCGTCGTCCGTGAGGTCAAGCGCGACCCGATCGGGAGTGAGGAGTAGGGTCAACTCCAACTCCGGCGTCTCGTCGCTGTCGATCTGGGCGGGGTCGAAGTTGACGTCAAGCAGCGTCTGTGGGCGGCGCTTCGGGACGATCCGGGCCTTGTCCGGGTAGATCGTGAACGACTCAAAGAGTCGCGTCAGCGCTGCCCGAACCGCGTCGATGCGGGCCTTGTCCTTCTCGCTCAACTGGCGCCCCGGCGACCGGACCTGCGCGATCAACTCGCGGATCGCGGTTAGCTCCTCCGTCAGCTTCTTGTCGGCGTCGTCTAGGTCGCTCCACTTCTCGACCTTCTTCTCCTCCTTACGCAACCGCTTGACCTCGGCGTCCGCCGTCTTCTGCTCCTTCTCGATCCCGTCCATAATCGGCCCGAACCGCTTGGCTTCTAGGTCGCCCTCCCGTAGGGCGCGCTGCAAACGTTGCGACTCGGCGACCAAATCGGACACCGTGAACTCGGCGGCGTCGATCGCCTCGTGAAGCTCCGCGAGCTTCCGGTTGCGGGACTCGGCGAGCGCTGTCTGAGTCGCCTCCCGGTCGAGCGCAACCTTCTGGAAGTAGGCGAAGACCGCCTCGTCAACGTCGCGGCGGGAGACGCAACCTTGGGTGCAGTAATCGTCGCCGCGTTGGATGTGTCCGCCACAGCAGTACGCCTCGTACCAGGTCGGCGTCGTCCGAGTCCGCGTCACCATCGCGTCGTTGCATTGACCGCACCGGAGGAGTCCGGCCTTGAACAGGTGGCGACCCTTCGGCGGTCGGCCAGCGCCCTTGGCTTTCGTCTCCGCCTGGGCCGCGAGGAGGTCCTGCACCCGCCGGAACGTCTCCGCGTCGATGATCGCCTCGTGGTTGCCCTCGATCCACTCGTCGCCGGACTTGACCAACCCGACGTAGGTCGGGCGCCGGAGGATGCCGCCGATCGTCGGGGATCGCCAGCCCGCCGGGGTCTTCGTCTGGGTCGGGACGTTGTCAGCGTTCAGCCCTCGCGCGATCGCGACCATCGACCGGCCCGCGACGAACTCGGCAAAGATGCGCCGGACGATCGTTGCCTCCCGTTTGTCGATAACCAGCTCGCCCTCCTTGCGCCCGTAGCCGTAGGGGTCCGCCCCGATGTAGCGGCCCTTCGCCTTCTCGCGTTGAATCCCGGCGGAGGTCGCCCCCGACTTCCGGGCGCTGTCCTCCGCGTTGCGCATCCCCATCAGCGCGGCCATCAGTGGCGCGATACGCGGGTCCGCAAATAGGTCGTCCTGGACGGTCCGCAGCTTGACGCCTTTCCGGGCCAACCGCGAGTAGACCTCCGCGAGGTTGTCCGCCGCGTCCGGCGCGAAGCCAGCGCCGCGAGCCAGCCGGTCCGAGTGCTGGACCACGAGGACGGCTTCGCCGTGTTCCTTCGCCGCCCCGAACGCTTCCGCCTCCGCGCGCTTCAACCCCGGACCCCGATTGCCGGAATAGGCGGAGAAGCCCTCGTCGCGGTACTCGCCGACGACCTCCCAACCTTCGCGCTTCGCCATCGCCCGACCGTCCTTGAGTTGCGTCGCGATCGAGCCACGCGTGTCCTCGGTGGACTTCGCCGCGTACAAAATTGCAGGGATCATCTCGCGCCCTCCTTCTTCCAATTACAAGGAGGCTTGAATCGTACTCCGCGCCTCGGAGTGCGGCGGGCTGTGGCCTCGTTCTCACCGGCGGGTCGCAGGAGGGACCGGAATCGTGGATGGTCCTTCTGGGGAAGCCAGGCCGCGCGGGACGCGAGCAAATCTTCAATCGAGCCGCCGCCGCATCCAGCGTGGCAGCAGAAGACGCCCTTGGCGAAGTTGATGTTCATGCTCGGACGAGCGTCGGCGTGAAGGGGGCAAGAAGCAGGCCACTCGTCTCGACCCGGCGGGCCGGACCACCAGGGCACCGCGAGGTAGGGGAGGAGCGGGTCCACGATGTAGGACCCGCCCCTCTCCCGTATCCATTGCTCGCCCTCGGCATCGAGAGTGCCGTCCTCGTTGCCGATTAGCGGCTCGGGCATTCGTTACACCTGGCCCTTGGTCATTGCACCTTGGTTTCGGGAGCGCGCCCTATACGCCCTCTGGCGACAGGCGTCCGAGCAGTAAGCGCGATCGCGCCGCCGCCAGAACGGGATACGCTCGCCGCAGACAATGCACTCCCGGTCGAAACCCGGATACCGATAGACCGGCGACCTCGGCATCAGTCCTTGTCCTCGATCGGGAAGCGCTCGTCCATGAGCTGCCAGAACTTCTCCTCAATGTCGCCCCGTTGCGTCCAGATGTCCGCCCGGAGGGGATGATTGCGGGGTGGGCGCCACAGTCCCGGCGCCGGGTTGAACTTGCTGTCCGGGTCGTCCTTGTGTTCGGCGATGAACTCCTTGGCGATCCGACGACGCTTCTCGTTGCTGAGGTCTTCTGCGTTTTCCGCCTCGCACCAGGCCGAGTAGTAGAGCTTCGCCTCGAAAACGCAGGTCTCGTCGGCGCCCAGTCCGGTGGTCCTATTCCGTGTTGCCATTGCGGCCTCCTTCCCAAAGCGCAGGCCGCGTTCTCAACTCCACCACCGACCGGCCCGCGCGCTTTTGAGCCGGAGGCGAAGTTGAGTGGGGACCTTCACTCTGGGGGAGGCGCCCAGACCGGCGGGCTTCCCTGATATTCGCCGCGCCCTTCTGCGTCCTACGCTCGACCGGTGACCGGGAGCTTCGGCCTTTGGACGCCGTTAGTTGGGTCTCCAGGGGCGCGGCGACTGGACCGTACCAACCTAGCTGTAACGCGCTACCGCTGGCGGGGCGGGAGGGCGCCGCGACCGCCGCATTCGGGACACGGCCCAGGTCGGCCCTTCGCCTCCCTAAGCAGCAAGTTGCCGGAGCCGTGGCAGCGCTTACAGACGCGACCCGGCGGGGGAGGGCGGCGGCGATGCTCGCGAGGCGTCACGAACGTATGTTCGCATAATGCAAAGCCCGATAGGGTGTGCGTCCCAGACAACTTCAAGGAGGTGCCGATGCACGCGCGTGTCGTCAGATTCACCGATGTGGCCCCGGACCGGATCGCCGAGATTGCCGCCCGTGTGAAGGAGTCGGGACCGCCACCCGGCGTGGACCCCTCCACGGGAATGGAATTGTTCTTCGACGAAGCGCAGGGCACGGCCATCTTCGTGGGGTACTTCGAGACGGAGCAGAAGATGCGGGACGCCAGCGCCGTCTTCGAGCAGATGGATTCCTCAGAAACGCCGGGGACCCGCGCGTCAGCTGACCTCTGCGAGATCAAGGCGCAGGTGACGGCCTAGAGGTCGCATAACGCAAAGCGCCCCAGCCTGCACCGGGGCGCTCAGCGCTTATGAGCACGAGGCTCAGTAAGGGGTCGCCCACCCTACACCCGGAAACGTGAAGCGCCCCGGCCTCTGGACGAATAGACCAGGGCGCTGTCGCGCTCACTGGCGCGTGGGTTGGGTCGCGACTAGGGCGCCCGACCCCGCCGATGGCTAGGTCCGACCGGCCTCCTCGACGAGCCGCAAGAGGTCGGCGTACTCGATCAACGCCCCGTACTCGGCATCCCAATCCTCCTCCTGGATGAGGACGCGGAGGTCAACCGTCGCGAACGGCTCGTAGGCCAGCAAGAGCGAGTCGCCCTCACGCCAGAGGTAGAACGGGTCGAAGTCGCCGCTGAGGTCGGTGACCTTGTAGACGAGCTGGCCCCAACCCCGCGCGACCTTGACCCTGATGAATGGATGGTCCATCGGTACTCCTTTCACGAGAACGAGGTCGCCCTCCTTCCAGATGAATCGGTCGCGGTCGGTCATCGGTTGAGAAGTGACGGACCGAACGCGACGGCTGCCGACTCGCCCTGACCGCCCTTGCGTCCGGCGCGGTCGTAGCCCGCCCCGGCGAGCAGGTGGCCGAATTGCGTGGACTTCCACTTGAGTCCGGTCGCCTCGACGACCTCCGCCCAGGTCGCCCCGCGACGACGCATCTCGGCGATGCGCGCGACGCTGATCTGGGACTTCGCCTTCGGCCTACCAGTCGGCTTCACGGCAACCGCCGCCGCGCTGCCGTCAACCTTCTTCGGTGCTGCCTTCCGGCTCTTCTTCGGGGCGGGCTTCTTCGGCTTGGTCATTTGCGACTCCTTCCGGTAGTGACAATTGCAACTAACGGGGGAGGAGCCTACTGGAAAGTTGACCGAATCTGTCAAGAAGCCAGCGGAGCGCAACCGCTTAGGGCACGCAAAAGTCCAGAGCGCCCACGAGACGCCCGGCCCCCGCCTGTGGATAGAAGCCCTGAGACGACCCACGAACGCCCGCTACGTGGTGGCTCCGTGGCCCGTTTCGGCTCTGAACCGCCCGATTCCACAGGCAGCGGCGGGTCCGGGGACAGGGGACCAGGGCGAGCAGGACGGACGCCCGCGTCCGCGCACCAGCCCAGCCCGCATCCGCTTGATGTCTTCGCGGGTTCGATTGCGAGACTCGTGCGGTCCGCTCGAGACTCGTGCGGTCCCAGCCGTCCGCCCTCGCGTTAGTCGTGGACACGCTGGCGCGAGCAGG
>JAHEXV010000041.1 GCA_023251935.1 bacterium | reverse complement strand
CCGTGAGGGGGCTGCGGCGCTGGCGGTGGTCGCGCCCGGGTCAGCCAAGCCGCAACAGCTCCGTAGTCTGCTCCTGGGTGGCCACCTCTCGCCCGAGCGCCCCGGTCAGGTCGACCGCCATCTCGACCAGGGCGGCGCTGGAGGGCGCGAGGACTCCGCGGCGCAGGTAGACGACGTCCTCCAATCCGGTCCGGATGCCGGGCGCGCCGTGCAGAAGCGCCAGCGCCAGCATGCGCGGGTGGTGGCGGCCGATGCAGGTCACTGTCCAGAAGGCATCGTCCGGCAGCGGACGGACCATGGCACCGAGCGCCTCGGGGGTGGCGTCGATGCCCCCCGGGACACCGAACACGAGGTTGATCCGCAGCGGCGGCGGCAGGATCCCCTCCTCGAGCCAGCGCACCGCGCTGACCACGTGGCCGACGTCGAAGGCCTCGACCTCGAGCGCTATCCCTGCCTCCTTGGCGCGCTCGATGATCCCTCGGCCGGCCGGCGGCGGGGTGATGAAGGTCTCGTCGCCGAAGTTCATCGATCCCGACTCGACGCCCGAGATGTCGGGTCTCGCCTCGAGGCCGGTGGTCCGCTCCTCGATCGTCATGTCGTTGGCCCCGCCGGTCGAGACCATGGTCAAGAGGTCGCATCGCGAGCGGATTCGCTCGATTACGTCGACGAACAGCTCCGGACGCCCACTGGGAGTGCCGTCGTCCTCGCGCACGTGCAGGTGCACGACCGTCGCCCCGGCGGCGCCCGCCTCGATGCTCGACTCGGCGATCTCTTCCGTCGTGTAGGGGATGCTGGGGTTGTTCTCCCGGAAGACGTCCGCCCCGGTCACCGCGACCGTGAGAACCACCGGGTCGCTGTTCCACGCCATCACAAGACCTCCTCAGACGTTGCGCTCAAGCTTTGACCTCCTTCGACCGCATCAGCGAGGCGCGTTCGGAATCGGTGATCGGGCGGGAGGCGCGCTGCGCCGGATCCCAGAGCACGATCGCGAACTCGGCGTTGACCACCACCTGGCCCGTGTGATCGAGGATGCGCTCGCTGGTTGTGACGCTCGAGCGCCCGAGCTCGCGCACCGCGCACTGCACCGTCACGGCCTCGAAGGCCGGGTCGATCTCGCTCTGGAAGTCGACCGAGCAGCGCCCGACGACGTATTCCTCGCGGCGGATCCCGTGGCGCTTCAGGAACGCATCCCGACCCTCCTCCAGATAGGTGAGGACCACGGTGTGGTTGACGTGCCCCAGCCCGTCGAGGTCGCGCCAGCGCATCTGCACGCGGTGGCCGTCCTCTCCGCTCACGCCGCCTCCTCCGCGGGAACGCCCAGGGCCTGGCGAAGGGGGGCTGAGCCCCGGACCAGCTCCAGGGCGTAGGCGCCGCGATCGGGCGTGTAGCCGCTGCCGACCAGCATCCGGGCGCTGGTTCCGATCCCGTCCGCGGCCAGCGCCGCGGCCGAGAAGCCGGTCGCCATCGAGAAGAACAGCACCGTGCCCTGCTCGGCGGTCAGCAGGATCGCGGTCGGCTCGCAGCCCGCGGCGTTGACCACCACCACCGTCAGGTCGGCCGGCGGGGCCTCGGCCGCGCGCACCGCCTCGAGGGCGGCGAGCGGGTCGCGGAGGTCGGCGGTGACGCCGAGGTCGCAGAGGCCGAGCGCCGTGACCCGCTCGATCGCCTCGGGATCGACGTCCACCGCCACCAGGGTCCCGCCATCGGCGGCGTCTCGGGCGGCGGCGAGCGCCAGCTTGCCGGCGTGGCCGGCCCCCAGCACGCAGACCGTTCCGCCGGGCGGCGCCAGGGCCCGGGTCTGCGAGGCGGCGGCACAGACGTCGTAGAGCTCCAGCGCGACCGCCACCGGCAGGTCGTCCGGCGCGGGGGCCCAGGCCGCCCGGTCGGCGACGTATGCGGTCCCCGCGACCTCGACCTGAGGGAAGGCGGGATCCAGGCGCCTCACCTCGTCCAGCCGCAGCGGCGTCAGAGTGAGCGACGCCAGGGTGACGATCCGATCGCCGGGCGCCGGCGGCGCCGCGTAGCGCTCGCCGACCTCGGCCACCGTCCCGAACAGCACCCCTCCCGACTCAGTCTCCGGATTGTGAAGCTTGCCCCTCGCAGCGACGATCTCGGCGATCCGCTCCGCCATCCGGCCGGCGTCTCGACCAGCGCGCTCGCCGATGTTGCGAAACGAGGTCGAGTCGACCATCAGTCGCTCCACCGCCACCTCGAACTCGTACGGCCGAACCGGCCCCGACGGATCCAGGCGCTCGGCGGGCTGCGGAAGCGCGCCGGGCGGGTCGAGCACCCGGTCCACGCCGAGCTGCTGCCTGATCTCATCGAGCGCGACATCCGTCTTCATGAACGATCGTTGAGGAACCTATCCGCGCCGTTTTCGCCACGTCAAGGGGGAGATTGGACAACGATTCGGCCTCTTGTGTGACTGAACGTCCGTTTGGACTCGATTCTCGGCGCTCGAAGAAGGCCGCATGCCGGGGTCTCCGTGGCGACCATCGCGAAGTGCCCACAAACCGCGCTTGTCGGTACATGGCGACGGTGCCGAGGGGGCCACCCACGCGGTCCGGGTGCTCGCATCGCCAGCTCCCGGTGCCCCCTCTCGTTGCCGATTCCGGGCGCCAGGGCGGCCCGGCGATACCCTCGCGCTCTCGTGACCCTCGCGATGCCCGTGGTCTGGAGCGACCGTCACCGGCTGCATGACCCGGTCGGCGAGGTCTGGGTGGGAGTGCGGATTCCAGGCACCGAGCTGCCGGCGCGAGCCGAGCGGATCCGCGAGGCGCTCGCCGACGCCGGATCGCGCTTCGTCGAGCCCGAGGCGCAGCCGGACGGGGCGCTGCTGTACGTCCACGACCCCGAGCTCCTCGCCTACCTCGCCGGCGCCTGGCGGGAATGGGAGGCGGCGGGGCTGACCGCCGACCCCGGCGCCGACCGGATCGTCCCCTACCTGTTCCCCCACCCCTCCCTGCTCTCGGACCTACCGGCACGGATACCGGCGGCGGCAAGCGCCCGGGCGGGCCGCTTCGCCTACGACACCATGAGCCTGATCGGGCCCGGGACCTGGGAGGCGGCGCGGGCGGCAGTGGACGTCGCCTTGACGGCGGCCGACCTGGTGATCGCTGGAGAGCCCGCCGCCTACGCCTGCTGCCGGCCGCCCGGCCACCACGCAGCGCGGGCCTGCTTCGGCGGCTCGTGCTACCTGAACAACTCGGCGGCCGCGGCGGCGCGGCTTCGCCGGACGCTCGACGGGCCGATCGCCGTGATCGACATCGACGCCCACCACGGCAACGGGACCCAGTCGGTCTTCTACGACGACCCCGACGTCCTGGTCGGCTCGGTCCACGTCGATCCCGGCGCCGGGTGGTTCCCGCACTACCTCGGCTTCTCCGCCGAGGCTGGCAACGGCGACGGCGAGGGCGCCAACCGCAACGTGCCGATTGCGCCGGGCTCCGGCGACGAGCCCTGGCTCGAGGCTGTCGGCGACCTCGCCACCTGGGCCGCCCGGGGCGGGGCGCGAGCGCTCGTCGTGGCGCTCGGCGTCGACGCCGCCGGCGACGACCCGGAGAGCCCTCTGCGGGTGACGGTGGGCGGCTTTCGGGCCGCCGGCCGGACGCTCGGCGCCCTCGGCCTGCCCGCCGTCGTCGTCCAGGAGGGCGGCTACGACCTGTCGCTGATCGGAAGCCTGGTCCGCGAGGCGCTGCTCGGGATCGAGGAGGGCCGCGGCGGATGACCTCAAGCACCGCGGCGCCCGACCCCCCTTTGCTTCAGGGGCTCGAACGTCGGGGCTCCGAGTGGCCACTATCGCTTGATCTTCAGCTTCCAGCAGCCGAGCTTGCCGCTGGCGGTTTCGTAGCCCTCGATGAACAGGCTCCAGGCCCCCTTCACCTTCTGGCCGTCCATCTTGGACAGCGGCTGGAAGGGCTTGAAGCTGCCCGCATACGGCGCGGCGGCCGAGCCGATCGGGGTCGTCGCCTCGTCATTGAAGGTCGTCGGCGTGCCGCTGCAGCTGTTGGAGCCCGACCCCATGTTGGGCGCGTTGGTGCTCCCCTCGTTCATAGCCACGAACTTGCCCTGCGGCGAGAACAGGTAGGCGTACAGGTGGTCGATGGCGGAGGTGGGGTAGTTCAGCCGCACCTTTGCGTCCACGTCCTTGACGTGGCCCTTGTCCGGGACGTTGATCGTCGTCAGCAATCCACCTGGGCTGTCGCCGCCGTTGGTGGCCGCCGGGATCGTCTTGCTCAGGTTGCCGCTGCTGTACGTGCGCGTTGCAGCACCAGCGGGGGCCGCGATCGCGGCGATCGCCAGGGCGAAAGCCCCCGCTAGCAGGGCGAAGCTCCGCGTGTGCCTCCGCCAGTGATTGCGCCGAAGCCGTTGAGCAGGCATATCGATTCCCTTTCTCGGAATGCTTGGCCGGGTTCCTCCGCTTGGGGCGTCGCCAACTCCGGGTCCGGCCGAAAGCCGAAGCCAGCGGGCCGGCTCAAGACTCGCAGATGGCGGGCTCTTGAGCAGGGCTACCGACAGTAGGCGATCGCGGTGATGTCCGCGAAGGCGTTGAAGCCAGTTGTAGCTACACCCAGGGGTGAACCGAACCACCCTTCGGGCGGTCGAGGTTCCGCCTCAGGGCCCCTGGTCGCCGGGGGCAATCCGATCGATCCTCCTCACATCGGGATTGACAACGACGAAAGGAGACCCCCGATGACGAAGAGGACCCGCACCACCATCCGCCTCCGGACCCGCAGCCTGATCGCCGCCGCCCTGGTCGCCCTCGGCGCCGGTACCGCGATCCCCGCGATCGCGACCGCGGGCCAGCCGGCACCGACCAAGGTCACGATCGTGCCCGAGAACGACGGCTTCTACGGCTACGTGAAGAGCCCGAAGGAGAACAAGTGCGCCAACGGCCGCAAGGTCATCCTGCTGAAGCAGCTCGGCTCGACCCAGAGCCCGCACACCGACCAGAAGATCGGCACCGACATCGCTCAGGCCAACGGCGACGGCTACATGTGGTCCACCGGCAACACCGGCCACATGAAGGGCAAGTTCTACGCCCGGGTCAAGAAGACCCCGGACTGCCTGGCCGACACCAGCAAGAGCGTCAAGATGACGAACTAGCCTCGCCAGTCAAGACGACTTCCACGATCGAGGGGCCCCGGCAACCGGGGCCCCTCGTCGTCGGTGGGCAAGTTGCGACGAAATAGACGTCGCAACTCGCCCATTGCCGCTCAATCGGGGCCGACAGGCGAAACCGCGTTCGGATCGACATCGGGGTAGCGAAGGCGGCGCTGGGCCATCAAGACCACGATCGCCGAAGCCATGGCAAGCGCTCCCAACGCAAGGCTCGTGATCAGGGTCGCCAGATCGAGGACGTCATCGTGGGCGGCCGCGAGGTACGCCCATATGCTGATCGGCAGGTAGAGGAGCACGGCGGTGAACAGGCCGGGATTCGGCCGGCGGGCCGAGGTCGTCGGCAGGAGGTGGAAGAAGACCGCGTTGACGAGGCACAGAGCCGGGAAGGCGAGGGCGAACGCCGGGGCGCGCCAACCGACGGCGGCCGCCGAGACGCCGAAGACGATCAGCAGGCCGTTCGTTGCCCAGAAGTCGAGCCAGGTCGGGGCGACGCCGATTCGAGGAGCCAGGGTTTGCGCCGCCCAGCCCTGCCAGCCCAGCGCGTGCTCCTCGACGACGTGCAGGGCGCTCGCCGTGACGAGGATCCACAGCACCCAATCGTCATTCATCGGGGGCTGACGCTAAATGGCCCCCCGGACGCCCGGATGCTGGCCTCGGGCCTCAGCCGCCTGCGGTCACCCAGCAGCCGGATCCGCTGCAGCCCTGGAGCTCGGTCAGCGTCTCGTGCAGCTGGGCCTGCCGCGCCGCGCTCAGGTCGGCGTACGTGTTGTCGAGCTCGTACGGGTCGTTGGCGAGGTTGTAGTACTCGCGATCGCCGTTCTTGTACTCGACATAGATGGCGTTCGAGGTGCGGATCGCCTCGTAGCTGGGCGGGTTGCCGCTGGCTCGCGACTGGAAGTCAGGGTCGGACTGGTTCTGGTCGGGACCGTGGTGCTCGACCAGCGTCGCCGCCCTCCACTCGCCGGGGTTCGTTCCGCCCAGCAGCGGGACGAGGCTGTGGCCGTCGACGGTGGCGGGCACGCCGGCCCCGGCGAGCTCGCTGAAGGTCGGCCGCAGGTCGATGTTCCCGGTCAGCTTGCCGACCGTGCGCCCGTCGGGGACGCCCGGCCCGACGACGAGCAGCGGCACCCCGATGTCGGTGTCGAAGGCGGTCATCTTGCCCTGCATCAACCGGTGGTCGCCCATGTGGTAGCCGTTGTCCGAGGTGAACGCCAGATACGTGTCCCCCGCCACCCCGTGCTTGCGCAGCGTGGTCCGGATGTCACCGATCAGGTCGTCGACCGCCTCCACCGACTGCGCACGCTTTCGGAAGTGCTCGTCGAGCTTGGCGATCTGGTTCGGCTGCAGCGGCGGCCGGTTCGCCAACCACGACGGCGGGTTGATGTTCTCGGCGTTGAAGGCTGGGGTTCGAGGCACCTTGAGGCCAGGGAAGTCCTTGGCATCCCGGGGCGCCGGCGTGGACGGCGCGTGAGGAGCGAAGGTGGCGATCTCGAGCAGGAACGGGTCGCCGGCGTTCGAGGATCGCCTGATGAACGACGCTCCCTTGTCGGCGAGCACGTCCGTCAGGTAGTCGCCGGGCGAGCTCCCGTAGGAGACCAGGTGGCCGTTCTCGTTGAGGTTGTAGTTGAACTCCGAGTAGGCGTTGCCGGCCACGTCCCATTCGCTCCAGCCCGGGGGCACGTAGAGGCTCGAGGGCTGGTAGCCGTTCAGGTACTTGCCCATCATCGCCGTTCGGTAGTGAGCGCCGGGAATGGCGCTGATCGCGGTCGCGAAGGTGTCGTTCTCCTGCCCGTTGTCGTGGAAGACGCCAAACCCCCCGTCGGGCGCCGTGTTCGTGAACACGCCGGTGTTGTGCGGCAGCCGGCCGGTGAAGATCGACGATCGCGACGGACAGCACAGAGAGTCGGTGACGAAGTAACGGCTGAACGCCTCCCCGTCGCGGCTCATCTCGCGCACGTTGGGCATGTACTTGAGGAGGTTCCAGGAGAGGTCGTCGGTCAGCACCAGGACGATGTTCGGGTGGGCGGTCGCCTTCGACGACTTCGCGTTGACGCCGGCGGTGGCGGCGGTTCCGGCTGTTGCCAGGGCCACCGCGACGGCGATCACCAGCGCGATCGGCGCCAGCGCCCACGTCCGCCTGGTCCCGCTTCGACGGTCTCCTCCCATGACACCTACCTCCCGTCGGGTTTCCCTGCCGGCGAAGGCCGGCCCTGCTCGTCGGACGCTCAAACACTGCGGCGGCGGATAAGTTGCTCTGCGTCGCGACCAGGTCTACTCGGCGAGGGTCGGCGGCGGAAAGCGCAGCCGAACCGTCGCGCCCGCTGAGCCGGTATCGACGATCGTCGCGGTCGCGCCGTGCGCCTCCGCGATCGCGCGCACGATCGCCAATCCGAGCCCCGCCCCGCTTCGGATGCGCGAGCCGTCGCCGCTGGTGAAGCGCTCGAAGACGCGCCCCCCGAGCTCCGATGGCAAGCCGGGGCCGTGGTCGGCTACATCGAGCTCGACCGCCTGCGGCGACCGGCGTGCGGAGAGTCGGATCTCGCCGCCGCCGTGACGCAGGGCGTTGTCGACCAGGTTCCCGAGCGCCTGGCGCACCCGAAGGGGGTCGGCCGACAGGCTCACGCCTGCGGGCGCGTCGACTCGAATCTCGCGGTGCTGCTCGCGGGCGCGGTCGGCGAAGCGCTGACGGGTCCGCTCCAAGAGCTCGCGCACCTCGAGCTGCTCGCGTTGAACCGGCAGGCGACCATCGGCGGCGCGCGCGATCAACAGCAGATCCTCGGCGAGCTGGGCCAGGTGATCCGTCTCCTCGAGGGCGACGGCTACCGACCTCCGGACCTCGGGGTCGTCTCCACCGATCCGAATGGCGGCTTCCAGCTCGGCCTTCAGCACGGCGATTGGGGTGCGGAGCTCGTGGCTGGCGTCCGCCACGAACCGACGCTCGCGCTGAAACGAGTCCTCCAACCGGGCGAGCATCTCGTTCAACGTTTCGCCGAGCCGGCGGATCTCGTCGTGTGCGGCCGGCAGCGGCAGCCGCTCGCCGCCACGCTCCAGGGAAACCTGCTTCGCCCGCCGACGCATCGCCTCGACGGGCGCGAGGCCGGCGCTGGCCAGCCAATAGCCGATCCCGGAGGCGAGCAGCACGGCGACCGGGACGCCGATCAGGAACGACCTGACCAGGTTCGAGAGCGTCTCCTCTCGGTCGGCGAGCGAGACTCCGACGACCAGGATGAGCTGGCCTCGCCCGACCGCGAGCGGACGGGCGAGCATCCGCGCCGTTCCCTCGATGCCCGGGAGCTCGCGCTCGAGCTCCGTCGGGCCCTGCGTTGCCCGCCGGGCCTCGGCGGGGTCGAGCACGGGGGGACGAACGGCCCTCGTTCCGTCGACCCGGCGTCCCCCCGGCGTCAACACCTGAACGAAGGTGTCCTCCGGGTCGGTGAGCCTGCCTCCGCCGACTTGGGCGAGGCTGGTGCCGGATTGGCGGATAACGGCGGCGACGTCGTCCGAGCGCCGGGCGAGCCCGTGGTCGATCGTCTCGGTCAGGTCCGCGCGCTGGCGCACGTAGACGAACGTCGCGGCGGCCACGAGCACGAGCAGCATCGCGAGGGCGAAGGCCGCGGTGATCCGGACGCGAATCGGCAGCCGGCGGAGGATCAGGCGTCCTTTCGCAGCCGGTACCCGGCGCCTCGTACGGTCTCGATCGACTCCACGCCGAACGGCCGGTCGATCTTCTCGCGCAGGTAGCGGATGTAGACCTCGACGACGTTCGAACGGTTCTCGTACTCGTAATCCCAGGCACGCTCGAGCAGCTGGTATCGGCTCAAGACCTCGCCGGGACGGCGCATGAACGTCTCAAGCAGGACGAACTCCTTGCGCGACAGGTGTATCTCCCGGTCGCCGCGCCACACCTGCTGGCTGGCGGGATCCATGCGCAGATCGCCCACCTCGAGCGCCGCCGGACGCCGTGCCTGACCCCGCCGAGCTAGCGCTCGTAGCCGGGCGAGCAGCTCGGCCAGCGAGAACGGCTTCACGAGGTAGTCGTCGGCGCCTCGGTCGAGGCCCTGGACGCGATCCTCGATCGCGTCCCGGGCCGTCAACATGATGATCGGCACCCAGATCCCGTCCTCACGAAGGCGTCGGCAGGTCTCGAACCCGTCGATGCCGGGCAGCATCAGGTCGAGGACGACCGCGTCGAATTCCGTCGACCCCGCCATCCAGAGGGCGTCCTCCCCGCGCCCGGCGACGTCGGCGACGACGCCCTCGGCCTGCAGCCCGCGCCGGATCGCCGTGGCCATGCGCACATCGTCCTCGACGATCAGTACTCGCATGCCCCCAATGATGGCGGCGAAGATGAGAGCAACATGAGAGACCTGGCGTGGAGAGCGCGGCTCTCGGCGGCGCCGCAGGCGTGGGGAGCGACCGTGTTGCCGAGGCGGGCGCGGATGGCCCTGCCATCCGCGCCCCGGTCTCGGTCAGCGGCTAGTTCGCCCCTGCGTCGGCCGAGCCGCTGCCGTCGGCAGACTGATCGACCAGGTTGAAGTGGCGATCGAGGTGGACGTCTACCTGGCTGCCGTCGGTCTTCTTGACCTCGACTTCGTAGTAGCCCTCCTCGTCGCGAACCTCGGTGGCTGTGACCTGGCCGCCGCCGGTTTGCTCGAGCGCGGCCGCCTTGGCCTTGCCGAGCGCGCCGCCGGTGATCGGCGTCCCGCTGCCGTCGTCGCCTGCGCCGGTGGCCGCGGCGACCGCGGCACCGCCGCCGCCGATCGCGGCGATCACGCCCCCGGCGATCAGAGCGCCCTTCAGTCTCTTGTTCATCGGTTGTCCTCCTGTGGTTGGGAACTGATGGCGCCACGGTAGGACCGCGCGATGAGATGGCAATGAGAACGCGGGCCGGCGAGGGAGCTCCCACCTTGGAGCCGCGCCCTGGGAGGATGCGGCGATGGCCGACCTGACGGGCATTGACGTAGAGCACGCACGAGCGCTCCACGAGGCGGAGAACGCTCGCTTCGTCGCCGAGCGGCCCGCCTCGATGGCGCTGCTCGAGCGGGCGCGGGCGTCGATGCCCCGCGGGGTTCCGATGTCGTGGATGGACGACCTCTACGAGCACCCGCCCGTCTGGGTGTCACACGGGAAGGGCGCCCGGCTCACCGACCTGGACGAGCACTCCTACCTCGACATGTACATCGCCGACATGAGCGCGTTCTGCGGCCACGCGCCGGATCAGGTAGTCGACGCCGTGGCCCGCCAGATGGAGCGCGGAATCCAGTTCCTGTTGCCCTCCGAGGACGCGATCGCAGTCGCCGAGCATCTCGCGGGCCGCTACGGGCCGCCGCAATGGCAGTTCACGCTCTCGGCCACCCAGGCGAACACCGAGGTGATCCGCCTCGCCCGCGAGATGACCGGGCGCGAGGTCGTGCTGCTGTTCGACGGCAAGTACCACGGCGAGGGGGACGCGACGCTCGTGGTCCTCGAGAACGGCCGGGTGGCTCCCGAGATGCGAGGCCTCCCGGGATCGATCTCAGGACAGGCCCGCATCGTGCAGTTCAACGACCTCGGCTCGCTCGCCGCCGCGCTCGAGCCGCGCGACGTGGCCCTTGTCCTCGCGGAGCCGGCGATGACCAACGCCGGCCTGCTGATGCCCGAGGACGGGTTCCACGAGGAGCTCCGCCGGCTGACGCGTGACGCGGGAACCCTGCTGGCGATCGACGAGACCCACAGCCTGGTCTGCGCCCATGGGGGGCTGACCCGCGCCTGGGGGCTCGAGTCCGATTTCCTGGTCCTCGGCAAGTCGATCGCCGCCGGCGTCCCGCTGGGCGCCTACGGAATGAGCGCCGAGATCGGAGCGCTGATCGCGCCGCCGGAGCACTCGCGGGTCGTCTCGGGGGTGGCGATCGGCGAGGTCGCGACCGGCGGCACCCTGTTCGCCAACGCGCTCTCGATGGCGGCAGCGCGGGTCGCCCTGCTGGACGTGCTGACCGAGGGCGCGTTCCAGCGAACCGCGGCGCTCGGACGGCGGATGGCGGTGGGGCTGCGAGAGGCGATCGAGCGGGCCGGGCTTCAATGGAGCGTCGCCCAGGCCGGCGGGCACGCCTACTACTTCTTCGAGCCGGTGCCGCCGCGCGACGGCGCCAGCTCCCGGCTCGCCGACGACCCCGACCTGCGAGCCCTGATCCGCGTCTTCATGGCCAATCGGGGCGTCTGGGAGTCGGGGTGGTGGCTGGGCCCGACGGTCTCGGTCGCCCACACCGAAGCCGACGTGGACCGCTACCTCGAGCTGTTCGGCGAGTTCGTCGCCGAGGTGACCCGAGGCTGACGACCCTCAGCCGAGAAGCTCGCCGACGTTCGACGGGTGAAGGTGCTTGCTCGCCTCCTCGTCGGGCAGGGCCGACTGGGCGATCTGGATCAGCGTCCCGTGAGCCAGCGACGGCCGCAGGAACGCCTCCTTCCAGTCGGGGTCGTCGAGGTTGACACCGACCAGTTCGTACCCGCGGCCCTCGAGCTCGTCGATCGCCTCGCGGATGTCGTCGGTCTTGAGGGTGATGTGGTGCAGGCCCTCCCCGTAGCGATCCAGGAAGCGGGTCAGGAAGCCCTCGCCGAGCGGCTCCAGGAGCTCCACCTTGCCGCCGCCCGGAAACCGCAGCTGGATCCAGCGCCAGTTTCCCCCCGCGTCGCCGCCCATCAAATACTCGCCCCCGAGGGCGTCGCGGTAGAGCGGAAGCGCCGACTTGATCGAGTGAACGGCGACGGCGACGTGATCCAGACGCAGCTCCGGCACCCACCGCACTCTATGGGGAGGGACTCTGGCGGCTCAGCGCGCCCCGGCGGGTGCGGTCAGTCGCCGGACCGGCGACCCCCGCCCTTCTCCGGACGACGCTCGAGGCCGGCTGCGGCCCTGGCCAGTTCGTGGGGTTGGCGCAGGGTGCCGATCGTCTGCGCGAAGAGCTCCGCCTGGTCCTTCATCAGCGAGGCGGTCTCCTCCAGCGCGCGCCCGGCGGCCTCCAGGGTCTCGGCTTGGCGGCGCAACGTCGTCCCGCTCTGCTCGAGCAGGTCGAAGACCGCGTCGACCGGAGCGACCACCAGGCCGGCAACCTCCCTCTGCAATCCACGTTCGCGCTCGAGGATCTCCGCGAGCAGCTCCAGCTGGCGTTCCATCGCGTCCTGGAGCTGGCGAGGAAGCTGTGAGCGCCCGGCGAGCGAGGCCGCCGACGCGAACACGGACTCCATCAGCTTCTGCCATTCGTGCAGCAGCTCGCGACCGCTCAGCTCAGGCACCGAGGATCACCTCCTGGCCATGATGCCACCAAGAAAGCCACCATCTCACACCGCCGCCTCGAGGACGTGGACCCGCCGGGCACCCGGATCCCCGCCTTCCTCCCCGGCGGCCGGATGCCGATCGCAACGGTGCAACCGAGCTTCGGCGAAGCCCGCAGCCCGCAGGGCGGCGACTGCTTCCCGCTGCTCGGCGAAGTGCGTGTACACCCTCCCCCGCACGAAGGCCGACAGAACGACGCCGAAGGCCCGCTCGACGCCGCCGCCCTCGGGGCCGCCAAGGCGGATGTCCGCGAGGTAGCGGCCCTCCCGAAACGAGCCGATCGCGTCAGCAAGGCGTCGCCAGGTCGCGAGCACCCGCTGCTCGTCGAAATAGGTGAGCAGGCCCTCGGTGACGACCGCCACACCCTGATCGCGATCGAGTCCCGCGGCGACCCCGTCGATGCAGGTCGGCCCGTCGTCGACCAGGACGTCGAGGTCGACGACCCGATGGCGATTGCCCAGCGAGCCCATCCGGGCCAGGGCGCGACGCTTGCGATCGGCCATCTCCGGGAGGTCGCCCTCGACGTATGTCAGCGCCTCCCCGTAGCGCTCGGTGAACCGCCAACCGCGCGCCGACATGCCGCACGCCGGCTCGATCACCTGGGTGATCCCCCGGTCCTCGATCGCCTCGGCGAGCAGGTCGTCGATCACCCGGTGCCGGGCCAGCAGCAGGCCCTCGAGCGTCGGCCCGCCCAGCGCCCGGCTACCTGCCATCGCCGGAGCCAGCGCGTCGAACATCACCCGCCCCTCCCAGGTGCCGAGCTCCGGATGCGAGAGCCCGTTCCGCACCCAGACGTGACCGGTGTAGTGCGCCGTCGGGCTGATCGCGTCCGGCCCCCGGCGGAGGTTGGGAGGAATGGCCATCAGTCGTCGGGCTCAACCATCGCGACTCCGAACCCTAGGGATGCCGACGACCTGCCGGCGCTCGCGGTAGGCTCGCGGCAAGCGCTGACGATCTCGACCCAGATTCGATGTCCACCGACCCAACCACCCTCGAGGAGACGCTGGTCACCGAGCGGGCGCTGTGGCAGGACGGCCCGCCACACGAGCTGTTCAAGGAGCTGCGCGGGGGGTGCCCCGTGCACTGGACGTCCCGGATCAGCGAGTACCCCGAGGAGGCCGGGTTCTGGTCCGTCACCACGGCCGACGACGTCGACGAGGTGAGCCACGACTGGCAGACATATTCGTCCGAGCTGGGCGGCATCACGGCGCTCACCAACGCGATCATGCCGCTCGAGCTGGTGCAGGCGATGTTCATCGGCATGGACCCGCCGAAGCACGACCGCCTCAAGATGCTCTTCCAGCGCGGCTTCACGCCGAAGCGGATCGCCGAGCACGAGGACGCGATCCGGGCGATCGCGGTCGGGGCCCTCGACGGGGTCGCCGGCCGCGAGACCTGCGATCTGGTCACCGACGTCGCCCAGCCGGTCGTCTCGCGGGTGATCGGCAGCTTCATGGGGATCCCGCCCGAGGACGATGCGATCTGGGCGCGGCTGATGAACACGACGCTCGGCGCCGGCGACCCCGACCTCAACCCCGAGGGAGTCCCGTCGGTGATGGAGCGGGAGGTGCCCGAGATCTTCGAGCGCTGCCGGCGGCTGATCGCCGAGCGCCGCGAGCGCCCGACCGAGGACCTGACGAGCCTCCTGGTCCACGCGGAGGTCGACGGACAGCGGCTCGAGGAGCACGAGATCGTGATGGGGTTCTTCCTGCTGGTCGCCGCCGGCAACGACAGCACCAAGGCCACCTATTGCAGCGGCATGCGGGCGCTCCTCGACCACCCCGACCAGCGCCAGCTCCTGGTCGACGACCCGGCGCTGATCGGCAGCGCAGTCGAGGAGTCGTTGCGGATGTTCCCCGCGTTCGCCCACTTCCGCCGCACCGCGACGCACGACACCGAGCTCGGCGGGCAACCGATCCGCGAGGGCGACAAGGTGGTGATGTGGTACGTGTCGTCGAATCGCGACGAGTCCCGTTTCGAGGACCCCGACCGCTTCGACGTCACTCGCAACCCGGACCACCAGGCCTTCGGCGCGGGCGGCAGGCACTTCTGCCTGGGCGCCGCGCTGGCGCGCCTCGAGCTGCGGATCCTGTTCGAGGAGACGCTGGCCCGCTTCCCGGCGATGGAGCTGGCGGGCGCCCCCGAGTACGCCGAGTCGCCGTTCGTCAACCAGCTCAAGACTCTGCCGGTCCGACTGCGCCCGTAGCGCCGCGGCCAGGATCCTTCCACCCACAAGTTGACCGCCCGCCCCAGCGTTATTGGGGGCGAAGGGGGGTCACGGATGATCTCGTATGACTGGCCGCGCAAACGGATGTACCTATTCGGCAGGCGGCTCCACCATGGCCTGACCGGCGCCGTGTTCGTCGCCGTCGGCATGGGGCTGATGTGGCACGACCGCGCCGATCGATGGTGGCGGGCGACCGTTAGATAAGTCTCCGCCTCGGGGGCGTGATGGCGACCGCTCACCGACATCAGGTAGGCGCTTGACGGCGGAAGGTTCCGGGGCTAGGGTCGCGAGCCGCTCTGGGCCGCTTCAGGCGGGGCCCTGCGAGGAGGCTTCGTGAACCACGGCATTCGAACCCAGGGGCGCTCGTGAAGCGCCTTGCCCTCGTCGTCCCGGTGCTCGTGGCGTCGCTGTTCGCGGCGTCGGTCGCCGACGCGGCCCGGTCGGAGTTCTTCGGCGTCGTCCAGGGCCAGTTCAACGCCAAAGGGCAGCTCGACGGCCAAGACCTGAAGCAGATGGCCGCGCAGGGGGTCCGCACGAACCGCTTCGAGCTCGGCTGGAAGTCGGTGGCGCCGAGGCAGGGCTCCTACAACTGGGGCCCATCGGACCGCTTCTTTGGTGCCCTTGCCTCACGCGGGATCCGGGCGGCGCCGTTCGTCTGGGGGTCGCCCCGGTGGGTGGCGAGCAACCCCGGGCGCCCCCCGATCGACACCCCGTCGCACCAGCGCGCCTGGGAGAACTTCCTCCAGGCGGCGGTGGGACGCTACGGACGGGGCGGCACCTACTGGGGTGCCGCCTACCACCGGCAATACGGAGCGCGCGCCACCCCGCTGCCCGTCCACTCCTGGCAGGTCTGGAACGAGCCGAATCTGAAGAAGTACTTCAACCCGGAGGGATCGGACTCGCAAACGGTCCAGAAGTACGCCCAGCTGCTGCGAATCTCGCACGACGCGATCCGGAGCAGGGACCGTTCGGCCCAGATCGTGCTCGGCGGAAATCCCGGCTACCCGCCGAACGGCGGCCTCAAGGCCTGGGTGTTCCTCGACCGCCTCTACCGCACCCACGGGATCAAGGGCGACTTCGACGTCGCCGCCCTGCACCCCTACGCATCGACCTCCTACGACTTCGGGCAGGAGGTCCAGCGCGTCCACTCGGTGATGAAGGCGCACGGAGACGGGGCAACGCCCTTGTGGCTGACCGAGTTCGGCTGGGGATCGGCGCCGCCCGATCGCTTCGGCATCAACCAGGGGGCCGCGGGCCAGGGGAGGCTGCTGCGGGAGTCCTTCGAGGCGGTCCTGAGGAACCGCGCGGCGTGGAACGTCCAGCGCCTGTTCTGGTTCCTGTGGCGCGATCCCGCCCCCGACTCGCCATTCGCGCACCGATGCAGCTTCTGCGGCAGCGCTGGGCTCCTCCGACACGACCGAACCGCGAAGCCGGCGCATAACGCGTTCACCCGCTTCAGCGCCGACAAGGTCCCGCCCCGCGCGGTCATCGCCTCGGGCCCGCGGCAGGGGGGCTTCACCAACGACCCCACCCCCACCTTCACGCTTGCCTCCAGCGATCTCGGCTCCACCTTCCGGTGCCGCCTGGGCCGCGGCCGTTTCAGGCCCTGCAGCTCACCGCGCACGCTCGCGCGGCTCGCCGACGGGGGGCACAGGTTCTCCCTCAGGGCGATCGACGCGGCCGGAAACGGGAGCCAGATCGCTGTTCGAAACTTCAAGGTGGACACCCACGCCCCGCGCGCCCCGCAAATCACCGACACGGATCCGGACTCGCCCGCCAACAACAACCTCCCCAGGGTGAAGGGCAACGCCATCTCGGGGCCCACCGTGAGGCTCTACACGACGGCCGGCTGCACCGGACCCCCGGTGGCCTCGGGCTCCGCGGCTCAGTTCGCCTCCCCCGGCCTGAGCGCCCCGGTCGCCGACAACACGACGACCTCGTTCCGGGCCGACTCCATCGACCCCGCCGGCAACGTCTCCAGATGCTCGGCGCCCTTCACGTATGTCGAGAGCTCCTAGTGGGTCGTACCCCAACGTGGCGCCGTTTCGGGTGGAACGTTGGGTTACGGCCCACTAGGCGCCGTGGCCCGGCAATGAGAAGCTGGCGGCTCCGGCCAACGCGAGCCCCCAGGAGGATCGATGAGCTACGAGACGATTCGCTACGAGCAGGACGGGCATGTCGCCGTTCTCACCTACGACCGCCCCGAGCAGCGAAACGCCGTCAGCCGCCAGATGAACGCCGAGCTTCACGATGCCTGGGGGCGCTTTCGCGACGACGATGACGCCTTCGTGCTCGTGATCACGGGCGAGGGCGAGGCGTTCTGCGCCGGCTGGGATCTGGCCGACGCCGCGGCGACGACGGTCGACAACTGGGACGAGTTCCGGACCCACGTCCACAACTCACCCGGAGACTGCGGATACACCCGCCGGACCGACGTCTTCAAGCCGGTGATCGCGGCGGTGAACGGCTGGGCGGTCGCCGCCGGCCTCGAGAACGCGCTCCTCGCCGATATCCGGATCGTCGCCGAGAACGCCGTCTTCGGCGCCCTCGAGCGTCGCTGGAACATCGTCGCCGGCGACGGGATGACCGTCCGGCTGCCGCTCGTCGTCGGCTACGCGAGGGCGATGGAGATGATCGTCACCGGCCGTCCCGTCGACGCGCAGGAGGCCCACCGGATCGGCCTCGCCAACGAGGTCGTGCCGGCGGGCACGGCACTCGAGCGGGCCCTGGAGCTGGCCCACGAGATCGCCGACCTGCCGCAGGGCGCGATTCGCTCCGACAAGGAGACGATGGTTCGCAACGTCGGGCGGCCCTACGAGGAGCAGCTACGAACCGAGGCTGAGATGTGCCTGTCGATGTTCATGCGCCGCGACGGGCACGCGATCGGCGCGCGGGCGTTCAAGGAGGGCAAGACCCCCGAGTGGCCGCACCACGGTCTCTAGCAGCGGGGTATGGTCACCCAGCCGGCTCGCGCCTGGGCTCAGCGACGGGCCGAGGATCCGATGACCGAGGCTCAGCTACACACCCAGCCGCCGGGCGAGGAGAAGATCGCCGGGCTGGCGAGCGAGATCCGCGCGACGGCCCGAGAGCTGGCCGACGAGACCGAGCGCCGCCGGCAGCTTCCGGACGAGCTCGTCGCGCGTCTGCGGGACTCCGGTCTGCTGCGGGCCGGCGCCCCGCTCGAGGTCGAGGGGCTGGAGCTGTCGCCCGGCCGGGCGCTTTCCTGTGCGGAGGAGATCGCCCGCGGCGACGCATCGACGGGATGGTGCGTCTCGATCGCGATCACCAGCAGCCTGCTGGCCGCCTACCTGCCGGCCGAGGGGCGCGCCGAGCTGTTCGGAGGCGGCGACGGCATCGCCGCCGGCGTCTGGGCGCCCCGCGGCAGGGCACGGCGGGTGAACGGGGGCGTCCTCGTCTCCGGCCGGTGGGCGTTCTGCAGCGGGATCGACCACTCCGATCTGCTGTTCGCCGGCTGCTTCGTCGAGGCCGACGACAACGCGTCGAGCGAGCGGCCGATGCCGAGCGTGGTCGCGATTCCCAAGCAGGACCTGGAGGTCCGCGATACCTGGCGAACGCTCGGGCTCCGCGGGACGGGAAGCCACGACGCGGTCGCCGACCAGGTGCTGGTGCCCGCGTCGCGCGTCTTCTCGCTGTTCGACGGACCGGTCGTCGACCGGCCGCTCTATCGGTTCCCGATCTTCGGCTTCTTCGCCCTCTCGATCGCCGCGGCGGCCCTGGGCAACGCCCGCGCAGCGATCGAGGAGCTGGTGGAGCTGGCGGCGGGAAAGGTCGGCCAGGGGTCGTCCCGGACGCTCGCCGAGCGGTCCGCGACGCAGGCGTCGGTCGCCCGGGCCGAGGCGTCGCTTCGCGCCGCACGGGCGCTCTGCTCGGAGTCGATCGAGGCGAGCTGGCAGGCGGCGCAGGGCGATCAGCCGGTCCCGACACCGCTGCGCAACGAGCTCCGCCTGGCGGCCACCCACGCCGTCCGGACCTCCGCCGAGGTCGTCCGCTCGATGTACGACCTCGGGGGCGGGACGGCGATCTACGACGACTCGCCGCTTCAGCGGCGCTTTCGCGACGCGCACACCGCAACCGCCCACTTCCAGGTCAACGAGGCGTCCCGCGAGCTGCCCGGCCGGATCCTGCTCGGGCAGCCCGCCGACACCGCGACGCTGTGAGCGGATGCCCGAGAGCCGGGCAGGCGCCCGAGCCAAACCACCAACCGAGGAGCTTCGACCGTGACCCTGACGAACGCCCAGTGCCGTCTCGCCTCCCGTCCCACCGGACTCCCCGAGGCCTCTGACTGGAGTTACCTCGAGGAGCCGGCCCCGGAGCCCGGGGACGGGGAGTTCCGGGTCCAAGTCGAGTACATCTCGCTCGATCCGGCGATGCGCTCGTGGATGAACGCCGGCCGCTCCTACGTCCCGCCGGTGGAGATCGGCGAGGTGATGCGGGCCGCCGGGATCGGCCGCGTGATCGACTCCCGCCATTCGGACTTCGACGTCGGCGACGAGGTCTACGGCGTGTTCGGAGTGCAGCGCTACGCGATCTCGGACGGGAGCGGCGCCCGGCGCGTCGACACGTCGCTGGCGCCGGCGCAGGTTCATCTCGGGGCGCTCGGGATCAGCGGCCTGACCGCCTACTTCGGCCTGCTCGAGGTGGGACGCCCGGAACCCGGCCAGACCGTGGTCGTTTCCGGCGCCGCGGGCTCGGTTGGGAGCATCGCCGGCCAGATCGCCCGGATCAAGGGTTGCCGGGCGATCGGGATCGCCGGGGGCGCGCAGAAGTGCGCCTGGCTGGTCGACGAGCTGGGGTTCGACGCCGCGATCGATTACAAGGCCGAGGACGTTCGCGCCCAGCTGCGCGAGCACGCGCCCGACGGCGTCGACGTCTTCTTCGACAACGTCGGCGGCGAGGTGCTCGAGCACGTGCTGGCGCGGCTGGCGCGCGGAGCGCGGGTGGTGCTCAGCGGGGCGATCTCCCAGTACAACGCCACCGGGGCTCCTCGGGGGCCGGCCAACTACATGCAGCTGCTGGTGGCGCGGGCCTCGATGACCGGGTTCGTGATCTTCGACTACGCAGACCGCTATGCGGAGGCGGCCGCGCAGCTCGCGGGCTGGCTGCGAAGCGGCGAGCTTCGCTCCCGCGAGGACGTCGTCCGCGGCGACGTCGAGCAGTTCCCCGAGGTCCTGTTGCGGCTGTTCAGCGGTCAGAACACCGGCAAGCTGGTCCTGGCGCTCGAGGGCGAGCGGTGACCGGACGCCTGGAGGGCAAGGTGGCCCTCATCACGGCGCGATCGCTGGCTAGCGGCAGTAGGCGATCGCCTGGAGCTTGCTCGCGGCGTGGTTGCCCGCGACGGAGTTCTGGCCTCCGTGGACGGTGATCTCCCGCTTCGAGGAGAGGTAGAAGCTGAAGATGAAGGCGTTGCGACCCGACAGGCTGTCGTAATCGCCCTTGAAGCCTCCGAACACCGCCTCCTTGCCCGTCGGGCAGGTCGCCGTCACGGTCTTCGACCCGTTCAAGGCAGGAAGGTTCTCGGTGGCGGTCACCGTCTTCGGCGCGCTCCCCTTCCCGCATAGGGCGATCGCCGTCACGCCCTGCTGGACCCCCGTCGCGTTCTCGACGGACACCTGCCAGGTGTCATCGGAGGTCCGCTTCAGGCCCATGATCTCCAAATAGCGCTGTGTGCTCAGAGTGCTGGTCTGCGCGGCCCAGCCGCCCCCGATCACGTGCTTGCCCGCCGGGCAGCTCACCTTCACGTTGCGGAACTCATCGTTGGCGGCGCTCGGAAGCACGATCTGCTTGTGCCGGACCACCTTGGGCTCGCTGCCGCCCTTGCAGTACGCGAATGACGTCACCTTGCCCCCGTTCGCCGAGCTGGCCTCGGCGGCGACCGACCACTTGTCGGTGTCGCTGCCCTTCGGCGCCATCGAAGCTGGCCACGTATAACCGCCGCTCCCAAAGGGGACCTGGGTGTCGAGCTTGAAGCCGCCGAAGTTGACGTGCTTGTCCCCCGGACACCTGGCGGTCGCGTCGCCGTACGTGTTGTACGCGATCACCCTGGTGTCCTTGTCCTCGGTGAACGCCCCGAGCGCGGCGCCGAGGCCGATCGACCCAAGCGCAGCGGGGGCGACTGCGAACAAACAGAACGCGCGTATCCAGCTACGCGGGCGAACCGTCCTTGACTTGGTCATCGAAGTCCCCTCCCTAGGACACGAGTTGTGCGGATTGTCGCATCGAGGGCGCTCCAGCGTCAACCCCGGATTTCGGGTATTGGTCCGAAATCCAGCCCCTTTGCAGCGGCTTTCCCAAGCGGCGAGGGGGTGAGCCCGCCGGCGACGGTTCCCAGGCCCACTCTGACCTCCCAGCCGAACCGTCGCCAACGACCCACAAATCTCGAGTGTGGGTCGTTCGCGATGGTGCTCGGGGGCCCTTCTACCGTGCCCAATGACCGGCGGGCGGCTCCGCGGAGCCGTGTCCGACAATGGTTCCAAGCCAGCCTCGAATAGAGTCGGTCCGCGAATGAAGGCGGCGGTGATCTACGAGAACGGCGGCCCCGAGGTGCTGCGCTACGAGGAGGTGCCGGATCCCGAGTGCCCCGACGGCTGCGTGGCGATCGACGTCGAGGCGATCAGCGTCGAGGGCGGCGACCTCTTGGCCCGCGCCGGGTCGCCGCCGCCGTCCGTCCCGCATGTCGTCGGTTACCTCGCCGCCGGCACGGTGGTCGAGGTCGGCGCCGGGGTCGAGGACCGCGCGGCGGGCGATCGGGTCGTGACCTTGAACATGGCCGGCTCGCACGCTTCCAGACGGGCGGTCCCGGCGATGTCCACCTGGGCGATCCCCGACGGCTTGGATGCCGCTCGCGCCGCCTGCGTCCCGGTCGCCATCGGGACCGCCCAGGAGTGCCTGTTCACCGCCGGCCACCTCGAGGCCGGCCAGACGGTCCTGATCCACGCCGGGGCCGGGGGCGTCGGGATGGCCGCGATCCAGCTCGCCAAGCAGGCCGGGGCGACCGTGATCTCGACCGCATCGAGCGACGAGAAGCTCGAGCGATTGGGGGAGCTCGGGCTCGACCACGGGATCAACTACGCGACCGAGAGCTTCGTCGAGCGCACCCGGGCGCTGACCGACGATCGCGGCGCCGACGTGATCCTCGACTCGGTCGGCGGCCAGACCCTGGCCGACAGCATCGGCGCCCTCGCCTACCGCGGGACGCTGGTCAGCGTGGGGGTGGCGGGCCGCGCCGGGTCCAACGTCGAGGCGCGGGAGCTCTGGACCCGGAACAACACGCTTCGCGGCGTCTTCCTCGGCGGGGCGCTGCTGACCGAGTACCCCCGCGTCCACGGCATGATCGCCGACCTGTTCGAGCGGGTGGCGAGCGGCGGGCTGCGGGTCGAGATCGACCGGACGTTCCCCCTCGCCGAGGCCGCCGCCGCGCACGCCCACATCGAGAGCCGTCGGGCGTTCGGTCGCGTCGTCATGACGCCGTAGGTCCCGCGGGCTCGACGATGGATCTGACCCGGGGCGTACGCGAATGGCAATCGCGGGGCCGGGCGGAGCCGTTTCGCGGCCATTCGATCCACGTCTTCGAGCGCGACGGCACCGATCCGCTGCTGCTCTTCCTGCACGGATTCCCGTCCAGCTCGTACGACTGGCGGCATCTGCTGGCCCGCGATCACGACCACGCGGCCCTGGCGCTCGACTTCCTCGGATTCGGGCTCTCGGCGAAGCCGCGCGATCACCTCTACAGCCTGCTCTGGCAGGCCGATCTGGTCGAGGAGCTCGTACGGCGGCACGCGCCGGGGCGGGCGGTCTTCATCGTCGCCCACGACATGGGCACCTCGGTGGCCACCGAGCTGATGGCGCGGGACCTCGACGGGCGAGCAGACATCCCGCTGGCGGGAGCGCTGCTCTTCAACGGCAGCATCGTCCTGGAGCGCGCCAGCCTCACCCCGGCGCAGCGGCTGCTTCGAAGCCCGCTCGGCGGGCTCTTCGCCCGGCTCGCCACCGAGCGCGTCTTCCGTCAGCAGTTCGGTGCCATCTTCTCCACCGCGCACCCGCTCGACCCGCAGGAGGCGGCCGACCAGTGGTCGCTGATCTGCCACAACGGCGGGCGCGCCCTGGGGCATCGGCTGATCCATTACCTCGGCGAGCGCCGGCGCTACGCCGGGCGCTGGCACGGGGCGGTCGCCGACTGGCCCGGTCCGTTGAGCTTCGCCTGGGGGCTCGAGGATCCGGTGGCGACCACCGCCGTCCTCGACGCGCTGCTCGAGCTTCGCCCCGCCGCCCCGGTCGAGAGGCTGCCGGGGATCGGCCACTACCCGCAGCTGGAGGATCCCGCGGCGATCGCGACCGCGCTCCACGGCGCCCTCGACCGCGCCGCGTCCTAGGTGACGGCCACCCGGGCGATCGTGGTCAGCGACTGGTAGTAGACGTCGCGCCCGAAGCCGGGGGCCGGAAACAGGTAACCCTGGGTCGGCGAGGGAACCTCGACCCGGGCCTTCTCGGCGCCCGAGTCGAGGTCCAGGACGACCAGCCGATCGCCGGCCAGGCGCAGGGCGGCCCCGCGGGCCGCGTCGAGGGGGCCGAGGAGAGGCCCGAGCCCCCGGCTGAGGCGCCGCGCCAGCGGGCGCCGCAGGAGCTTCGCGCCCCGCCAGTCGCCGACGATCAGCTCGCGGGTGTCGGGATAGAGGATCAGGTGGCCGGCGTGGGCGAGCCCGTCGCGCCGCCACAGCGGCTCGAGCTCGTCACCCTGCACGCGCCAGGCGCGAACGACCGCGTTGCCCGCGTCGTAGGCGACCACGATCCTCCGCTCGGGGTCCCACCCGGGCGGGTTCGACTCGGTGCCGTAGGGAAGCCCGCTGATCTCCACCGAGCCCACCGAGCCGTCGTCGTGGCGAGCCCACCACAGCCGCACCGGGCCGGACTCGACTCCGCTGCCCACCATCGTGTGATCGGTGCGGTTGCGCCCGTTGTCCATCCAGAAGACGTGCTCGTCGGCGATCACGGGGTCCCAGCCGTAGCTGCGGTCGGCCGCCGGGCCGTAGCGCGGGGCCCAGCGCTCGTCGATCGCGATCCGCTCGGCGGCTCGGTCGAGGCGGAGCCGAAACACGGTCGTGGCGCCGACGGCGATCACGCTCTCGCCGTCGCAGGAGAGCCGCGCGACGACGGGCTCGGAGAGCCGCAGCGGCTCGGCCACCGGCAACAGCGTCTCGGGGTCGAGCGCCGACACGGTCGAGGGCTCGCGCCCCGCCGGCGCGTCGCAGTCCTTGGTCACCAGCTCGCCCCCGTCGAGGACCACGAACGAGTTGTGCGGCCGGGGCACCGGCAGCCGGTGCGAGGCGAGCACCTCGAGGTCGGCGCTCAGCCGATGCGCCCAGCGGCCGAAGACCAGGTGCAGGTCGCCGCAGGCGTGGGCGGCGATCCCGCCCGGCCAGTAGGCGCCGCCGGGCAGCCGCGGCGTCGCGGCGGTGACCGTGAGCTCGACCGGATCGAGGCGCTCGACCCAGGCCTCGACCGGCGTCGACTGCGGTCCGCGCAGGGGCATCGGGTGTCGCAGGGCGTAGAGCTCGCCGGGCTCGCGCCGCACCAAGGCGTCCGTGGCGAAGGCCGGGCGGACCGCCGCCACCTCCAGCCGCTCGCCGGGCGCCAGCCCGAGCCCGGGCTGGCCCGCGGCCGAGCCCCAGCGGCGCGGGCCGCCGTCCTCGCAGGTCCACGGTCGCGGCCAGTAGGCGCCCGGCACCGGGCTCAGGGCCC
>JAHEXV010000080.1 GCA_023251935.1 bacterium | reverse complement strand
CAACCTGCCCCACGCCGTCGCCCGGCGGTTTCGCGCTCGGCCCGAGCTCGCGGCGTCGCGCCCGCCACCCGCCGGCCGGCGCGGGCGCCAATTCCCGCTCGACTCGTGCCGCTGGCGGTCGGGCGGACGGCGGTCGCCGTCTCGGGCCTCGCCGAGTCCGGCCTGGTTCGCAGGCTCACCCGGGGCCGGCTATGGATCGGGGCGCTGACCACGCTGCTGGTAGGGATCGTGGCCCTGAACGTCCTCGCGCTGAGCTTCAACGCGTCGGCCAGCAGGACCGGTATGCAAGCCGACGCCCTGAAGCGTGAGATCTCGATCCTGCGGGGCAAGCTGGCCGAGGCGGGCGCCTCGAACGAGCGCGTTCAGAGCCAGGCGGCCGCGCTCGGATTGATCGTCCCCGAGCCGGGATCGATCTCCTACGTGCGCCCGAAGCCGAGCGACGCCGCGACCGCCGCCAAGCGACTGGCCTCCGGGGGGCTGACACGCTCCGACGGCGCGCTGACGCCGTGATCGAGCGGCGAATCGGCCTGCTGTTCGCCTCTTTCCTGCTTCTCTTCTGCCTCGCGATCGGGCGCGCGGCCTGGGTCCAGGGCGTCCAGGGCGGAACGCTGAGCGCCGACGCCCAAAGCCAGCACACCCAGACCGTGACCATCCCGGGTCAGCGCGGCCGGATCCTCGATCGAAGGGGACGGGGGCTGGCCGTGTCCGAGGACGCGGCCGACGTCGTGGCCACTCCCTATCAGGTCGCGCACCCGTCGGGGGCCGCCCGCCGGCTCGCCTCGGCGCTCCACGTCCCCGAGTCCGACACCCTGAGAGCCCTGGCCGATCGCTCCTCGGGCTTCGCGTACCTGGCCCGAGAGGTCGATCTGGCGACCGCCGAGCGGGTGCGCAAGCTCGACATCACCGGGGTCACCACGGTGCCGTCCAGCCGACGGATCTATCCGGAGGGCAAGCTGGCCGCGCAGGTGATCGGCACCGTCGGGGTCGACAACCAGGGGCTGACCGGGCTCGAGGCCGCCGACAACGACCTGCTCGGCGCGGCGAGCGGCGAGCGCGCGGTGACCGTCGACGGGCTCGGCAAGGAGATCGAGCGCAACACGATCAGCGTGGCCCAGCAGGGCCAGGACCTGAAGCTGACGATCGACGCCGAGGTCCAGGCGCGGACCGAGCAGGTGCTCGCCAACCTGGGCCAGACCTATCAGCCGAAGAGCGCGACGGCGATCGTCATGAACCCGCGGAACTCGCAGGTTCTGGCGATGGCCAACTGGCCGACCGTCGACCCCAACGACCCCGGGGCGGCCGACCCTCAGGACCTGGCGAACATGGCCACCGGCTTCACCTACGAGCCCGGCTCCACCTTCAAGGCCTTCACGGTGGCCGGGGCTCTCGAGCAGCATCTGGTCACCCCGAGCACCCCCTTCTACCTGCCGATCGAGCTGCAGGTCGCCGACCGGACGATCTCCGACGCCGAGGCTCGCGGCGCCGAGACCCTGACGGTGTCGCAGATCCTCGCTCAGTCGTCGAACGTCGGCGCGGTCAGGATCGGGCTCGAGCTCGGCGCCGAGCGCTTCCACAGCTGGGTGCGCCGGTTCGGGTTCGGCAGCCCGACCGGAGTCCAGTATCCGGGCGAGGAGCAGGGCATCGTGCCTTCGCCCTCGTCACGCTGCGACAAGCAGTCCTGCCCGTTCTCGGGCTCGACGATGGGCAACCTGCCGATCGGGCAGGGCCTCGCGGTGACCCCGATCCAGATGGCCGCCGCCTATTCGGCGATCGCCGACGGCGGCGTCCTGCGCCCGCCGCAGCTGGTGCTCGACCGGGGGGATGCGGCGGTCCCGGAGCCGGCGGGCCGCCGGGTGATCAGCTCTCGCACCGCGGCCGAGCTGCGACAGATGCTCGAGGGTGTGCTGGCGCCGGGCGGGACCGCGTCGGAGGTCAGCGTGCCGGGCTACACGCTGGCTGGCAAGACCGGAACCTCGCAGGTGGCGGTGAACGGCGGCTACTCCGACTCGCGCTACATCGCCTCGTTCGTCGGCTTCGCGCCCGCCGCTGACCCGCGGCTGCTGGTCGCGGTGGTGGTGAACGAGCCGCAGGGCGGCAACTACTACGGCGGCACCGTCGCCGCGCCCGCCTTCGGCGAGATCGCGAAGTTCGCGCTCCCCTACCTCGAGATCCCGCCCGATCAGGGCGGAGCTGCGTCGGTGGCGCCCTAGAATCGCCGCGATGGAGCTCCGCGAGCTGCTCGCCGGCGCCGCCGTCGGCGAGATCGCCGGGGATGGGGAGACCGAGGTCTCCGGGCTCACGTACGACAGCCGGCGGGTCGAGCCGGGCGACCTGTTCTTCTGCGTCCGGGGGCAACTGGCGGACGGCCACGACTTCGCCGCCAAGGCGCTCGGACGCGGGGCGGCCGCGCTGGTGGTCGAGCGGCCCCTCGACCTGCCTGCCACCCAGGTGGTGGTCGCCGACGCCCGCGCCGCGATGCCCCCGGTCGCGGTTCGCTTCTGGGGCGATCCGACGGCGACGCTGCGGGTCGCCGGGATCACCGGCACCAACGGGAAGACGACGACCGCGTTCCTGATCCGGCACGTGCTGGAGGCCCGGGGGATCCAGACCGGACTGCTCGGGACCGTCAAGCAGGTGATCGGCGGGGTGGAGGAGGAGGTCGTGCGGACGACGCCGGAGGCGATCGACCTCCAGGCCACCTTTCGGCGCATGCTAGACGCAGGCGACCGGGCCTGCGCGATCGAGGTGTCATCGCACGCGCTGGCCCTCGAGCGGACGACCGGAGTCCGGTTCGCGGTCGCCGTGTTCACCAACCTGACCCAGGATCACCTGGACTTCCACGCCGACATGGAGGACTACTTCGAGGCCAAGCGATTGCTGTTCTCCCCCTCGCTGGGGGCCGCCGCCGTCAACGTGGACGATGCGTACGGCGCCAGGCTGGCGGCCGAGCTCCGCGAGCAGCCCCCTGACCGCCTCCTGACCTTCTCGTCGAGCGGGGCGGACGGGGCTGACCTACGCGCCCTCGACGTCGCCTTCGACTCATCGGGCGCGCGGTTTCGGTGCCTGGGGCCGGACGGGGAGATCGCGGTGCGGATCCCGCTCCCCGGGCATTTCAACGTCGAGAACTCGCTCGCCGCCCTGGCGGCCTGTGAAGCGCTGGGCGTGCCGACGCGGCCCGCGGCCGCCGCACTAGCCGGCGCCGGTCGGGTGCCGGGCCGCTTCGAGCCGGTCGAGGAGGGCCAGCCGTTCGCGGTCCTGATCGACTACGCCCACACGCCCGACTCGCTGGAGAACGTGCTGCGGGCGGCGCGGGGGCTGACCGCGGGGAGGCTGATTGCGGTGTTCGGCTGCGGGGGGGATCGCGACCGCGAGAAGCGTCCCCTGATGGGGGAGATCGCGGCGCGGCTCTCCGACGCCTGCATCGTGACCTCCGACAACCCTCGCTCCGAGCAGCCGGAGGCGATCATCGGCGAGATCGTCGACGGCATCCCGGCCGACCAAAACGGTGAGCTCCGGATCGAGCCGGACCGCCGCAGCGCGATCGCGATCGCGCTCGCGGAGGCCTCCCCCGACGACACGGTCGTGATCGCCGGCAAGGGGCACGAACAGGGCCAGGAGCTCGCCGGAGGCCGAAAGATCCCCTTCGACGATCGACAGGTCGCGAGGGAGGAGCTGCGAAGGCTTCGCAGCGGGTCCGGGGCTTGATCGAGCTGTCGGGAGATCGGATCGCGGCCGCGGCCGGCGCCGAGGTGATCGTCGCCGGACGGAGCGGGCGGCCGGAGCGCGCCGTGGCCGATTCGCGTCAGGTGCGCCGCGGCGATCTCTTCTTCGGCCTTCCGGGGGCAAGGACTCAGGGGGGCGGATACGCGGCGTCGGCGATCGAGGCCGGCGCCTGGGGAGTGGTGGTCGAGCCGGAATGGACGCGCTCGCTGACCGGCGCCGAGGGCGACCGCGACGACGGCGACGGCGCCTGGGTGCTGGGCGCTGACGATCCGCTCGCCGGCCTTCAGGGCCTCGCCCGAGCCTGGCGCCGGGAGCTCGGATGCCCGGTGGTGGGGATCACCGGGTCGGTCGGCAAGACCTCGGTCAAGGACATCTGTCACGCGATCCTGCCGCTGCGCGTGCAGGCCAGCCCCGAGAACTTCAACACCGAGATCGGGCTCCCCCTGGCGATCCTCGCCGCGCCGCCGGAAACCGAGGCGCTGGTCCTGGAGATGGCGATGCGGGGGCACGGGCAGATCGCCGAGCTGTGCCGGATCGCCGAGCCGGACATCGGGGCGATCACCAATGTCGGCCCCGTCCACCTGGAGCTGCTCGGAACGCTCGAGGCGATCGCCGAGGCGAAGGCGGAGCTGCTCGCCGGGCTCGCCGGCGGCGGCCGGGCGGTGGTGCCCGCCGGCGCCGAGGCGCTCGAGCCCCACCTGCACGAGCGGCTGGTGACGATCACCTTCGGCGCCGGTGGCGATGTGTTCGCGCTCGAGCAGCACCGCGACGGACGTTCACTCGAGGCCTCGGTCGGCACGCCCGACGGAGAGCGGCGATTCCGGTTCCCGTTCACCGAGGCGCACAACCTCTCGAACGCCCTGGCGGCGATCGCGATCGGGATCGCGCTCGAGGCGCCGCTCGCCGAGATGGCGCGTCGGGCGCCGGGGATAACCTTTTCGCGCCTGCGTGGCGAGTTGGTCGAGCTGCCGAGCGGGATCGTCCTCGTGAACGACTGTTACAACGCCAACCCGGTTTCGATGCGCGCGGCGCTGGAGCACCTCGTCTCGCTCCAGGCGCCGGGTCGGCACGCCGCGGTGCTCGGCGAGATGGCCGAGCTCGGGCCCGACGCCCCTGCCTACCACCGCGAGATCGGGGCTCACGCGCGCCAGCTCGGCGCTGGGCCGATCCTCGGGGTCGGTGAGCTCGCCCGCGGCTACGCGCCGGACGCTTGGGCGCCCGACGCCCAGGCGGCGATCCCGATCTGTGAGGCGATGATCGAGCCGGGCGACGCGGTCCTGGTCAAGGGCTCGCGCTCGGTTGGCCTCGAGCTGGTCAGCGACGAGCTGCGAGCTCACCGCGGCGCGCCGGAGCGATGAGCCTCGTCCTCGGCAGCGTCGGGTCGGCGGCGGTCGATCGCGGCGAGATCCTGATCGCCGGGATGGCCGCGATGCTGATCACGATCTTCCTCGGACCGAGATTCATCGCGTTCTTGCGGGCCAGGGAGTTCGGGCAGCAGATCCGCGAGGAGGGGCCGCAGGAGCACCACGCCAAGGCGGGCACGCCGACGATGGGCGGGCTGATCCTCTTCGTGGCGATCGCCGTGCCCTTCCTGGTGCTGGGGCCGCGCGACACCCAGAGCCTGGCGGTGTTCGGGGTCGCGCTCGGCGCCGCGGCGCTGGGGTTCGCCGACGACTACATCAAGGTGACCAAGCGGCGCTCCCTGGGGCTCCCCGCGCGGTGGAAGCTGCTGGTGCAGATCGGGCTAGCGGTGGCGCTCTGGTGGGTGGCGACCGACCAGGTGGGGCTCGATCCGCGCCTCCAGGTCCGCATCTTCGACGCCGAGATCTACCTCGGCCCGGTGCTCTACGTCCTGTTCGTCTTCCTGGTCATCGCCGGCGCCTCGAATGCGGTCAACCTCACCGACGGGCTCGACGGCCTGGCGGCGGGATCCTGCGCGATCGTGCTGCTCGCCTACACGGCGATCACGATCACCAGCGGCCAGGAGGGCCTGGCGCTGCTCTCCGCCTGCCTGGTCGGCGCCTCGGTCGGGTTCCTGTGGTTCAACTCGTTCCCGGCCGCGATCTTCATGGGCGACACGGGCTCGCTGGGGCTGGGGGCGGCGATCGGGGCTCTGGCGGTTATGACCCAGACCGAGCTGCTGCTGATCATCCTCGGTGGGATCTTCGTGATCGAGGCCCTCTCGGTGGCGGTCCAGGTGATCAGCTTCAAGATGTTCCGCCGCCGGGTGCTGCTGATGGCCCCCGTCCACCACCACTTCGAGATGATGGCCTGGTCGGAGACGAAGATCATGCTCCGGTTCTGGATCGTCGCCGCGGTCTGCGCCGGAATCGGCTACACGCTCTACCAGAACTCGATCGGGTGACCCAGGGTCCATCGCGACCGCCGCTGCCCGGCGGTCCGTATCTCGTCGTCGGGCTCGCCCGCTCGGGCCAGGCCGCCGCGCGGCTGCTGGCCGAGCGGGGGGAGCGGGTGGTGGGGTGCGATTCGGGCTCGCCGGAGGGCGCCGAGGCACTCAGCGCGGCGGAGGTCGACGCGCGGCTGAACACCGACGGAGTGGCGCTGCTGGCGGGTGTTCGCTGCCTGGTCAAGAGCCCCGGGGTGCCCCGAGAGGCTCCCGTCGTCGCCGCGGCACGCGAGCGGGGCGTGACCGTGCTCGGCGAGCTCGAGTTGGCGTGGCGGCTGTTGCCGAATCGGTTCGTCGCCGTCACTGGCACCAACGGGAAGACGACGGTCACCGAGCTGCTCGGCCACATCTGGCGCACCGCCGCCGAGCCGGTGGCGGTGGCCGGGAACGTCGGCACGCCGCTCGCCTCGCTGGTCGGCGACCTGGACGCCGACGCCACCGTCGTCTGCGAGTGCTCGAGCTTCCAGCTCGAGGACGCCGAGGCCTTCGCACCGGAGTGTGCCGTGCTGCTGAACGCGACTCCGGACCACCTCGATCGCCACCGGGACTTCGACGACTACCTGCGGGCGAAGCTGCGGATCTTCGCCAACCAGGGGAGCGACGACACCGCGGTCTTCAACGACTCGGCGGCCGCCCTGCGCGGCATCGACCTCGGTGGTTGCGGACGCCGGATCCCCTACTGCCGCGGCGCCGATCCGGATTGCGAGCTGACGATCGCCGAGGGGGTGATCTTCGCCGCCGGCGAGCCGCTACTCGAGGTCACCGAGCTCCGTCTGCTCGGCCCGCACAACAGCGACAACGCGATGGCGGCGGCCGCCGCGGCGCTGGCGACGGGCATCGACCGGGGCTCGGTTCGCGATGGCCTGCGCACCTTCGACGGCGTCCCTCACCGGCTTGAGCGGGTCGCCGAGTTGGACGGCGTCCTCTACGTCAACGATTCGAAGGCCACCAACGTCGCGGCGGCGACGGCGGCGCTGCGCTCGTTCGAGGGCGGCGTGCGGGCGATCCTGGGCGGCTCGCTGAAGGGCGGCGATTTCGAGGGCCTCGAGGAGCCGGTCGCCGAGTGCTGCCGCGGCTGCTATCTGATCGGCGAGGCCGCCGAGCGCCTGGCTCGCGACCTCGAGCCGGCGTCGGCCGCCGGGGTCGAGATGCGCCGCTGTCACGACCTGGCCGGCGCCGTCGACGCGGCGGCGGCCGATGCGAAGCCGGGCGAGGTCGTTCTGCTGTCGCCGGCCTGCGCCAGCTTCGACGCCTACCGGGACTTCGAGCAGCGAGGCGAGCACTTCCGCGCTCTTGTCGGAGGCCTGGAAGCGCGCTGAGGCGGGGAGGTTCGCGGGGCCGCGGCGCGAATCACCCTCGTAGTGACAGCGCTCTCACTAAGCCGTCTCGGCCCGCGAACCCGAAAGCGAGTCGGGGCGCAGCCGATCGAGTACAACCTGCTGTTGACCGCGACGCTGTGCCTGCTCGCCTTCGGGGTGGTGATGGTCTTCAGCGCCAGCTCCACGACCGCGCTCCTGGGGCAGAGCGGGGACAGCGCCTACT
>JAHEXV010000040.1 GCA_023251935.1 bacterium | reverse complement strand
AGTGGGGCGTCGGCGGCGGAGCCCGCCACGGCGCTCACCTCGGCGAGCTGCTGCTGATCGGGCTCGACCGGCACCTCAGCCCCCGCGCTGGCGGATCACCGCCACCCAGATCTCGGTCAGGGCATCCACCGCGATCGCGGCCGAGATCCGTGGCTCGCGCCCGAAGGCGTCGAGCAGATAGCTCTCGTTCATCCGGTTGAGCGCCCGCGCGATCTCGACCACCCCGGCCGGTGGCGTCGAGCCGATCTCGAGCAGGTCGCTCAGCGACCGCGCGACGAGCTCGTCGAAGCGGCGGCGGATCCGCGCCTGGCCGGCGGCGATCTGCGGGTCGCCGGCGGCCGCGTCGGCGAGCGCTCGCATCAGCGGCCCGTGACGGCGGTAGACGGCGACCGCGGGCTCGATCGCCGCCCTCACGACCTCGGGCTCGACGCCGTCGCGCGCCGCGCTCAGGTCCACCTGCGTCTCGTACAGCTCCTCGATCGCCTCCCTGCCGGCCTGCATGAACAGATCCCCGAGGTCGTCGAAATGGCGGTAGAAGATCGTCCGCTCGAGCCCCGCGCGTGCCATGATCGCGCCGACCCGGAGCTCCGGATAGGAGCGCTCCCGCACCAACTCGCCGGCCGCGGCGACGATCCGGGCGCGGCTCTGCTCGCGGCTGAGGCGGACGCGGGCCTGTCGCGTGGCGACGCTCATCGGGGTCGGGCGCAGATCATTGTTGACATAGTGTGACACATGGTGTAACGTGGCGCCAGGGCGATCTGGGAGGAGGACTCGGAGGATGGACATCGAGACGGCGGCCGTTCGGACGCGAACCATGGCGATCGCTGTGGCGGCGCTGGCGCTGCTGGCGGCGCTCGCGGCCCCGGCCGCCCTGGCGCGCCCGGCGGGCGCCGACCCCGACGGTCGGCCGAACATCCTCGTCGTAATGACCGACGACATGGCGACCACCGACCTCCAGTTCATGCCGAACGTGAGGCGGCTGTTGGCCAGACAGGGGACCACGTTCGCGGACGCGGTCGACTCGTTCCCGCTCTGCTGCCCGGCGCGCGCGACCTTCATCACCGGCCAGTACGCGCACAACCACGACGTCGGGGGCAACTTCTACCCCTACGGCTGGTACGGAATGAAGGACCGCGGCAACATCCTCCCCGCCTGGCTCCAGAAGGTCGGCTACCGCACCGCCCTGATCGGCAAGTGGCTGAACGGCTACGGGGCGCGCGACGCCCACGGGGAGGTGCCGCGCGGCTTCGACATCTGGCGGGGGCTGCTCGACGTCTCCGCCTACGACTACTACAACTTCGTGATGAACCGCAACGGCAACCTGCGGGCCTGGGGCGACGCGAGCTTCGCCCACAAGCTGGTCGAGTTCGCCAAGATCGAGGTGATCCCGAACCCCGGCGGCCTGGCCGGGGTGCTGGCGAAGCTCGCCGACGTCTTCGGGCCGCCCCCCTACACCTACTGGGGCGCCCACGAGCCGCACGACTACTCGCCCGACGTCACCGGCCGGATCACTCAGCAGCTGGTCCGCGGCGAGCGAAACGCGGAGAGACCGTTCTTCATCTGGTGGGCTCCCGCCGCTCCGCATCGCGAGGACGTCTCGACGACGCTGATGCATCGTCCCGGACCCGACCCCCGCCCGGCGCCGCGCTACGCGGAGCAGAGCCAGGACTACGTCCTGCCGCAGCCGCCGAGCTTCAACGAGCCCGACATCGCTGACAAGCCCTCCAACATCCAGGACACCGCGCCCTCGATGTCACAGGCGCAGATCGACCAGCTCAAGCTCGACTACCAGGGAAGAGGGGGCTCGCTGCGGGCCGTCGACGACCACGTCGCCGAGCTGGTCAAGATCCTCAGGAACACGCACCAGCTCCGGAATACGCTGATCGTCTTCGTCTCCGACAACGGCTGGCTGCAGGGTCAGCACCGGATCACCGGCGACAAGTACCTGCCCTACGAGGAGTCCCTGCGGGTCCCGTTCATCCTCCGCGGCCCCGGCGTCCCGGCCGACCAGACGATCCACGGCCAGGTCTCCAACGTCGACTTCGCGCCGACCCTGGTCGACCTCGCCAAGGCGACGGCCGGGCGGACGATGGACGGGGTCTCCCTGATGCCGACCGTCCGCCACCCGGGCCTGCGCCCGAACCGGGCGATCGAGATCGAGGCGCTGGCGCCGTTGTTCGAGGGCGCCATCCCGATCAACGCCTGGGACAGGCCTTACAAGGGGGTGCGCACCGATCGCTATACCTACGTCGTCTACAAGGAGACGGGCGACGAGGAGCTGTACGACCGGCAAACCGACCCGTACGAGCTACAGAACGTCGCCGACAGCCCGGCCTACTCCGCCGTCAAGGCGCACTTGGCAAGCCGACTGGCGAAGCTCGACGACTGCCAGGGGCGCAGCTGCAACGTGAAGCCCTGATCGGGCTTCTCGCGGACGAAGGTCGGCGCTCGGTCTAGCCCAGCGTGCACGGATGCCTCACGGGGCCGGCGGATCGGGCAGGTAGAGGCGGCAATCCGCGCCGGCGCAACTTCGAAGCTGATCGAGCCGGCTGGCCAGCTCCGCAGCGACCGAGGCATAGGCCGGATCCTGGTCGAGGCTCTGGAGCTCGAAGGGATCGCTCTGCAGGTCGTAGAGCTCGCGCTCCCGGTTCCTGTACTCCGCGTACATGTAGCCCTGGCTGCGGATTGCCTTCACGGTCGGCTCCTCGATCAGGAGCTCGCGGTTCTTGAAGACGCCCGGATGTGCCGCGACTGGAAGCAGGGAGCGCCCGTCCATCGTCAGACCGGGGTCCACATTCGCGGCGTCGACGATCGTCGGCGCCAGGTCTGCGTTGCTCACCAGCGAATTGATGGTGACGTTCTGCGGGATGCCAGGGCCCCGGATCAGCAGCGGCACCCGGCTCGACTCCTCGTAGACCCGGGTCTTGCCCTGAGCGATGCGGTGCTCGCCGTGGAAGAAACCGTTGTCCGAGGTGTAGATGACCAGCGTGTTGCCGAGCTCGTCCGTGGCCTCGAGCGCGTCGATGACCTTCCTCACGCCATCGTCGACCGACAGGAGCGACTCGAGCTCGCAGCGGTACTTGCGCTCGATGTCCACGATCTGGCTCTCGTCGAGCGGGGGCAGACCGCTGATCGCGGCGGGCTTGTCGGAGACGTCGGCCTCGTTGAAGTCGGGAGGCATCGGCAACGACGCGGTGTCGAAGGAGTGCTCGTGCCGGTTGGCCGGCTTCGCTGCGCCGAGGCAGTCGGAGGGTGGGCGAGGACTCGGGTTTGGCCCACCCGCGTGAGGTGCCGTGTAGGTGAGCCAGAGGAAGAACGGCTTCGCTTTCGGCGCCCGGCGACCGATGAAGTTGACCGACTTTCGGGTCAGCACGTCCTGCTTGAAGTCGGTCTGGTCCTCACCGTAGTGGGTCAGTGCCCCGTTGTCGTTGAAGGTGTAGTCGTAGACGCTCTGCTCGTCGGGGGCGGCAGCGTGCCATTCCGACCAGCCCGGGGGCACCGGGGGATCGCTCGCGTAGTTGTTCAGATACTTGCCGATCATCGCGGTGTAGTAGCCGCCGTCCTGCAGCCACACGGCGAGATTGTTGTTCGCGTGCAACTCCTCGAAGCGTTGGAAGCCCCCGTTCGGCTCCGTGTTGCTCCAGACATCGTGGTTGTGCGCGTATTGGCCGGTCAGGAAGGTCGAACGCGATGGACAGCAGAGCGAGTAGTTGACGAAGCTGTTCGCGAAGGTGGCCCCCTGGGCGCCGATCAACGAGCCGACCTTCGGCATCGCCCTCATCTCCTCGACGGTCTGGTCGTCCGTCTCGATCACAATCACGTTCGGCCGCGCCTGGGCGGGCGCCGGATCGCCGAACGCGGCCGGGTGCGTGCCGGGAAGCGCCAGCGCCACCGCGATGAGGGCGGGGAGTGAGATCGGGAGCGAGACCAGCGGGCCATGAAACGCGACCATGCGTTTCCTCTCCCTCTTCATCACCTCGGCGACGCTAACACGGACGTGAACCTGGGCAATCAGACAAGGGTCGTCAACCCGACGACGACCTGAACCGGCAGCTCGGCGGGTGTCTCGCCCGCGTCGACGAGTGCGCTGACCTGCGCCAGCCACGCGGCGCGCTCCTCCTCGGGAAGCGCCGCGACGAAGCTCATCGAGGCGACGTAGTCGACGATTCGCCCCGGATCGGTGGGCTGCGAGGTGGTGACGCGGACCTCCCGCGGAGCCGTCCACCCTCCCGCCGCCCGCACCGCCTCCTGCCACGGCGGCCCGTCGAAGTACGGGTGCTCGGGGCGCAGCTGCGCGATCAGCGTGCCGAGCTCGTGCGCCCAGGAGGCTCCGCCCCAGTCCGGGACGGTGGAGAGCACGGCCAGCCCGCCACCGGGCCTCAACACCCGACGGATCTCGGTCAGCGCTCGCGCATGGTCGAACCAATGGAACCCGCCGGCCACGGTGACGGCGTCGACCGAGGCGTCCGGAAGCGGAATCGCCTCGGCGAAGCCCTCGCGCACTCGCTCAGGGCCGACCACGGCGGCGAGCCTGTCGCGCAGCACCGCGTGGGGCTCGACGGCCACGACGTCGAGCCCGCCGGCGAGCAACCGCCGGGTGAGCTTTCCGGTTCCGGCCGCGAGGTCGAGGACGGGAGCGCCCGGCGCGACCCCGAGCTCGGCGGACAGCGCGCCCACCACCGCCGGTGCGTACTCGGGTCGACCCCGTTCGTAGGCGTCGGCCACCGAGGCGAACCGCTCGGCGAGCGGGTGCAGGACCACGCTTTGCAGCGTAGTTGGCTAGCCGACCGGCATCTCGCTCAGCTCGGTGACATCGATCGGATCGATGCCCTGTTCCTGGCAGTAGTCGAGGTAACGCTGATACATCGACTGCCAGTCCTCGATCCCGATCGGGTTGCCGTCCTCGTCGAGAAACTCGAGCGCTCCCTCGACGGTCGCGAAGACCTCGACCATCTCCTCACCCTCGGTGACGAAGGTGTGCGAGGAACTCGCCGTCTCGAAGACGAAATCACCCTCGCGGGCCACCCAGTCGTGCTCGAGGTAGCGCCAGGCGCCCTTGATCGTGTAAAGGGTCACCGAGCCATAGTGCTTGTGCAGGCCGATGTGGGCGCCGGGCGGTCCCTTCAAGATGACGGAGATCTGCCCGGATGCCCGATCGATCCGCAGCAGCTTGATCGTCACGTGCTCGCTGTAGGGGAGGAACGGCACCTCCGGCAGGGCCAAGGTGTCGAGGTGGCGGGTCTCGAGGGCGGTCAGGTCGCTGCTCATGCGGTTCTCCTTCGGTCGATGCGGCCAGTCTCGCATCAACCGGGGGGTCACCGATAAGAGGCCCGGCGTGACGCCCTCCCCTACGGGGGCGCCATCACGTCCCGCCCGGTGCATGTTGGGGGAAGCTGGTGGGCGGTCGTGATAGCGCCCTTCCACGCTCGGGAGAGTCAGTTTAGACCACTCGCGCGACGATTGTGACGATGAGCGCTTGACTCAAATCGGTGACCTCGACTCCAGTCGCTCCCATTCGCGCCTCCGTTCGCTCAGGTCTCGCGTTTGGCCGCGATCCACCGCCGGTCAGGAGCCCAAACACGGGACGAGGGCGATAAGTAGCGCCGCCCCGGCGCGACTCCGCCCACCGTCGCGGTACCGCGTCCCTCCGCTCCACAAGTGGCTGTCCGCTGCCAGACGTAGCTTCATCCGTGATTCCCAAGCCGCCCATCGTCAGCGGATCCGCGAGCTGAAGGGGCACCGATTTGGAGCCGATGTTCTGAGCGTGCCGGCGATATCCAGCTCCCAACCGTTGGCATCCGTCCGGTCACCAAGACCCGCCGTGCCGCTGGCCATCGCGCTGGTCGGCTTCATCCTCGGCCTGGACCTGCTTTGGAGCGTCGTCGCAAGCTCCACGGCCCCGACCGAGTTCGCGCTCGTCGACGAGCCCGCCCACCTCGCGACGGGCCTGCTCTTCGTCCTCGCGCTGCTGACACTCGTGCGTTCCCGACAACCGTCACTCTCCTTCTTGGCGGCGGCGGTCGTGGGCAGCGTCGCCCTCGACCTCGACCACGTCCCGGAGTTGCTGGGCTGGCACGGACTGACCGCCGGCGTTCCGCGTCCATACACCCACAGCCTGGTAGCGCCGCTGGCGCTGATCGTGGTCGGGGCGCTCGTCGGGGGTCGGATCCGGCCGATCGCCTTTGGGGTCGGGGCGCACCTCGTCCGCGACCTGTGCACCGGCCCCGGTGTGGCAGTCCTCTGGCCGCTGTCGAGCGCGGCTGTCAGGCTCCCCTACCTGATCTTCGTTGCGAGTCTGGTGTTGACCGCGGCCGCCATCGTGGTGGCGGCCCGTCGAAGTCCGTCGCCGAGTCGCCTCGGGGGGCGCCGCGAGACGCCGCCCTTGCTCTCGCGGCTCTTGCCCGGCATCGTGGCGGCGACGGTGAGCGCGGCGCTCGCCCTCGCGCCGGCCCGCGCCGCCGCTGCGCCGACAGCGTTCGGCGCCTACATCCCCAAGGCCGACCAGCATCCTGCGCTGCTCGACTCGCTTGCCCACCAGGTCGGCCGCGCCCCGGCGATCGTCGGCTCCTATAAGCGATGGCGCTTGCGCCCCTTCATCCGCACCGAGCTACAGGCCATCTGGAGCCGCGGCGCCGTCCCGCTCATCACCTGGGAGCCCTGGACTCTCGCCGGCCGGGGATTTCCCCTGCGGGCGATCGCGGACGGCCGCTATGACAACTACGTACGCCGAGCGGGGAAGTCGGCCGCGGCCTGGGGGCACCCGATCCTGCTCCGCTTCGCCCACGAGATGAACGGCACCTGGTACCCGTGGGGCCGGGGGAGGGACGGCAACACCCCTCGCGTCTACATAGCCGCCTGGCGGCACCTTGTCCGGATCTTCCGTTCGGTGGGCGCCGACAACGTGGGATGGGCGTGGACGCCCAACGTGGACGGCGGCGGCCAGTACCCCTTTCCGCGGTTCTACCCGGGGAACAAGTGGGTGGACTGGGTCGGCCTCGATGGCTTCAACTGGGCCAGGAGGGGCGAGTGGCAGTCGTTCACGGACATCTTCGGCAGCTCCTACGACACGCTCTCGCGAATGACCTCACGACCGATGATCGTTGCCGAGACGGGGTCGAGCCAGACCGGCGGCGACAAGGCTGCCTGGGTATCCAGCGCCCTGAGCAAGGAGATTCCACAGTTCTCCAGGATCAGGGCAGTCGTCTGGTTCAGCGATCGGGTCGGCGACGTCGACTTCCGGGTCGACAGCTCTCAGGCGTCGCTTCGGGCCTTTCGATCCTCGATCGTCTCACCTCGCTACGGCCTCAACCGGGGTGCCTTGCTCTCCACGCCGGCCAGCCTCCGCCGGAAGACGGCCGCCCCCGCCGCGCCGAGCGGCGGCTTCGGCGAGCCGTCTCTCTTCTACCGGCTGACCCAGAAGCTCCACGGACGCTACCTCTGGATCGCGATCGCCATCGTCGCGGCATCTCTCGTCATCCTCGGGTTCCTCATCGCCTGGGTGAGGAAGGGCGGGCGGGCGAAGGAGCCGCTGCGACCGCGCTCCGCCGGCAGGAGGCAGGCCGGCGGCTCCGAACCCTAGGCAGGGTGCATTGGTCGAAAACGCGCACCACGTCGCCCGATCCTCACCCTGCGTCGTACAGGCGTCCATCGCCGCGCTCGGGGCGTGGGGTGGGCGTTCTCCGGGACCGACGAGGATAGGGGTGCACCAATCCGCCCACCTCAGATGCAGGGTCTTCCCCGCGCTCCTCGCGCTCCTCGCGGCCTTCGCCGTGCTCGCCAACCGCCCCGCCCAGGCCGCGGCCGCCGCACCGATCGAGCTCGGCGCATACGTGCCGAATGCCCCCGAGGACGCCGCGGCGCTCGACGGGTACGCCGCGATGGTCGGGCGAAAGCCCGACATCGTCATGAACTACAGCAACGTCACCGATCCGCTTCTCACCTCGACCGACATCTCGAACCTCGAGGCCCGCGACCAGACACCGATGGTCACCTGGCAGCTCTACAAGTCAGGCTGGAGCGGGCCGACGATCTCGCTATCGGACATCGCCGCCGGGACGTATGACCGCTACCTCCGCCGAGCGGCAGACCTCGCCAGGGGCCTGCCGTTCGAGGTCATGATTCGCTTCGGCCACGAGATGAACGGCGACTGGTATCCGTGGAGCGGCCATCCGGCCGCCTACCGGGACGCATGGCGCCATATCGTCACGGTCTTCCGGCAGGAGGACGCGAACAACGTCAAGTGGGTTTGGTCTCCCAACGTCGATCAGGGCAGCTATCCCTTCGGTCGGTACTTCCCAGGTGACTCGTGGGTCGACTACGTGGCGCTCGACGGCTACAACTGGGGAACGGCCGGGGTCGGAATCGATCAATGGCAGACCCTGTCCCAGGTCTTCTCCTCTTCCTACCGGACGATCACGCAGATGAGCTCCAAGCCGGTGATCATCACCGAGACCTCATCCAGCGAGGTCGGCGGGAACAAGGCGGCGTGGATCCGAGACGGCTTTCTGAGGACAATCCCGCAGCAGTTTCCCCGGGTCCGCGCCGTCGTCTGGTTCGACAGGGTGATGGAGCAGGACTGGCGCGTCGACTCTTCACGTGCCTCGCTCGAGGCGTACCGCGACGTTGTCTCCAGCTCGCTGTACGGCGGCGTCGATCCGGCGCCCTCGACCGCCGCGAGGAAGAACGCCACGGTGCGAGCGCTTCGGGTGACGCCTTCGAGGGCGATCCAGACGACCGGTCGCGCCAAGGTCGTCTATCGACTGTCCAGGCGGGCCCGGGTGCAGGTCGCGCTGCGCGATCGCCGAGGCGACCCGGTCAAGCGCGGGGCAACGCTGACGATCGGTCATCCGAAGCGCAGCGGGCGGATCCGACTCTCGACGCTGATCCGCGGGCGCCGGATGCACCGAGGCAGCTACCGCGTCGTGGCCCGGGCCATCGACGGCAGCGGAGCCCGGTCGAAGCGGCGCCAGGTGCGGTTCCGCGTCGTCTAGCCGGGTACCGCCCCCGGGGGCGGGTTCCTCTAGAGCCGCTCGAACGTGGGGGCGTCGAGCGACGTGAGCGCCGCAAGCTCCTCCCTCGTCTCGACTCGCGGCGGCGGCTGCGCCCTGTCGGAGCGGAGACCGCGGAGCGCGTCCTTGCTCATCACCAGCCCCTCGACGCACAACCCCGCGAGCCATCCCAACGCGACCCCGGTGAGGCCTCCCGCGATCGCACCGACCGCGCCCCCGCCGAGCTCGAGCAGCGTTCCGCCCCAGACGACCGGGAGCGCCGTTCCGAGCCGCCGCTGGACGCGATGGATCGCGACGTAGTGCGTCTTGATGGTCAGGGGAAAGACGCCGAGCGCGAGGATGTGAAGGGCGGTTGTCGCCTGATCGGCATATCCCTGGCCGAAGACCTGCAGAACGGGAGATGCCATCGGTAGCAGCATGAGGTTGGCGATCAGGCCGAATCCGAGCGAGATGCCGAAGGTGAACCTGAACCGTCTCGACAGGCCGGCGGCGTCGGCCGACCCGATCGCGTACGCGACCATGCTGAGCGACAGCGGCACCATGACCAGGAAGCCGGCGATCATCCAGGCGATGTAGAAGGCGGCGTTGGCGCTGGCCGAGAGCAGCACGATGACCAGGATCGGCATCGCCAGGTCGGCCGTCTCGAGCGCCAGGTTGACGGCGGCGTGGGAAGCGGCGGAGGCCCGCATCTGCATCAACAGGGCGAAGTTCGGCCGCAACGCGTCTCCGTCCCGCCGAGCGTAGAAGCCGACGAGCACCACCAGGGAGCAGGCGATGCCGGCGGCCCAGGCGGAGTAGATCCAGGGGGCGCCGGCGTTCGAGACCAGCACGGCGATCGCGATCAGCGCGAGCAGCTTGACCAGCGCGAAGACGACGTTGCGCACCAGTTGCAGGCCGCCGTGCAGGAGCCCGATCAGCGCCTGATCGAGCACGAACGCGAGCGCCGTGAGGCCGACGCCCGCCGCGAAGAACGCCGTCGATGGAAGGCTCTCGCCAAGGGCGCCGAGATTCGGTGAGACCAGCGGGGCGATCAGGGCAAAGCCGAGGCCGAGAACCGCGCCGGCCACGACGTTGACCATGAGCGCAGCATTGAGCAGCGACCGATGGTGAGCCTCGCGGCGTGGCAGGTCGCCCATCAGAAGCGTTCCCAGCCCGAGCGTCCCCATGAATCCGAGCAAGGTCATCGCCGCCACCGCGGCGCTCGCGACCCCGACCGCGGGCTGGCTGAAGTTGTGCGCCGCGACCAGCCAGAACGCCACTCCGAGCGCCGAGGTGACCAGGGTCGTGCCGACCATCGATCCGGCGTTGGTCAGCAGCGTGCGGTTGTGCCGGGTCGTCGCCTGAAGTCGCGCCCTCAGACCGTTCCCGCGCCCCGAGCCATTCATCCCGACCTCATTCCCGAGGTGTCGTAGATGGCGATCGGGCCGTTGACGTAGATCCTGCTCAGGCCGGGTGTGTGGAGGAACTTCGCGAACGAGGAAATGCTGATTGGCCGCTCGCGGCTGAAGGCGCCGGGCTCGTCGCTCTCGAAGTAATAGCCGAGCACCGGGAGCTCCCGGGTCAGCCGGCGGTCGACGGCGATGTAGTCGATCAAGTCGTCCTTGATCACTCGCCGGTCAGCCCGGTCGAAGGTCTTGGTGAAGAAGACCCGCGTCACCGGGATCCCGTGGATCTGACCGAAGACCGGGTTCAGCTCACCGTACGAGGCCATCAGGGTGCCGTTCGGCCGGTCGACCAGGATGCGACTGTGGGCGGGCAGCTCGTCCGCCGCGAAGCGAGCCGCCGCCAGCCCCTGGGGGCTGATCGAGCGATCCTCGGCACCGACGAGGAACGGTCCGGGCTGCCTGGTCGCCGGCAGCTCTCCGATGATGAATCCGCCAAGGAAGACGACCAGCGTCACTGCGGTCAGGGCAAGGGCCATGACATTGCGCCTCAGCCAGCGGGCTGGCCAGCGCCACTCGCTGATCACCAGGCCGGCGAGGAAGGCCACGCCCACGAACACGAACTCCGACGCTCGCTGGGACGTCTCCGAGCCGGCCAGGGTGAGGCGGAGGCCCAGGCTCACCGGATAGAGCACCGCCGCCAAGGCCAGGGTCCGCCACAGGGTGCTGGAATCCGGCGCTCGCCACGTCCTCCTGAGGCCGAGTGGGATCAGCACGAGCAGTGGGATCACGGACCCGACCGCCAGCGCCCTCGCGCCCAGGGAGTTGGTTTGACCGCCCCCGGCGAACAGGGTCTTGGATCCGGACCCGCCGAAGATCAGCCTCAGGGTCGAGTCGACGGCGCCGGTGACGACCTTGCCGAGCTCGTTGATCGTGACCGAGCCGGCGACGAGGGCGAACCAGGCGATCGTCATCACGGCCAGGAGCACGGCAGGGAACCCCGGGCTATCGAGGAACCACCTACGCGCCACCGCGCGGGTCTCTCCCGGGCGCGCCCCAACGGCCGGAGTGTGGGCGCCGCCGGCGGACCGCCTGCGATCGGCCAACGCCGTGAGCACCGTCCAGGCGACGAGGAAGGTGAGCAGCGCGTACGAGGTCATGTGGTGCGTGACCGTCAACGTGGCCGCCAGGATCGCCAGCGCCCCGACCAGTCCCCCCAATGCCGGGGCTCGACGCGGCCTTGCGGGCTCGGACCAGTGCACGGCCACGAGCAGCACGGCCAAGGCGATCGGGAGCGCGAGCGACTCGTAGGCGAACTGCGAGTCGAAGTACAGGAAGCTCGGGTTGCAGGCGTAGACGGCCACGCCGATCCCGGCGGCCCGAGCGGATCGGGTCACCCGTTCGAGGAACAGGAACAGGGCGACGATCAACATAGTCCGGGCGACCCCGAGAACGATCAGCCCCGAGTGGAAGATGCTGAGGCCGGTGAGCTGGGCGAGGGCGGCGGTCACGGCTTCGAGGCCGGGAAAGCCGGCCGTGCTGACGATCAGCGGATTGGCCGAGAAGAGATGGCCGGTCTGCAGCACGTCGTTCGTCGCCCGCCAGGTCCCGAGCTCATCGAAGCGAACGAAGCCGGTTGGGCTGGCGAGAATCTTGACGACGAACAGGGAGGCGCCCAGCAGCAGCGCCAGCGAGATCCGCTCCGCCCGCGACGCGGAGGCGCTGAGCAGGCGGAAAGCGAGGGGCGCGTAGATCACGACGAGCCCGCCCCAGAAGAGAGCCTCCGCCCCGCTCGTGCCCTCCCGGGCCGCGTTGTTGCCCAGGGCGATCATCACCAGACCAGCCGCAGCGATCAGCGCGAGGGCCGGGGCGGCGCCCAGCACCAGGCGCTTGGTCCGAGCGGACTCGCGCGGAATCGGCGTTGCCCGCCGACGGGTCTTGTCGGCCGGGCGCAGCGCGGCGACGCCAGGCGTCCTCAAGAGCATCAGCCGCCCTCCCCGATCCGAAGAGCCACGCGGTGGTAAGGGCGTCCGCCGCGGTCGAGCCGCGCGATCACGGGGCCCGCGCCGGAGATCGCCGAGGCGGTCAACTCGGCTTGCCAGTCCTGGTTTACGCCAAGGCGGAATCGCCACCGTCTGATCGTCCGCGTGCCCCGCTTCACGATCAGGCGGTAGGCGACGGTCCTGCCCTCGTGATTCGAGACGCCGACGCTCACGGGCGGGGCGGTCCCCGACGGGCCTTGCGGAACCAATGAGAGGGAGGAGAAGCGCGATTCGTTTTGCTGGCGGTGAACGCCCCTGGTCGCGACCGCGATCGCCCCCCCGGCGATCCCGGTCGCGACGAGCATCGCGACCACCGAGGCGAGCCCGACCCGAGGCAATCTGAGCTCGGTCCGCCCGCTGTCGGCGGGCATGGCATCCCGCCTGTCGAGAGCCACGACCGCGGCGAGCACGGTGAGGCAGGCGAGCAGGGTGGCCCACACCGGACGATCGAGCTTGAGCACGAGCTGCACGACCAGACCGCCGAGCGCCGTGACGCCGAGGCTGAATGCGACGCTGAGGACGAGGCGAAGCTCCCGGCTGATCTCGCCGGGCCGGAACAGCGCGGCGGCCAGCGCATAGCCCGGAAGGATCAGGACCAGCGGCAGCAGCGCCACGGTGCGGATCGGACCGGAGACCGGGATCAGGGCCAAGACGAGCCCTGCCACGGCGAGTGCGACGACTGCCGTCAGGTCTCCCCACCAGGGTACGGGCGACCGTCTCACGGCTTACGCCTCCCGGGAAACCGCGACCGTGTCGTAGTAGAAGCGCTCGAGCTGGGGGACGACCGCTTCCCGCATAAAGCGGCTCGCCCGCCGCTCCGCCTCACGGCCGAGGCGGTCGCGCAGCGCTTCGTCGTCGACCAGGCGGGCCATCGCCGCGGCGAGCGCCTCGGCGTCTCCCCCCGGAACCAAGAAACCCGTCTCCCCGTCGTCGATCATGTCCTCGTGACCCCCCGGCGTGGTGCCGATCACCGGCCGGCCGTTGCTCATCGCCTCGTGGACCACGGTCGCGAGCGGCTCGGGCCACTTGCTCGGGAAGACCCCGAACAGAGCCCGCTTCCACATCGCCATCACGGTCGCGTGCGGAACCGCGGTCAGGGCCGTGACGCCGGGCGGAAAGCTCTCGGGCGTGTCCGGGGTCTTGATCCCGACCATGACGAGGGGGGGCGGATCGTCGAGCCGTTGATGAGCCGCGATCAGCTCGTCGACCCCCTTCAGTCGCCTGAAGGCGCCGACGAAGAGAATGAACGGCTCATTCGGTAGACGCTCGAGGATCTCCTCGTCGATCGCCGAGTCACTCTCGTCGACGTGGAAGTTCGGGATCACCACCGAGGGGACTCCGCTGATCTGCAGGTCGCGGTTCAGGACGGATGCGACGTAGTGGCTGACGCTGTGGATCGCGGTCGTCTTTCGCCGCAGGAGCGGGCGTGCCCCGAGGACGCTGACCGCGGCCACCGTGCCCTTGGCGGCTCCGCGACCGGAGGTCGAGCAGGCGAGGCACTTGGCGGGCCCCGGGCCCGAGCAGATCTCGCTGCCCCGGACCATGGTGCGCATCGCGCAGACGTTCCCGTATTCGTGCCCCCAGATCACGAGCGGGATCTTCTTCCCGACCAGCGCCGCCGCCGCGGAGTGAGCGAGCCAGCCATAGGCCGGGATCAGATCCGGCTGGTAGTCCTTGATCAGGCGCCGCAGCCGCCACACCGCCTCGGGATCGGGAAAGGGGGGCGGGGTGTGCCTGCGCGGGTCCTCGGAGATCCATCGCATCCGGCTCGGCAGGTCCCGAATGCGATGCACCTGCACCTGGCCGTCGTCCTCGAACGCCGGCGCGTCGGCGTGCCAAGCCGTGGCGATCGCCACCTTGTGTCCCAGCCGCGAGAGCTCCTGCGCGAACAACTCGATGCATCGGCCCGCGCCACCGATGTAGGGGCGGTACTCGTCGCTGACGATCAGAATGCGCAGCGAGGAGCGCGGCGTCCTGCCGCCGCGCGGAGCCCCCCCTGCCGAGCGGCGACGGCGACGGCGCTGGTGCCAGCGGCTGCGCGCGTAGGCGATCGGACCGTAGGCCATGCCGCGCAGCTCGAGGCGGACCAGCGACGACGGGAAGTCGCGCTGTCTTCCCACGTTCTTGGCCGACCTCGGGGAGAGCGCGAATCCCACCCCTCGCGGAAGCTTTCGCACGAGATCGAGGAGCAGGCGGGGGTGGGTCACGATCGCCTTGGTCAGACACGCGGTAAGGCCGACGCCGTACCCCCACACCCGCTGGCGGAGTTCACGGTACTCGCGAGGGTGGGCATGCCAGACGATCGCCGCCGGGTCGTGAACGATCTGGTGCCCCGAGAGCAGGATGCGCAGCAGGGCCTCGATGTCGTCGCCGTCGTGGGCGAGCGTGCCGGGACCCAGAGCTGGATCGAACCCTCCCAGATCGCTCAGCAGCTCGCGACGGAAGGCCATGTTCCGCCCGGCGCCCAGGTCGCCGACCGTGAACGGAAAGAGCGGCTGATCCAGGGGAGGCTCGAGGAGGTCGTAGACGCGCGTGTCGAAGCGCCGCGTCCGCCCTCCGAAGCCCTCGACCCAGCGCTGGGCCGGGGTCTCCAGGGCGCCGGGCAGCGTCATGCCGGATGTCGCCCCGACCCTCTCGCGACCAGCGAAGGGCGCGACGAGGGTAACCAGCCAGTCGCGGTCCACCTCGACGTCGTCGTCGGCGAAGACCACGATCTCGCCGGTGGCCTCGTGGAGACCCTTGTTGCGGGCGTTCGACAGGCCGGGCTCGGCCTCTCGCACAACCCGTACGGCAACGTCGCCGCCGAACTCGGTCTCGGCCAGGCTCACGGCCGCGTCGGCCTCCGACGCGTTGTCGACCACGATCACCTCGATGCGCTCGGACGGGTAGCTGGACCCCAGGATCGAGCGCGCGGTCGTTCGCACCGAATCGGGTCGATTACGGGTGCAGATCACGACCGATACGGTGGGCGCGTCGGATCGGGGCTCCGCGCGAGCAGCGACGCAGGGCGGCGGCGTTGGCCCTGGAATGCCGTCGGCATCGAGCTCGCACCGCGGAAGGCCATCGTCGCGCAGATGCTCAGCCACCTCCTCGGCCAGCTCCGTTTGGATGCGCGCCGCCAGCGTGTCCGCGGGGAGGCCCGTGGGCGGCAGATCCACCTGCACCAGGCCCAGCGGCTTCCCGTGAAGGCGCACGAGGCAGAGGGACGAGGCAAACGAGGTTCCCTTTTCGGGGTCTTCTGCCGAGAGGGCGGGGAGCGGCCTCCCGATCTCGATCTCGTCCATTCGCACCGGCACGAAGTCGGGCGACGCCGGCTCGGTCGGGTGGCGTTGGATGACCTTCATGCCTTCAAGACGTTCCGCTCGAGGGCGCGATCCAGGCTCGCGACCGCGAATCCGGCGGCGCTGCAGATCAATCCGATCACGATGGCGAGGGCCCTGAGGCCGCCACGGGGATCTCCGTCGAAGAGCTGGCGGAGGCCTCTGGCGATCCCCCGCGGCAGCACGACGCCGACATGACGACGCTCGGAGCTGAGTCCATCCTGCGATCCGACGAAGGCGGCAAGCCGAGCCTTGCCCGCGCCCTCCTCGAAGCTCCGCCGAAGGAAGTAGGAAAGCGATGCGCGCTCCCTGGTCACCGTGTGGTGGACCTTGGCCTCGGGCTCGTAAAGCCAGATCGAGTCGGGCCAGCGCTGCTTGACGCGAATCGCCAGATCGGTGTCGTCGGGCACATTGCCCTGGGCTCGGACCACCCCGCGCGAGCGGATCGCGCGCGGCTCCTCCCCGTCGCCTCCCGCGCGAAAACCGCCAATCTCTTCGAGCGTCTTCCTTCGCACCGCCATGTTGGCCCCAATCGGGTTGCGTACCGGGGCGAGTCGCTCGGGCAGCCCCGTGTAGCTGCAACCGAAGACCCAGTAGAACTCGGTCGGCAGCCAGCGCGGCACGCCGTTCGTCCAGCGGGGAATCAACGCTCCGCCCGCTCCCACGGCGGTGGGATCGGCGAAGCAGTCATGCAGCCGCTCGAGCCAGTCGGCCTCGGGCCGAGCGTCGTCGTCGACGAACGCGACGATCGAGCCTCGTGCGGCATCGATGCCCGTGTTTCGGGCGCCAGCGAGCCCGCGTGCGTGACGGTTCTCGATCACCGTCGCTGAAGGAAACGCTTGACGGGCGGCCGCCAGCAGATCCGGGTTGTGATCGACGACGACGATCACCTCTACGGGCGCAACCGTCTGTCGCCCGAGCGCGGACAGGCACGCATCGAGCTCGCCGCGGCGCTGGGCGTTGTAGGTCGCGACCACGACGGACACATCGACCTGGGCGGGGTCGGTTCGCGGCGTCACATCAGCTGTCATCGACCGGACGCCAGCGGCTCATGAGCCGGCTCCTGCCCGGCCTGCCGGGCACGCCCGTTCACGCCTACTGCAGCGGGGCGCTCAGCGCCGGTGAGCACGGGCAGCTCCCTGATCATGGTCCTCAGGACCCGGACGCCGTCGCGGAACGTGTTGAGGTGGCTCTCGCCGTGGATGCGCTCGGCCTCGAAGCTGGGCACCTCGGTCACCTTGAGCCCCGCCTTCGCGATCCGCACGTTGACCAGTGTTTCGACCTCGAAGCCCGGGACGTCAACAGAGATGTAGGGGAGGCACTGGATCCAGAAGGCGTTGTAGCCGTAGCAGAGGTCCGTATAGCGGGTCCGGTAGAGGAGGTTGGCGGTCCTGCTCAATGCCCAGTTGCCGAGCTGGCGAGTCCTGGTCATGTCGGCGCTCCCGCCACCGCTGATGTACCGCGAACCCTTGGCGAAGTCCGCGCCGCCGACCAAGCAGTCGACGAAGCGCGGGATCTCGTCGGGGTCGGCGGAGCCGTCGGCGTCGAGCATCACGATGATGTCGCCGGTCACTGCCGCAAAGCCCGCCTGGAACGCGTCTCCCTTGCCGCGCCCGGATTGGGTCACGACCCGGATCGACGGACGCTCCTCGAGCGCGACACGGATCGTGCCGTCCGTCGAGTGGCCGTCAACCAGGATCACCTCGTGGAGTCCTCGCGGGAGCCGCGGCAGCACGTGCTTCAGGTTCTCGGCCTCGTTGAGGGCCGGGATGACCACGCTCACCCTCGGGGGCGGCTCCACGCTCGCCGGCTGGCGATCGTTCGCCGAGATTCGCCCGACGGGGTGCCTGACCGGCCCTGCGAGCGCCGCCCTGCCGACCAGGCCGAGGGCGAGCAGCCATCCCCAGAGGGTGATCGTCGCCAGATCGGCCAGATGGACCGGGCCGGCGAGGCCTCGACTGAGAAGAGCGGCGGCCCAGGCAAGCAGGGCGGTGCCGAGCAGCGCATGGAGGATCGACACCAGCGGCTCGGCAAGTCGTCGTCCGCTTCCTCCGTACGCCCGGCGGAGGCTGAGGCTGATATTGAGTGCGGCCAGGATGCAGGCCGCGGCGCCGATCGCCGACCCCTGTGGGGTTCCTCCCGACAGAGCGAGCAGGGAGAGCGCGGCGCCGGCAAGGAGCAGGTCGAACAGGGGAACGCCTCCAAGCTGCCCGCTGCCTTCCCTGCCGTCGTACGTCCGTTGGGTTCTCCCTTCCCCATTCATGTAGCGCACCTTCCCTGCCGATGTGTTGATCGATTTCCCGCCGTGGGGCGAAATCCCCGACGAGAAAAACGCTACAAAGGCCTCCTAGCCAAATTCAGGTAGTTCGCACAGGGTTTGGTGCCTAATACGAGGCTTTTCCATTAGTGCGATTACTGCGTATCGGTAGGCAATTACCGCAGCGTGGTGGCAGAGCCCCGACCGACAAGCTGCTCTGCCGCGGGGGGTGGAGTGACCCGGGCTCGCCGGCGCCCACCCCGGCGCGACTCCGCCCACCGGAACGAGCACCACTGAGCTACGAGGGGCTAGCCCTTCCCCAGGGCACTAGGCTCTCGTCGAGTTGCGGGCAGTGATCCCGCGCCAGCCAAGCGACGAGGAGGCGCTCATGTACGCACGTGTCGTCAGATTCACCGAGGTGACCCCAGAGAGGATCTCCGAGATCGTTGCCGAGGTCGAGAAGTCCAACGGACCGCCGCCGGGGGTCGACTCAACCGGATTCCAGTTGCTTGCCGACGAAGCACAGGGAACGGCGATCTTCGTTGGGTTCTTCGAGACGGAGGAGAAGATGCGGGACGCGAGCGCGGTCTTCGAACAGATGGACCCGTCGGAGACCCCCGGCACACGCGCCTCCGTTGACCTCTGCGAAGTCAAGGCAGAAGCCACCGCGTCCTGACAGCTCGCATAGCCGACAGGGAACGAACAAACTCGTCACGCCCGCGCCGCCCGCCCGAGGGCTGGCGGCGAGGGCGTTGACGGGTCGGATCAGCCTCGTTCGAAGCTGACGAGACGCAGGCGCTCCACCGGCCCCTTAACGGCGACCTCCTTGACGGTGCCGACGCCGCGAACGTAGTACTTGTTGTCGAGCACGTTCGGCTCCAGAGGCGTCCACTCCTTGGTCCGCACCGCATGGCGTGTCGACACGTAGGGCACCGAGACGCGCGCGTTGAGGTCGAGGATCTTGAAGTGGTCCTCGGCGTGCCCCTTGTAGAACTCTTGCCGGGCCGTCGTCCCGACCTGTGGGTGACCCGGGAAGAAGAGGCCGGCGCGCGCGCCGTCCCGGCCGGCTTTGAACGAGCCCTCTCGGCTGGTCACGTGACCGTGCGGGTCGAGCTCCTTCGTGTTCTCACCGAAGTACCAGACGTTGCCGTTGTGATCCTGCGCGTACCAGTCGTCCGTGACCTCCCTGGGCTTGCCGTGGATGAGGATCACGTCGTGGACCACGGTCGCCTGCACGCCCAGGATCGTCTTGGTCCTGTGGGTCACGTGCAGCTTGTCGACCATCTGCGTGCCCTCCTTGACGCCGCGGTAGCGGTACCTGCTGCCCGGCTTGAGCGGGAACAACGGGTTGTCCACCCGCGCCACGAAGTCGCTTGGGCTCAGCGTCGACGGCCATCCCGGCCCGGCTCCGGACTTGATGGTCGGAGGCGCCTGGGCGCTCGCCAGACCACCGGCGAGGCCGGCCATCGAGCCAAAGCCGACCACGGCCACGACCCCGAGGATCGGCGCCAACCGCCTTCCGACCGCATTGCTCTTCGTTCTCATTTGAGTCCTCCTTCCGGTTGTCTTGGGCGACCGTAAGGAGGCGCCATGAAAGCGCCGTGAACGCGTTCTGATCCGATTTGATCCGCGTTCCGTAGGAATGGGCATCGGTCATCGCACGCACAAGTGACTCGACTAGTGGCGGGGGACGATCGTCGTTCAGGGCCAAGAGCGGATCATCCAACGAGCGTGAGCCCCGGCGCCAAGCCACCCGAACGTCTCGCCGACGAGGATCTGATGACCCTCGTCGACGGCAAGGATCCCGCCGCGTTCGCGACCTTCTATGACCGGCATGGGGGCGCCGCCTACTCGCTCGCCTATCGGATCGTCGGCGACACCCGGACGGCCGAGGACGTCACCCAGGAGGCGTTCCTGTCGATCTGGCGCTCCAAGGCGCGCTACGACCGGGCGCGGGGAAGCGTTCGCAGCTGGGTCCTGGGGATAGTTCGAAACCGCGCGATCGACCTGCTTCGCCGCGAGTCCGGTCCGGCCCCGCAGCTCGACCACGACGATGAGGCGACGCTCGCCGCGCGTCCGGCCGCCGAGCTCACCGACGTCGAGGCGATTCGGCGAGAGACGGCGCGCCAAGTGCGCGGCGCGCTCGCCGGTTTGCCACGAGAGCAATCTCAGGTGATCGAGCTCGCCTATTTCGGCGGCTTCAGCCACACGGAGATCGCCACGATGGTGGGAGCACCGCTGGGTACGGTGAAGGGGCGGATGCGGCTCGGGCTGGAGAGGATCAGGGCGACGATGGCCGAGGGCCTCAGCCACCACGTGCTGGAAGAGGGGCTTTCGTGAGGTCCGAGCGCGACCACAGCTCCGCCGACGACCTGGCCGCCTACGCACTCGGCGCGCTCGGGGCGGAAGAGGCGGCGGAGCTGGAGCACCATCTGGCGAGCTGTCCGCACTGTGGCGCCCGCCTCGGCTGGCTGCGACAGGCGGTCGACCTGCTGCCCGCCTCGGTCACCCAGCTCGAGGCCCCTCCGGGGCTTCGCGCGCGGTTGCTCGCCGACGCATACGCCGATGTCGAGGCTGAGGCTGAACGGGCACCCGAACGGCACCGGGAGGCAAGAGGCTGGCGCGAGCGCTGGGGAATCCTCTGGCAGCCGGCGACGGCGCTCGCCGCGACGGCCGTCCTGATCGCGGGGGGCGTGGGCGGCTACCTGCTTCGCTCGCCGGAGCAGGGCGTCTCGATCGTCGCCGCCCGACCGACCAAGGCCGCGCCCCCGGGCTCGGCCTCGGCGAGCCTCGAACGGGAGGGCGACGTGGCGACGCTTCGCGTGCAGAGACTTCCCAAACTGCCGCCGAACCAGGTGTATGAGACCTGGCTCGAGCGGGACGGCGTCGTCGAGCCGGGGAGCGTTTTCGTGCTGCGAAGCGACGGCTCCGCCGACGCCGCGATTCCCGGTCCGCTCGAGGGCGCCAGCACCGTGCTCGTCACTCGCGAACCACGCGGCGGCAGCCGGTCGCCGACCTCGCCGCCGCTCCTCAGGGCCACCCTCGGCTAGGCGATCCCGACGTCGACTAAGCGATCCCGACGTACCAGAGCCCGAACATGAGGCTGAAGAGGCCCAGGATCGGGATCAGCGCGTTTCGGTAGACGGGCTCGACCAGCCGCCGGGTCAACACCCAGGCGAAGGCTGTGGTGCAGGCCGCCATCGAGACGATCGTCATCGGGGCGAAGACAGCCAGGGCGAGTCCCGCCTCGAGCTGGGTCGGCAGCGCCGTGAGCAGGAGCACGACCACCGCGCCGGTCCCCGCGAGTCCGTGGAGCAGGCCAATGGCGAACGCCTGCTGTGGAGTCCGAACCGCACGGTGCCGGTGTGCCGGTTCCCGCTCAGCCGCGCGCAGATGTCGGTGCGCGCCCGGCGAATTGGCGACTTCGCCTCCCGAGTGATTGTGTGCTCCCGCCCGGTAGTGCCCGCGCGCCCATTTCCAGGTGACTCGGAGCGCCAACACGATGATCACCACGCCGACGGCCTTCTCCGCGCCACCTTCGAGCCAACTCGGCAGCGCGGACTTGAAGACGATCAGCGGCACGCCGAGCAGGACCAGCGTCGCCGCGTGGCCGAGCCCCCACCAGGCGCCGAGGCGGGTGGCGCCTCGGGTCCCGCCGTCGTCGGCAGCGACCAGCGAGGTGACCGCCACCAGGTGGTCGGGGTCGGAGGCGTGCCGGAGCCCGAGCACGAAGGCGATCCCGAGCGCGACCAACAGGGGGGCGCCATCGAAAAGCCCGGTGAGCCAGGCGTCGAGTTGCTCGACCGGCTGGAACAGGAACTGGAAGTCGACCAGGGACATGATTACCTCCTCGTAGGTTGAAGCGTCATCCGAGTTGTGGGATCGCCCGTGACGTGATCAGCACCCCGGCGAGCACGATCGCCGAGGCAGAGAGCGCCGGCAGGACGCCGGCGAAGCGCGAACCGAAGATGCGGCGCTCCGGCCGCAGACGCGTGATCAGCCGTCCCCCGAACACCACCGCGAGCCCGACGGCCGTCAAGGTGGCGGCCAGCCCGAGGCTGAAGGCCAGGATCAAGATCATTCCCAGGCCGACGCGATGCTGGGAGATCGCCGCGATCAGGACCACAAGCGCCGACGGGCACGGCACGATGCCTCCCGAGACGCCGAGCCCGACCAGGCTCCGCATCGTGATCGGGCCGTCGGGATGGTGGTTGTGTGTGTGGTGGTCGTGACCGTGGTCGTGACCGTGGTCGTGACCGTGGTCGTCGGCGCGGCCGTCGGGCCCCGCCGCCTGCGCCCGGGCCGCGCGCCAGCGGGCGAACCGCGAGCGCATCACCGTCAACCCGATCCCGACCACCAGCAGGCCTGAGAGCGCCCCCAGCCACGGGTAGAGCTGCTCGGGCAGGATGTACTGGGAGGCGGCGAGGGTGATGAGGCCGAGGGCGAACACCGAGACGGTGTGGGTCGCGGTCACCATCAGGCCGAGGATCGCCGCGTGCCGGGGTGTTCCACGGGCGCCGACCAGGTACCCGGCGACCATCGTCTTGCCGTGCCCGGGCGACAGCGCGTGGAGCGCTCCCCAGCCGAACGCCGCCGCGAGCAGAAACAGGATCAGCAGGCCGTGCGTGTTGCCGCCGGCGAGCGCGTTCGCGAACCCGTCCAGGGAGCGGTCCGTGGTTGCACCGTCGCCCGACAGCCCCGGCGGCGCGGTCACCTGGCCCGAGCCGGGGGTCATGGCAAAGCTCGCCTGGCGGTCGCTAGCTGGGCTCGAAAGCAGGCTCTGGGGATAGGCGCGGAGGCCGTCGGTGGGGTCGGTGGCGGGAACGCTGGAGCGGACGTCGGTCCCTGCGGCGGGCAGGATCTGGATCGCGTCCCAGCCGATGTGGCCGGTGAACGCGTTGTTGGCCAGGGCGACGCGCCGCGTGCCGGCGGGAAGCCGAGCGGCGAACGACACCTCCACCCGGGTCAGCGAGAGGCCGCCCTGGCCCGGGGGGAAGCTGAGCTGCGGCTCCTGCGGCGGGCCCAGCGCCACAGGGCGTCCGTCGGCGCTCAGCTCGAGGCCGGAGGAGATCTCGCCCACCAGGTTCCGCAGGACCCGTCGCTCCTCGCCCGCCGTGTCGATCGCGCCGCTGCCGTCGGCGTCGTAGCGCTGGAGCTGCTGGAAGGTCGGGATCTCGGCCTGGTCGAGGATGTAGTGAACGCCCGCTTCGCGCTCGCCAAGCCGCACCTGGGCGAGCTGGTTGATCGTGAAGTTGCCGAGCGGGTGCGCGAGCGCCGCCGGCGCCGCGATCGCGACGACGATCAGCGCGCCGGCGAGCGTGCCGAGGCCGATCCGCAGGCGATCTCGCCTCATCGGATCGCCTCCAGCGCCCGTCGCGCCCGTGGCGCATACAGCGGGGAGAACCGGGGGCTCTGCGTGAGCAGCTGTCCGAGGCGGCGCCGCGCTTCGTCCGGGCGCCCGGCGCGCCGGGCGATCATCCCGGCGTGGTAGAGGTACGACGGGTCGCGGGATCCGAGCCTCATCGCCTCCCGGGAGAACCTGGTCGCCGGGCCGATCCGCCCGGCCGTGTACAGGGCCCAGGCATAGGCGTCGGCCGAGCGGACGCTCGGCGCCTGCATCCAGGCGCGGCGGCCGAAGGTCACCGCTCGGGCGCGACTCCCATGGTTGGCCTCGAACAGCGCCAGATCGACGTCGGTGTTGACGCCGTTGGCGTGCAGCAGCTTCACCTCCGCACCGACCAGCGCGTAGTCGCGCTTCGCAGCGGCAATCCTGCCGGCGGCCTGCTCGGTCTCGCCCAAGGCGATCGCGTACTCCGGGAGGGGCAGGCGGTCGACCGCGGTCCGGTAGTGGCGGATCGCCGCTCCGAAGTCGCCCCTCGCCGCCTCCATGGCGGCGATCCCGGCGAGCGCGGGCGGATAGCCGGGGTTGATCGCGAAGGCCTCGCGGTAGGCGTGCTCCGCGGCTCCGTAGCGACCCAGGTCGGAGAGGAGCTTCCCCTGCAGCCCCTGCACGTAGGCCTCGCCCTCCGGCCCCCCCGCCCCCGCCGAGACCGCGAAGCGCATCGCTTGAAGCGCGCCACGAAGATCGCCGTGGAGCTCACGGAAGTAGGAGATCCGCGCGTAGGCGGTCAGGTTCGCCTTCAGGCGGACCATTCGGTTGAGCGTGTGCGCGGCCGCTCCGTAGCGGCCCAGCTCGACCTGGGCATCCGCGAGGGGCGCGTACGGGCTCGCCGTCTGGGGTGCGAGCCCCTTCGCCTCCCGGGCGAGCTCGAGGCCTCCGCTGAAGTCGTGGCGGGCCAGCGCCAGGGTGGCCTGGCCGGTGATCGCGGTGACGTTGCCCGGCTCCCTGGTCAGGGATGCGGCGAAGGCGCCGTCGGCTCGCGGGTAGTAGCTCGGGTCGCCGGTCTCGCGAGCGCGCTGGTAGTACGCGTCGCCGAGGAGCGCGTAGCTGCCGGCATTGCTCGGGTCCGCGCTGACGGCGGCCTGGAGCTGCTCGATCTGCC
>JAHEXV010000113.1 GCA_023251935.1 bacterium | reverse complement strand
TCGTCGTGGCGATCTCGACGATCGAACATGTCGGGTGGGATGAGCCTGAGCGCGATCTCGACAAGCCGGTCCGGGCCATCCATCACCTCCGGTCGCTGTTGCAACCCAACGGTGGGCGGATGCTCATAACCTTGCCGCTGGGCTACAACCCGACCGTTGATCTGATGGCACTCGGCGGCCTGAGCGGAGCGGAATACGGCGAGATCTTCGTCCGCGACCGTCGCCACAGATGGAAGCCCACTCACCGGCCGGAGCCACACCAATTGCGGTACCAGTTCGAGCTCCGTTCAGCCACTGCTGTGTGGATCGCCGAGTTTGGCCCACCGTAGTTGTGGTCGTGCGTCGGGACGACGCAGGGTAAAGCGCCTCACCCGAGGCGAGCGAGTCTCCCGCGTGCCGAACCAGCGACCGATCGCCTCACGGGTCCTTCATGACCTCATCCGAGGGAGTGGGGTTGCACTCCGACGGTTGAAGCGTACTTCACGTCAACGGGGCTCGCGTGGAGCGCGGCCTCCGTCTGGCGCGGTCAGTAGCGCCCGATCTCCCGGAGCCGTTCGTCCGAGATGCCGAAGTGATGCGCGATCTCGTGATGCACGGTGTGGATGGTCTGTGCCCGTAGCAGCGCGGGATCGTGGCCGAAGAGCCGCTCGAGCGGGCGCCTGAAGATGGTGATCCGATCCGGCAGCGCTAGGTTGTAGCCGGTCCGTCGGGGCTGCGGGACCCCATGGTAGAGGCCGAGGATGCCGGGGCGGCCGGGCACCTCGTCCGCGATCTCCACCGAGACGTTGTAGATGCGTTCCGCGATCTCAGGCGGCAGCGTTTCAAGCGCCTCGCTCACCGCATCTGCGACGACATCCTCGGACATGAGGAAATCGTAGCTTAGGCGGCCACGTGCTCAGCATCGATCCCTCCCATCCTCCCGAGGCTGGCGGCGGCGCCTCCGATCACGCGTCCCCCGGGGGCGCGAAGATCGCCCGAGCGAACGCTTCCGCGTCGAACGGCTGGAGGTCCTCCAGGGACTCCCCCACCCCGACGAGCTTGACCGGCACGCCGAGCTGATGCCGGATCGCGAGGACGATGCCGCCCTTGGCGATTCCGTCGAGCTTCGTGAGCACCACACCGGTGAGCGGGGCGGCCTCGTCGAACAGCCGGGCCTGGCTGATGCCGTTCTGCCCGGTCGTCGCGTCGAGCACGAGCAGCGTCTCGTGGGGAGACTCGGGATCGAGCTTCCCAGCAACCGACGCGACCTTCCGCAGCTCCTCCATGAGGTTCTTCTGGGTCTGCAGCCGGCCGGCGGTGTCGACCAGCACGACATCGGCGCCCCTGGCCTTGCCCGCGGCGATCGCGTCGTAGGTGACCGCACCCGGGTCGGCGCCCGGTCCCTGGCGCACGAGCTGCGCGCCGGCGCGCTCGGCCCACACGGCGAGCTGATCGATCGCGGCGGCCCGGAACGTGTCGCCGGCGCCGATCACCACGCTCTGCCCCAGTGAGGCGAGCCGGTGGGCGAGCTTTCCGATCGTGGTGGTCTTGCCGCTGCCGTTGACGCCGATGACCAGGATGACCGTCGGCTCGCCGCCCAGCGGTATCCGAGCGGGTTCGGGGGACATCTGACGGGCGACCTCCCGCCAGAGCTCCTGCGCCAGCGTCGCGCCGCTGGTGACACGCCCCTCGCGAGCTTCGGCCCTCAGATGCGCGACGAGGGCGTCCGTGGCCTCCATGCCGCAGTCGGCGAGGATGAGCGCCTCCTCGAGCTCGCTCCAGGTGTCCTCGGTCACGAGCTTCGGCGCGTAGATCGCGGCCAGCTGCGGCGAGATCGCCTGTTGCGGCCCGCCGAGCTTGTCGCGCAGCCGGCGGAACACCCCCCGCCGGCGGGGCTCGTCGTCGTCGACGGGCTCGTCGGCGGGAATCGGGAGCTCGAAGAGCTCCGCCCAGGGAATCAGCTCGGCGTCGATGGGACCATGTTCACGAGTTGACGAGTCGAAGCTGGCGACGCACGTACGGCCGCGCGGGACCTTCGACCGACTGGGCGAGGCGGCGTGAGAGCACCTGGCTGACGCCGTCCTGGCCCATCGTGACACCGAACAGGGTGTCGGCCACCTCGACGGTGGGCTGCTGGTGGGTGATCACGACGAACTGGGTCTCGTCGGCGAGCTGTCGCACCACCGCGAGGAAGCGCCGCAGGTTCGCGTCGTCCAACGCCGCCTCGACCTCGTCGAGCAGGTAGAACGGCGCCGGGCGAGCCATCGCGAGGGCCAGGCAGAAGCCCATCGCGATCAGCGACCGCTCCCCACCGGACATCAGCGACAGCGCCCTCGGTCGCTTGCCCGCCGGAATGACCTCGACCTCGACGCCCTCGTCCTCCCCCTCCGCGTCCGGTTCGACCAGCCGGAGGCGGCCCACGCCGCCTGGGAACAGGAGCTCCACCACCTCGGAGAACCGGTCCGAGACGGCCTGGAAGATTGCCTCGAACCCCTCGCCCACCGCCGTGTCGAGCTCCCCGAGGTGCGAGCGCAGCGCGGCCCCGCTGGCCTCGAGATCCTTGACCTGCTCCTCGATGTGGGCCTCGCGCTCGGCGAGCTCGGTCCGCTCCTCCGCGGCAAGCTCGTTGACCGCGCCGATGCCGATGCGCCGGCGCTCGAGATCGGCG
>JAHEXV010000112.1 GCA_023251935.1 bacterium | reverse complement strand
GGCGATCCTGGGCGAGAACGAGGGCCGCTCGACGCTCGAATCGCTCGAGGCTGTGGGCGCGATCTTTCGCGAGCACGGCCTCCGAACCGGGCTGTTCGTGAGCGATGAGACGCACATGCTGCGCGTCCTGCGCATGGCCACCGACCAGGGCATCGTCGCCTTCGGCTCGCCGACCCGCACCAGCCCGTCGGACCGCGACGACGCGCGCCGGCGCAGCTCGATGATCCACGAGCTCCTCGGACTCGCCGCCTACTACGTCGGCGGCGGCCGCCTGATCGGCGACAGCTCGACGACCAGCAACCCCTGACGGGCAGGCGACCCTCGCCGGCAAGGCGTGCAGGCGCCGGGCATTTTTCCCTCTTGGCGCGGCGAAACCCGCCCCCTATACTTTGAAAAACCCCCCAACGCGATGCCCAGCGCCACCTCGGCGAATCGCGCCTGAGGCCGTGCCGCGTGTCGCGAATCGAATCCGAGCGTGCCGCCGAAGTGAGGGATTCGTGAAGCAGGCAGAGGAAACGACGTTCGTCGACCTGATCGCCTGCGAACGTGATTGCCGAACCTGCAGCTATGCCGCCGCGCTCGACTGCGACGGCAATTGCGGCGTCTGTCCCCATAACGGCTACTGTCCCTGCGTGAACCCCGTCGTCGTCCGGAGCAAATCGGCCCTGCGCCTGATCGAGCTCCGTCCGATCCTGCTCCAGGACCTGCGGGTCCCCAAGAACTAGGTGGACGCCGCACGCGTCCGCGACCTGGTGGAGCGGATCCGATCGACCTCGGGGCGTCTTTGACCTCCCTGGCAAGCGCTCGCGCCTGACCGAGCTCGAGGCACGCGCCTCGGAGCCGGGGTTCTGGGAGGACGGCCGCACGGCCCAGGAGGTTCTGCGCGAGGCCGACGGCCTGCGCGCCGAGATCGAACTGTGGTCCGGGCTGCTGGCCCGCGCGGACGACCTCGAAACCACGCTCCAGCTGGCCCAGGAGTCGGGCGATGCCGAGCTGGAGGCGGAGGTCGATCGGACGGTCGACGACCTCGAGACCGACTTCGGGCGGGAGCGGACCTCGCTGCTGTTCTCGGGCGACTACGACGGCCGGCCGGCGATCCTGTCGATCAGCGCCGGGGCGGGCGGCACCGAGGCGACGGACTGGGCGGAGATGCTCCTGCGGATGTACCTGCGCTGGGCCGAGCGTCACCGCTGGAAGACCGAGGTGATCGACGAGCAGGAGGGCGAGCAGGCGGGCCTCAAGAGCGTGTCGGTGGCGGTCAACGGCCGCGGCGCGTACGGCTGGCTGCGCGCCGAGCGCGGTGTTCACCGCCTCGTTCGGATCAGCCCGTTCGATGCCCAGAACCGGCGCCAGACCACGTTCGGGCTCGTCGAGGTCATGCCCGAGCCGGATGAGGACATCCCGATCGAGCTCAACTGGGACGAGATCCGGGTCGACACCTATCGGTCGCAGGGCGCCGGCGGCCAGCACGTCAACAAGACCGACTCGGCGGTGCGCCTGACGCACCTGCCGACCGGCATCGTCGCCCAGAGCCAGAACGAGCGGAGCCAGACGCAGAACAAGGAGACCGCGATCAAGGTCCTCAAGGCGCGCCTCCTCGAGCGCCAGCTCGAGGAGAAGGAGGCGGATCTCCGCAAGCTCAAGGGCGAGCACGTCGAGGCCGGCTGGGGCAACCAGATCCGGAGCTACGTCCTGCACCCGTACCAGATGGTCAAGGACCTGCGCACCCAGCACGAGACCTCGAACACGGCCGCCGTGCTCGACGGCGACCTCGACGCGTTCATGCAGGCCGAGCTCGAGCGGCTCGCGACCGGCGGCGGGGACGCCTGACACCGGGGATGGCCGGCATCGAGATCCGGCCGGCGGTCGTCGCCGACCTCGACGACTGCCATCGGATCTGGCGCGACGCCCTCGACGACTACCAGGGCCGGATGGGCTTCCACCCGCTGCCCGATGACAACCCGGGAGTGCGCCGGCTGCACGCCCACACGCTGGCGACAGATCCGAACCGCTTCCTCGTCGCCGAACGGGGCAGCCGCCGGAGCGAGCGGCGGGTGGTGGCCTTCGGGTCGGCGGTCGAGCGCGGCGCGCTGTGGTTCCTCTCGATGCTGTTCGTCGAGCCCGGCGAGCAGGCGCGCGGCCTCGGGCGGGCGCTGCTCGCTCAGATGCTCCCGCGGGAGTCGGACGGGCGCGTCCTCGCCACGTGCACGGATGCTGCCCAACCGGTATCCAACGGCCTGTACGCGACCCTCGGCATCGTGCCCCGTGTGCCGATGTTCCACCTCATCGGGCGGCCGGATCCGGGCTTCGAGTGGACGCCCCTGCCGGCCGGGGTCACGGCCGAACGGATCGCGGATCCGGCGGCGTGGCGCCACAGCGCCGAGCTGGCGGCATTCGATCGGGCGCTGCTCGGGTTCGTCCACCCCCAGGATCATCGCTACATCCAGGACGAGCCACGCCATGCGTTCGCCTACCGCCGAGTCGACGGGACGCTCGCTGGCTACGGCTACGCCGGCGAGATCGGCCGGCTCGGCCCGATCGCGGTTTCGGAGGCGGGTCTCCTTTCGCCCGTGCTGGGCCACCTGCTCGGCGCGGTCCAGCCGCGCGGCGCCTCGGCCGTGTGGCTGCCGGGTGCAGCCGGCGCGGCGATCGCGACCGC
>JAHEXV010000039.1 GCA_023251935.1 bacterium | reverse complement strand
CGGCTCGCGCGTGGAGCTGGTGCTCGGCATCGGGATCGCCGCCGCCTGCTGCCTCACGGCGCGGCGGGCGATCGGCGTGCGACCGGCGCTGATTCTCAGCGCGGCCGCGCTGGTCGCCACCGCTGGCGGGATCGCCGACGCCGTTGCCGGGAGCTACGTTCGACCGTACGTCGTGGGTGGCGATGTGCCGCGCCTCGCCGGCCTTGCGGCGATCGTGATCGGGGCACCGGGGCTCTGGCTGCTGCAACGGCGCGCGCTCCGCGCGTCCACCTCCGGCTCGGGGCGGGCTCGTGCGGTGGCCGCGGCGGCGGTGACCCTGCCGCTGATCGGGGCGCTGCTCGCTGCGGCGCTCACTCCCGACTCGGGCCCCCAGGCCGAGCCCGTATCGGGCTTCGCCCACGGCCGCCCGGCGCTGTGGGAAGCTGCGGTCGACGTCGCCGAGGATCGGCCGCTGTCCGGTTCCGGCTCGCTCTCCTTCTACGACGCCTCGCTCGCTTACCAAGAACCGCCCGCGGTGCGATTTGCCCACAACCTCCCGCTCGAAAGCTGGGCCGAGCTCGGGGCCGCGGGCGCCATGCTCACCCTCCTGCTGTACGCGGGATCGCTGGCACTGGTTTGGTCGCGGCGCTGCACCGCCGCTGCCTGGCTCGTTGGACCCGGCACGCTCGCCTTCCTGCTCGCCAATCTGTTCGACTGGCCCTGGCACCTGCCGGCCGCGGGCGCGATCTTCGCGCTCTCCCTCGGCGCCCTGATCGGGGCGCCTCGGGCGGATTGATCTTTGCCGGGGCTAGGGCTCGGCCGTGGCCTCGCGAAGCACCGGGCCGCGCGTCCCGGCGGCGCCCTCCTCCTCGCGCGTCAGGCGGTGCGCCAGGTACACCGGGATCATCGACAACAGGATCAGGGTCAGGGCCACCACATTCACGACCGGGAGCTCGTTGGGGCGGAAGAGGTTCTCGAAGATCCAGATCGGCAGCGTCTTCTGGCTGCCGATCGTGAACAGGGTGACGATGATCTCGTCGAAGGAGAGCGCGAAGGCGAGCAGCCCGCCGGCCACCAGGGCGGTCCGCATGGTGGGGAGGGTGACGTAGCGGAACGTCTGCCAGGGATCGGCACCGAGGTCGGCGGAGGCCTCCTCGATCGAGCCCGACATCCGGCGCAACCGAGCGATCACGTTGTTGTAGACGACCACGATGCAGAAGGTGGCGTGCCCGACGATCACCGTCAACAGGCTGAGCCTCACGCCCAAGACCTGCGTGAAGGTGTTGCTGAGCGCGACCCCGGTGACGATGCCCGGCAGGGCGATCGGGAGGATGACCAGGAATGAGACCGTCTCTCGCCCGAAGAACCGGTGCCGCGCGACCGCCATCGATGCGAGGGTGCCGAGCAGAAGCGCGGTCGCGGTCGCGACAAGCCCAACCCTGACCGAGGTCCAGAGGGCATCGCGAGCCGCGCTGTCGTGAAAGGCCCTCGAGAACCAGTCGAGCGTCAGGCCGGACGGGGGCCACTTGAGGATCGCGGAGGCGTTGAAGGCGTAGATCGCGATCACGATCAGCGGGATGTAAATGAACGCCAGCCCCACGGCCACGCCGCCTCGCAGGAGAGCGGTCGATCGTCGTGACAGCCTCATAGGTGCTCGAACGCTCCAAGCCGCCGGGCGACCAGCAGGTAGAGGATCATGACGACGATCGGGACGACGGCGAAGGCCGATCCAAGGGGGAGGTTGGTGCCTCCGGTGACGTTGTTGTAGACGACGTTGCCGATGAACTGGTTGTTCGAAACCAACTGCGGCGTGATGTAGTCGCCGAGCGTCAGCGAGAAGGTGAAGATCGAGCCGGCCACCACCGCGGGGAAGGCGAGCGGCAGGATCACCCGCCGGAAGGTGGTCCATGGGGAGGCTCCGAGGTCCTCGGACGCGCTGAGCAGCGAGTTCGGGATTCGCTCGAGCCCGGCGAAGATCGGGATCACCATGTAAGGGAGCCAGAGGTAGCTCATCACCAGCCACACGGCGGTGTTGCCATAGCCGGGGCCGTGGGCGCCGAGGGGATTGAGCACCCAGTTGATCACCCCGTCCGTGGACAGCATCTGCCGCCAGGCGTAGACCTTGACCAGGTAGCTCGCCCACAGCGGCATCAGCACCGCGACCACCAGCACCGCCGTCGTCCGCCGGCTCGCGACCTTGGCCATGTAGAAGGCGATCGGGAAGGCCAGCACGGCGTCGGTCAGCGTGACCAGCGAGGCGATCGCGATCGTGCGGCCCGCGATCGTCCTGTACACGGGCTCGTCGACGAGGGTCTTGAAGTTGTCGAGGCTGAGGCTCTTGACGAGCTCGCCGCTCAGCGGGCTGACGCTCCAAAACGCGGCCACCAGCATGACCGCCAGCGACCCCAAGTAAAGGATGACCAGCCAGGCGAGCGGCCCGCTCAGCAGCGCCCCGGCCTGCAGGCCCCCGTGGCCGTGGAAGAGGCCGGCGAGCCTGCGGCCCGCCGACCTCCTCGGCGCTGACGCGAGGGCGTCAGCTGCTTCCATCCACCGCCTCTCTCATCGGGCGGGCGGGGACGCGATCATCCCTTGATCCCCGTCCACGCCTGCACCCAGTCGTTGTAGTCCTTGCAGTCCGAGCTTCCGTTTCCGCAATCGCTGACGGGCGTGTTCCAGTAGTAGACCCGCTTCCAGAAGGACGGAACCGCGGCGTGGTACTTGTCGCAGAACTTAGTGTCCGCCGGGTAGCCGATCACCTTCGCGGCGGCCGACAGCGTGGACGCGTCGCACGCCTTGCTCTGGGCCGGCGCCTCGCCGAAGTACTGGGCCACCTCGGCGTTCGCCTGCGGCGAGGTGATGTAGTCCATCCACTTGTACATGCAGTTCGGATGCGCAGCGGATGAGCTGATCATCCAGGTGTCCGACCATCCCGTGGCGCCCTCGTCGGGAACGAACCCCTGGCTGACGGGGCTGACCGCGACGGGCTGATTGTCGCCCTTGAGGGCGAAGTACTGATACTGCCACGTGGCGCCGACCTGGTCGTCACCGTTCGTGTACGCCTGGATCTGCTTGGCGGCGTCGGACCAGTACTCGCCGACGTTGGGCCGCTGCTGCTTCAGCAGGTCGACAGCGGCGTTGAACTGATCGTTGTTGAGCTCGTACGGGTTGTCGATTCCCAGATCCGGCTGGTGGGCCTTCAGGTAGACCGCGGCGTCCGCGATGTAGATCGGGTCGTCGTAGACCGAGATCTTGCCCTTGTACTGGGCCGCCTGCTTCGGGTCCAGGATGATCGACCAGGACTTCGGCCCGGGCGAGACGTCGTTCGTGTTCCACATCAACAGGTTCGCCCCGCGGCCATGCGGAATCCCGTAGTGGGTGCCGTCGAACGTGTTGTACGGCTGGTCCTTGAGGTCAGAGAAGATCGTCTTGTAGTTGGGGACCAGGTCGACGTTGACCGGAGCCACGTCGCCGCCATCGACCAGCCGGGCGGACGCATTGCCCGACGCCGAGACGCCGTCGTATTGGCCGGTCCGCATCAATTGGATCATCTCGTCTGAGGTGCCGGCGTCCTTGCTCTTCACCTGGCAGCCGGTCTGCTGCTCGAACGGCTTGCTCCATTGGGGCTCGACGTACCCGGGCCAATTGACCAGGTCCAGCTCGCCCTCGCCCTTGCCGACCGACTGCAACTCCGCGCTCGTGCTGGTGCTGGTACCGCCGCCGCCGCACCCGACCACGGCCAGGGCCGCAATCAGGCCGGTGACGCATATCCACGCCACCCTCGCCGGATGGCCAGCTCGTTGTCCTCTCACTGGGGGTCCTCCATTCGTGTATTAGCCGAATCCTCCAGGACGGCCACCGTCTGCTCGGGTCGCCATCCGACCGTCACCTGCCGTCCGCGCTGCTCGAGCGCCTCGGATGAGGACGTCTCGAGGTTCTGGCGGACGACCTGAAGCTCCCCGCCGCCGTCGAGCTGGACCAGGTACCGGGTCACCATCCCCGCGTAGGCGACGTCGCGGATCACGCCCCGCTCGGTGTGCAGTCCCTGCCCATCGTCGGTGGCCTCCAGCAGTCGGATTTTCTCCGGCCGCACGGTAAACCGGGTGCCGTCGCGCTCGAGCACGTTGGAGACCCCGACGAAGCCAGTGACGAATCGGGTCGCCGGGCGCTCGTAGATCTCCGCGGGTGGGCCCACCTGCTCGATCCCGCCCTGGTTGAAGACCGCGACTCGGTCGCTCATCGTCAATGCCTCGTCCTGGTCGTGGGTGACGTAGATGAAGGTGATCCCGACCTCGCCCTGGATTCCCTTCAGCTCCACCTGCATCTGCTCGCGGAGTTTCAGGTCGAGGGCCCCGAGCGGCTCGTCGAGAAGCAGCACGCGGGGGCGATTGACGATCGCCCGAGCGAGCGCCACCCGTTGGCGCTGCCCTCCGGAGAGCATGCTCGGCTTGCGCTCCTCGAAGCCGCCGAGCCGCACCATCTTGAGCGCCCCTGAGGCTCGGGTTCGCCTCTCCGCCCGCCCGACCTTGCTGACCCGCATCCCATACTCGACGTTGTCCCCGACCGTCATGTGGGGAAACAGCGCGTAGTCCTGGAACACCGTGTTGACCTCCCGCTCATAGGGCGGGAGCCCGGTCATGTCGCGGCCGGCGAGCTCGATCGTGCCCTGATCGGGCTCCTCGAAGCCGGCGATCATCCGCAGGGTGGTGGTCTTTCCGGACCCGGAGGGGCCCAACAACGTGAAGAACTCCCCCGCGGCGATCTCGAGGTCGACGCCGGCCACCGCGACCACGTCCCCATAGGCCTTGCGAACCCCGGCCAGCCGAACGTCGGGCGGCTCGGCCGCTGCCCTCGGTGGCGGCTCCGGGGACTCCGCGGGCCGCTCACGTTCCCCGTCATCAACGGTGATGGCTGCAGTTTCCTCCACTTGAGCGAGGCGCGGGGCGCTCCGCGTCTCGGGAGCAAGCTATACCAAGACCCCTCCAGATGCACGCAGGACCCACGGAGCGCGAAGGCCCCGGCGTCGAGCCGGGGCCTTCGCTGTTCCGAAAACTGGCGGCCGCGCCGGGTGGGCGCGCTAGTAGCGGGCCTTGTGGCGCTTGCGAAAGTCGCTGAGCCGCTCGGCGTGGACGTTCTTGCTCCAGCCGGGCCCGTTGCCCGCCGTTTGCGAGGTGTCGAATCGCAGCCCGGCGACGACCATGAACGCGTGGCCGGGGTTGGTGTAGACGGTGATCCAGTGCCCCTTGCCGCCGCGGGCCCAGCGCATGAAGCCGCTCGAGTCGAGCGGGCTGCCGAGCAGGCGGCCGCCGTGAAGCGCGTAGCTCACCGAGCCGGAGCAGTCGTATCCGCTGTCGTTCCACCTGCCGTGGCCGCCGCCCCACTTGTAGGGCTTGTTGCGGATCCGGTTGGCGGCCTCGATCACCTTGACGACCTTCGACGGGGCGTCGGAAGGCGGGATCGCCTTGCCGTGGACGAGCTTCGCGTGTCCGGTGGGGGCCTTCGTCAGCGAGGCCCCGGTGCCGCCGTTGCCGGCCTCCGCCGGCGCGGAGGCCACCGCCGCGAGCACCGCTGCCGCAGCCAGCGACAGCACCGCCTTGGTCCTTCTGTGGCCGGGGTGAGTCTTCTTATGGATGTGCAAGACCGAATCTCCTTCGTCGGCCTACGGGGTTAGCTGTCGGGCTGGCGCTAAAGGAGCCTGCGCCCCCACACCGCGGTGGGTTAGCCCCAAACGTTTGGTTCCCCCGCTCCCCGCCCTCTGGTCGGGCGGGAATTCGGCTTTACCGGTTATCGATGGCGCGGCACCCTACACCATCGAGCCGACGTTTGCTCACACAATGCTCATAAATTCGACGACCAGGCGTGAAATACCTGCAAACCGCGGGCTCGACGTGGGTACGGCTGGGTAAGGGGAACCGCTGGCGCGGCCGGTGCGACCTCACTCCGGCCCCCGATTCTCGTCGATTGTCGGATAACTCGGCCTCAGCGCGAGTAAGGCGACAATGGATGCGCTGGAGGCTCGCACCTCCTCGGCCAGCCCCCACCCAGCCCCAACCACGCTGGCGTCGGCACCACCGTCCGCAGGCCGGCGGGACGTTCGCTAGGCCGGGTGCGCCTCGGCCCAGTCGATGATCCGGCGCGAGTCGGTCACCACCTCGCCGTCGTCTGCGACCAGGACCGGCACAACCCGCTGGCCGGAGATGCGCTCGACCTCGCGGCGGCCGTCCGTCGTCAGGTGCAGGAACCCGGGCCCGACTCCGAGCCCGCGGACCTTGATCACCTCGGGGTCGTGCCCGGCCATCCTCAGCGCCTGGTAGGCGTTGTGGCACGGGTGGCCGTGTGGGGGACGCGGCGTCTGGAAGGTGCCCCAGCAGACGTAGAGCTTCACGCCCCGGAGCCTATTCGACTCGCGGGGGCATCGAACCCGTGAACCTCGGGCTGACACCGATCGAGCGCCGAGTTGCGCTGCATGGAGCAGCGCAACTCGGCTTTCGGTGCCCGCCGCGGCGGATGCCTGGCCTGGCTATGCAGCTTGGTAGGTTGGTCTGGTGAGGCTCGAAGGCAAGACGGTGCTGTTGACGGGCGCCACGGGCGGCCTCGGGCGGGCGATGGCGGCCGCCCTCGCCGATCGCGGTACCACGCTCGTTCTCAGCTCGCGAAAGGCGGAGGAACTGGAGGAGCTCGTCGCCACCCTGTCCGGGGAAGAGCACCGAGCGGTCGTTTCCGACCTCGCCGAGGACGGCGCGGCACTTCGCCTGCTGGAGGATGCCGGCGACATCGACGCGCTGGTGGCGAACGCCGGTCTCCCCGCCTCAGGGCGCCTGGACGGCTTCTCCCAGGAGGAGATCGGCCGGGCGCTTCGGGTCAACCTCGAGTCCCCGGTGCGGATGGCGCGCGAGCTGCTTCCCACCTGGCAGAAGCGCGGCAGCGGCCACCTCCTCTTCGTCTCCTCGATCTCGGGGTTCGTCTCGACCCCGCGCGCCTCGCTCTACGCGGCGACCAAGTTCGGGCTGCGGGGCTTTGCCCTCAATCTGCGTGAGGACCTTCGGGGTTCCGGCATCGGCGTTTCCGTGATCACCCCCGGGGCAATCCGCGAGGCGGGGATGTTCGCCGACAGCGGGGCGAAGGCACCCCCTGGGGTCGGCACCGGCACGCCGCAGCAGGTGGCGAGCGCGGTCGTGCGTGCCATCGAGCGCGACAAGAGCGAGATCTCGGTCGCCCCGATGCGGCAGCGGGCCCTGGCGCGTTTCGCGATGCTGGCCCCGGAGCTGTCCGGTCGGGCCGTGGGGGCTGCGGCGGCGAGGGCCGCTGACGAGATCGCTCAGGGGCAGGCGAACAAGAGGTAGATGGCGACGGCCCAGGAGGTGCCACGGTGACCAGCGACAGCTTCGGCGCCCGCGACACGCTCGAGGTCTCGGGACGCGAGTACGAGATCTACCGCCTCGACGCGCTCCAGGCCTCCCACGACGTCGCCCACCTCCCCTACTCGATCAAGGTCCTGCTGGAGAACGCGCTCCGGCTCGAGGACGGGGAGTCGGTGAGCCGGGCGAACGTCGAGGCGATCGCCAGCTGGGACGCGACCGCGGAGCCGAGCGCCGAGATCCCATTCCAGCCGGCCCGGGTCCTGATGCAGGACTTCACGGGGGTGCCGGCCCTGGTCGACCTGGCGGGGATGCGCGACGCGATGGAGCAGCTGGGCGGCGACCCCGAGCGGATCGACCCGCTGGTCCCGGTCGACCTGGTGATCGACCACTCGGTCCAGGTCGACGCGTTCGGCAACGCGCGGGCCTTCGACATCAACGCGGACCACGACTACGAGCGAAACGGGGAGCGTTATGCGTTCCTGCGCTGGGGCCAGCAGGCGTTCGACAGCCTGCGCGTTGTGCCGCCGGCGACCGGGATCTGCCACCAGGTGAACCTCGAGTACCTCGGGCAGGTGGTCTTCAGGGGCGAGCGGGACGGCACCACCCAGGCATACCCCGACACCCTGGTCGGGACGGACTCCCACACGACGATGATCAACGGGCTCGGCGTGCTCGGGTGGGGGGTCGGGGGGATCGAGGCCGAAGCGGCGATGCTCGGCCAGCCGATCTCGATGCTGCTTCCGCAGGTGGTGGGCTTCAAGCTGACCGGGGAGCTGGCCGAGGGCGCCACCGCCACCGACCTCGTGCTCACCGTCACCGAGATGCTCCGCGAGCACGGCGTGGTCGGGAAGTTCGTCGAGTTCTTCGGGCCCGGGCTGCACACGCTCGGGCTTGCGGACCGAGCGACGATCGGCAACATGTCACCCGAGTTCGGCTCGACCTGCGCGATCTTCCCGGTCGACGCCGAGACGCTCCGCTATCTCGAGTTCACCGGACGGCCCACCGACCTGATCGAGCTGGTCGACGCCTACGCTCGCGAACAGGGCCTCTTCCACTCCGAGGACTCCGATCAGCCGACCTTTTCGGAGACCCTCGAGCTGAATCTGTCCGAGGTCGAGCCGAGCATCGCCGGGCCGAAGCGCCCCCAGGACCGGATCCCGCTGGCCAACGCAAAGGCCGCCTTCCTCGAGTCGCTCCGGGAGTTCGACCCGGATGCGGCCGAGAGCCTCGGGAACGCCTACGACGCGGCGGTGGCCGGCACCTTCCCGGCCTCCGATCCGCCCGGAGAGGAGCACAACGACGCTCGTGGGAAGCCCCGCCGCGCCGGAACCGTGGTCGAGGAGCGCCATGCCGAGCCGGTAACCGTGACCCTCGGGGACGGCACCGAGACGCAGCTCGACCACGGGCGGGTCGTGATCGCCGCGATCACCAGCTGCACCAACACCTCGAACCCATCGGTGATGGTTGCGGCCGGACTGCTCGCCAAGAAGGCGGTCGAGCTGGGGCTGGAGAGCAAGCCGTGGGTCAAGACCTCGCTGGCGCCGGGCTCGACCGTGGTCACCGACTACCTGGAGCGGGCCGGCCTGACGGAGTACCTGGATCGGCTCGGCTTCAACCTGGTCGGCTACGGCTGCACCACCTGCATCGGCAACTCCGGCCCGCTGCCCACCGAGGTCTCCGAGGCCGTCAACGAGCACGATCTGGTGGTCTGCTCGGTGCTGTCGGGAAATCGCAATTTCGAGGGCCGGATCAACCAGGACGTGCGCAACAACTACCTCGCCTCGCCGCCGCTCTGCGTGGCTTACGCGCTCACCGGCCGGATGGACGTCGACATCCTCAGCGACCCCCTCGGGGAGGGCTCCGACGGCGAGCCCGTCCACTTGGGCGACATCTGGCCGCGGAGCGACGAGATCAAGCGGACCGTGGAGGGCACGGTCCGGTCGGAGATGTTCACGAAGAGCTACGACGATGTGTTCACCGGCGATCAGCGCTGGAGCGCGCTCGAGATCCCGGCCGGAGATCGCTTCGAGTGGACTGATTCCACCTACGTTCGGCGTCCGCCGTTCTTCGATCGGATGGAGGCCGACCCGAAGTCTCCACAGCCGATCCAGGGAGCGCGGGCCCTCGCCGTGCTGGGCGACAGCGTCACCACGGACCACATCTCGCCCGCCGGGGCGATCAAGAGGGACAGCCCCGCCGGTCGCTGGCTGATCGATCAGGGGGTCGAGCCCCGTGACTTCAACTCGTATGGCTCAAGGCGGGGGAATCACGAGGTGATGATCCGGGGGACCTTCGCCAACATCCGGCTCCGCAACGCGCTAGTGGAGCGGGAGGGGGGTTACACCCGGCACTTCCCGGACGGCGAGGAGACCACGATCTACGAGGCCGCGATGCGCTACGCGGCAGACGGTGTGCCGCTGGTGGTCTTGGCCGGGAAGGAGTATGGCTCGGGCTCCTCGCGCGACTGGGCCGCGAAGGGAACGGCGCTGCTCGGCGTGCGCGCCGTGCTGGCCGAGAGCTTCGAGCGGATTCACAGATCAAACCTGATCGGGATGGGCGTGCTGCCGCTTCAGCTCCCGGACTCAGAGACGGTCGCATCGCTCGGCCTGAGCGGCGAGGAGGTGTTCGAGATTCAGGGGCTCGAAGAGGGGGTCGACGCAGGCACTTCGGGTCCGCGCACGGTGCGGGTGCTGGCCTCCGGTGGGGGCGACCAGGCGATCGAACTGACCGCCCGGGTGCGGCTGGACACGCCGAACGAGGTCGGGTACTACCGTCACGGCGGCATCCTGCAGCGGGTGCTCCGGGGCCTGAGCTGACGGCGACGGCACGTCGTACGGGCGATCGGGACGAGACAGCTTCCCGCATCGTGCGGGAGATCTATTGACTTTCCATGGCCTGATGCATCAAAATGCGGTATTACCCGCGATTGAGGGAGACTTCAGGGCTCGTCCCCGGCCAGTCCCGCCTCCGGGGGCGATCGCGTCGGCATCCCTCCCTGGCTACCGACGCGCAGGCGTGGGCGCGGGCTGTGTGGACCCCCTGCCTCCCACAGCCCCGCCCCGCCATTCCTGCGTGTCCTGCAAACCTTCGTATCTCGGCGTCCTCGGTCGGCCGTCTCGCTCACGTACGTTCTGAGTACGCTCGCTTCGTCGGCCTCCCTGCGTCCGCCGACCTACTCGGTTTTCGGACACTTCACGCTGGGTGAGGGGCCTCTATCCAGCGTCGTTGTTGCGCTTGCGCTCGATCACCGAGATCCCGACCACGCTGCCCACCGGGCCGACGGGGGTCAGGGTGGCGGCCAGCAGGGTGTAGGGCGCCTCGTGGCGCAGGATCGCGATCCAGATCAGCAGGCAGAGGGCGATGAAGCCGATTCCGTGGGCCCACCCGAAGACCATCGCCTGCTGGTCGAAGCCCGGTGCCAGCCAGAAGAAGCAGAGCGCGGAGAAGACGCCCAGCTCCACCCAGCTCGCCCGCTTGACCCAGGGCCACAGCCGCCCGGGGGCCGGCTTGCGGAGCGCTTCTCTCGATTTCCCAGAAGGCGCGGTCTGCTCGGCCAGGCCTGACATCTCCCGGTCGAGACTAGCGGCCCGCCAGCAAACGCAGGTCCGCGCCCGCTCGTGGCCCGCCCGTACAAGCTCGGGTGCGTGAGTGTGGACCATGGTCCATAGGAAAGTGCCTGCTGGGCGCGCATTATTCGTGGCATGACAGCACCTCCGATCACATCCGCTGACATGGCGACGGGTGGTTCAGGTGCGGCGCGACACTCGATGCGGCGCTTGGTCGGGCTCGAGCGCGAGTACCGCTGCTCGGCCGGACACGAGCATCGCTCCTGGGACCGGCTTCGCTCCTGCCCCGACTGCGGCGAGTCGCTCGCCGTGGCGGTGATCCGCCGGGCCGCCCTCGCCTAGCTCCGCAGCTAGGTCAGCGCGGTCAGCACGATCCGCTCCTGCTCGGTGCGGTGGGCGGCCGGATAGCCCTCGCTGGGGCTGGCGCGCTGCGGGCGGCCGACGTAGGAGAGCTCGACGCCCTCCGGGACCAGCTCCGGCAGGCGCCGCGACATGACGCTCCAGGCGCCCATGTTCTTGGGCTCTTCCTGGGCCCAGACGAGCTGCTTCAGGCTCGGGTAGCCGGCGATCAGCTGGGCGAGCTGGTCGCGCGCGAAGGGGTAGAGCAGCTCGACCCGCGCGATGGCGACGGTGTCGGCCCGCTCGCGCTGCTCGTGGCCCTCGATGTCGTAGTACACCTTGCCGCTGCACAGCACCAGGCGCTCGACCCGCTGCCTGCCGGCCTCCGAGCGGGGGTCGTCGAGGACGAACTGGAAGCTCCCCGTGGTCAGGTCCTCGAGCCGCGATGAGGCGGCGCGGAGTCGGAGCAGCCCCTTCGGCGTGAAGACGACCAGCGGCCGGGGCTTGGCGATCCGCGCCTGGCGCCGCAGCAGGTGGAAGTACTGGGCGGCGGTGGTGGGGTTGGCGAGCCTCATGTTGCCCTCCGCGGCGAGCTGGATGAACCGCTCGACCCTGGCGCTCGAGTGCTCCGGCCCACCTCCCTCGTAACCGTGGGGCAGGAGCAGGGTGAGCCGGGTGGTCTGGCCCCACTTCGACTCCCCGGAGACGATGAAGCTGTCGATGATCACCTGGGCGGCGTTCCCGAAGTCGCCGAACTGCGCCTCCCACAGCACCAGGCTCTCGGGAGAGGCGGCCGAGTAGCCGTACTCGAACCCGAGGCAACCCGCCTCCGAGAGCGGGCTGTTGTAGAGCTCGAAGGGGGCCAGGGAGTCGGTCAGGTTCTGAATCGGCACGTACTTGAGGCCGGTCTTCTCGTCCCAGTAGGCAAGGTGGCGATGGGAGAAAGTGCCCCGGATGGTGTCCTGTCCCGTCAGCCGGATGTGGGTGCCCTCGGTCAGCAGGGATGCGAATGCCAGCGCCTCGGCGTGCCCGAACTCGATCCCACCCTCCTCGATCGCCTCGATCCGCCGTCCGAGTGGCTTGCGCAGCTTGCGATGGACGGCGAAGCTGTCCGGGACCTTGAGCAGCTCCTCGTTCAGGGAGCGGAGGCGTTCCTCCGAGACTGCGGTGTCGACGTCCGGGCTCTTCGTCCGGTCCAGCTCGCCGGTCGCGATCTGGGTCGAGGTCTCGGCCACGTACTCTCCGGCTTCGATCTTCCGTTTCAGCTCGCGGTGGGTCGCCTGGAGCTCCGCGTTGCTCTCGTCGCTCACCTCTGCGACGTCCTCCGGAGTCACGGCCCCCTCCTTGACGAGCTGCTCGGCGTAGATCTCGGACAGGGGCGGGTGCGTCTTGATCTGCGCCGCCATCGTCGGCTGGGTGTAGGCGGGCTCGTCGGTCTCGTTGTGGCCGTAGCGCCGGTAGCCGATCAGGTCGATCACGATGTCGCGCGCCCAGCGCTCGCGATAGGACATCGCCAGGCGGATCGCCGCGATGCAGCCCTCGACGTCATCGGCATTGACGTGGATGATCGGGACGTTGAACCCCTTGGCCATATCGGAGGCGTACGGTGTGGAGCGCGCCTCCTGGGGGTCGGTCGTGAAGCCCACCTGGTTGTCGGTGATGATGTGCACGGTCCCGCCCGTGGAGTAGCCCTCCAACGCCTGCAGGTTGAGCGTCTCCGCAACCACCCCTTCGCCGGGGAAGGCCGCGTCGCCGTGGAGCAGGAGTGGAACGGCGAGCTGCGGCGCATGCTCGAGGTGCGCCCCGGAGCGCGAGCTCTGCGAGGCGCGAGCCCCGCCGGTGACGACCGGGTCGACGAACTCGAGGTGGCTCGGGTTCGGATACAGCCGGACCTCGATCTGCTCGCCGTCGGGGGTCACGAACGTGCCCTCCGCGCCGTGGTGGTACTTGACGTCGCCCGTGCCGCCGTGCGGGATCGCCGCCACGGCCTTGACGCGCTCGAGCGCCTGGGCGCCCTCGAACTCGGCCATGATCGACTCGACCGACCGGCCGAGGTTGTGGGCGAGGACCGCGAGCCGACCACGATGAGCCATTCCCAGCACCACCTCCTCGGCGCCACCGCGCCGAGCGAGCGTGACCAGCTCGTCGATCATCGGCACCACCGCGTCCAGGCCCTCGATCGAGAACATCTTCTGGCCCAGGTAGGCGCGCTGCAGGAAGCGCTCGAACTGGAACACCTGGATCAGCCGCGAGAGCAGGGCGCGCTTCTCCTCGACGGTCAGCGGGGCTCGATGAGCTCCGGTCTCGATCATCTCCCGCAGCCACATTCGCTGCTGGTGGGATGACAGGTGCTCGATCTGGTACGCGACCGTTCCGCAGTAGGCCTCGCGCATCGTCGGCAGAACCTCGAGCAGGGTCTCTCCCTCGACCCCGATCCGCAGGATCGAGGCGGGGATCATCGACATCAGCTCCGGGGTCAGGTTGAGGTTCTCGGGCTCGATCGCCGGGTCGCCCCTCGGCTCCTTGCCGAGCGGGTCGAGCCGCGCCGCCAGGTGACCGTGCGTTCGATAGGCCTTCAGCAGCGAGGTGGCGGCCTGGACGGCTTGGAGGAGCTCGGTGTCCGGCGGCGCGGCGGCGGAGGTCGTGGACGCGGCCGAGGCGGGCGGCGCCGAGGCTGAGGCCGGGTAGGCGTTGCTGACGACGCCCGTGGCCACGCCCAGTGCCTCGGCAACCGACTCATAGAACTCGTCCTCGCCCTGCAGGAGCTGGTCGATGCGGCGCAGGAACGAGCCCGACTCGGCGCCCTGGATGATCCGGTGATCGTAGGTGGAGGTCATCGTCATCACCTTCGAGACCCCGATCGACTTCAGCTTGTCGGCTGGGGCATGGGCCCACTCCACCGGGTAGGCGATCGAGCCCGTCGCCACGATCGTTCCCTGGCCGACCAGGAGCCGGGGCACCGAGGCGACGGTTCCGAGGCCCCCCGGGTTGGTCAGCGTGATGTTGGTTCCCTGGAAGTCGTCCGCGGTGAGCTTGTTCTCGCGGGTCTTGTTGATCAGCTCCTCATAGGAGGCGTGGAAGGCGGCGAAGTCGAGGTGATCGGCGCCCTTGATGCAGGGAACCATCAGGCTGCGCGACCCGTCCTTGCGCTCGACGTCGACCGCGATCCCCAGGTTGACGGCGCCGGGCTCGATCACCTGCGGCTTGCCACCGCTCTCTCCGTACGCCCGGCCCATCACGCTCCACTGGCGGGCGGCCTCGACGATCGCCCAGGCGATCAGGTGGGTGAAGGAGACCTTCATCGCCCGTTCCTTGAGAACCTCGTTCAGCGCCCTTCGCTTCGCGTCGAGAACGTCGACCGCAAGCGTCCGAAACGAGGTGGCGGTTGGCACCGAACGGCTCTCGTTCATCGCCTGCGCGAGCATCGCCGCGGGGCCGCGAAGGGGGGTGGCCGCGCCGGCGTCGGCCGGCTTGGCGCCCGGCGGGGTGGCCTCCCTGAGCGTCGGGCCGTCGGCCGCCGCCAGCACGTCGGCCTTGGTCACCTTGCCACCCGGGCCCGAGCCCTGGATGGCGCTCAAGTCGACCCCGCTCGCGGCGGCGACCCTGCGGGCGACCGGGGAGGCGCAGCCGCCGTCGGTCGTCGCTGGCGCCTCCGGCGCCGTGGCTAGCACCTCGGCGCTCGGCTCACCGTCCTCACTCGCGGGGACGGCGCCGGTATTCATCTCGGCCAGTACCTGGCCGACCTGGACGGTCTCGTCGGGCTGCGCGAGGATCTTGGCGATCGTGCCGCTCGCCGGCGCCGGGACCTCGGCGTCGACCTTGTCGGTCGAGACCTCGACTACGGTCTCGCCCTCGGTCACCGACTCCCCTTCCTGCTTGTGCCACTCGAGCACTGTTCCCTCGGTCACCGACTCGCCCATCTCGGGCATGGCGATCTGAAGAACTCCGCCGAGATCCTCCGCTCCCGTTCGCGCTTCGCGCTCACTCCCGCGTCCGCGTCCGGCTTCGCCGGACGACCGGTCGCCTTCGGCTCCCTGGGCGGGTTCGGGCTCCGACGTGGCGGCAGGCACCTCGTGGTCTGCCGCGGCTTCGCCGCTCGCCCCGGCCGATCCACCTTCGGCCGCTTCGGCTCCGCCTTCAGTCGCCTTACCTGCCTTTGGGGCGCTGCCGGCCGCTGCGCCATCGGTGGAGGGCTCGGCGGTCGGGTCGAGCTCGGCTAGCACCCCTCCGACCTCGATCGTCTCGTCCTGGCCCTTGAGGATCCTGGTGATCACCCCGCTCGCCGGCGCCGGGACCTCGGCGTCGACCTTGTCGGTCGAGACCTCGACCACGGTCTCGCCCTCCTCGACGAACTCCCCCTCCTGCTTGTGCCACTCGAGGACCGTCCCCTCGGTCACCGACTCGCCCATCTGGGGCATCTGGATCTCGACCGTTGCGGGCATCAGGCTTGCTGCTTTGAGTCTATGCCCTCGACCCGGGCCCGAGCGACGGGCGCCGGGCGCCGGGGATGTGACGTTTCACCGGGCGGCTCAGCCGACGCGGGCGACCAGGTAGACCTCGTTCGCGAGCGTGTCGAAGACGTCCTCGCGGACGAACTCGCGCGCGGGGGCGCTGTGGTCGCAATAGCCGCACCGCACGGCCAGTCCGGCTCGCATCCGGCCACCGATCGCAAGCGGGAGCGCGCACCGGGGACAGACGAGCGCGCCATGACTGAGGACCTGAGCGCCGTCGCGCACCAGCCGACGCTCCGCCCCAGCCTCGGAGCCGTCGACGCGGCCGACCTTGGCCTTTGGCTGGCCGGGGTCCCCAGGGTCGGCCGGAAGGTGGATGCCCACCCGGCAGAGTGTAGGGTCATACCAGTCGCGGAAACAGGAGAAAGGTTCCGCAGGTTCCTGACGTGAAGGAGTGGAGATGAGCTACTTCGTCACCGGCGCGACCGGGTTCATCGGCCGCAACCTGGTCGAGCGGTTGCTCGAGCGGGAAGGCACGATCTACGTGCTCGTCCGCGAGGGCTCCAAGGGCAGGCTGGCGGAGCTCCGCAGCCGCTGGGGCGCCGGCGAGGATCGCATCGTCGGGGTGGTCGGCGATCTGTCCCAGCCCGGGCTCGGCATCTCCGAGGACGTGGTCTCCAGCCTCAGCGGAGAGGTCGACCATCTCTTCCACCTGGCGGCGATCTACGACATGACCGCCGACGCGGAGAGCCAGAGGCTGGCCAACGTGGAGGGCACCCGGCACATGGTCGAGTTCGCCGAGGCGGTCGAGGCCGGGCGGGTCCACATGGTGAGCTCGATCGCCGCCGCCGGCCTCTACAAGGGGACCTGGCGAGAGGACATGTTCGAGGAGGCGGAGAACCTCGACACCCACCCCTACTTCCGCACCAAGCACGACTCCGAAGCGATCGTCCGGAGCGAGTGCACGCGGCCGTGGCAGGTCTACCGGCCGGGGATCGTCGTCGGACATTCGGAGACCGGCGAGATGGACAAGATCGACGGCCCGTATTACTTCTTCAAGCTGATCCGCCGGATCCGCAACGTGGTGCCCCAGTGGGTGCCGATGGTCGGGGTCGAGGGACGGGAGATCAACCTGGTCCCGGTGGACTTCGTGACCCGGGCGATGGACCACATCGCCCACCTCGACGGCCTCGACGGCCGGGCCTTCCACCTCACCGACCCGAACCCGAGGACGGCGGGCGAGGTGATCGACATCTTCGCGCGGGCCGCACACGCGCCGCAATCCTCCGCGCGCGTCCCGCCGAGCGCGGTGGAGGCCCTGGTGCCGCTGCTCAAGGGGATCGTGATGGCTCCACCGGTGGGCCTGGTCGCCGACAGCGTCCTCGCCGAGTTCGGAGTGCCGCGCTCGGTCCTCACCTACGTCAACTACCCGACCAGCTTCGACAGCAGGCAGGCCCAGGCGGCGCTCGCCGGCACCCAGATAAGGGTGCCGCCGCTCGAGGCCTACGCCGACAAGCTCTGGGACTATTGGGAGCGCCACCTGGACCCCGACCTGTTCCGCGACCGGACGCTGGTCGGGGCCGTCAGGGGGCGAGCCGGAGCGGTGGGCGGGGTGACGCAGGTCATCGAGCAGCAGGTCCCCGACGAGTTGCTGCGGCTCGGCAGGCGGGTGCTCGGAACCAACTCCCTGGAGCAGGCCGTGCGCGGGCGGGTGGCCCTGGTGACGGGCGCGTCGTCGGGGATCGGGCGCTCGGCGGCCTTGAAGATCGCCGACGCGGGCGGGACCGTTCTGCTGGTCGCGCGCACCGCCGAGAAGCTCGAGGAGACCCAGGCGCAGATCGCCAACGGCGGAGGGACGGCCTACGTCCATCCCTGCGATTTGTCCGACATGGACGACCTCGACCGGATGGCCGACGAGGTTCTCGCCGAGCACGGCCACGTCGACATCCTGATCAACAACGCGGGGCGTTCGATTCGGCGCTCAATCGCCCTCTCCTACGATCGCTTCCACGACTTCGAGCGCACCATGCAGCTCAACTACTTCGGGGGCGTGAAGCTGATCCTGAAGCTGTTGCCGGTGATGCGCGAGCGCCGCTCAGGCCAGGTCGTGAACATCAGCTCGATCGGGGTCCAGACCAACACGCCCCGCTTCTCGGCCTACGTGGCCTCGAAGGCGGCGCTCGATGCGTTCTCGCGGTGCGTCGCCTCCGAGATCGTCGACGAGGGGGTGGCGATCACCACGATCCACATGCCGCTGGTCCGAACGCCGATGATCAAGCCGACCAAGATGTACGACCGCTTCCCGACCATCACCCCCGAGGAGGCGGCCGACATGATCTGCGAGGCGATCATCTACCGGCCGAAGCGGATCGCGACCCCGCTTGGGACTCTCGGACAGATCCTCTACGCGATCAACCCGAAGTCGATGGACTACATCCTCAACAGCGCCTACAAGCTGTTCCCCGACTCGCGGGCGGCCCGCGGCGAGAAGGTCGAGCCGACGGGCCGGCCGGCCGCGAACGAGCAGGCGTCGCGGCAGCAGGTCGCCTTCGCCTATCTGATGAGGGGCGTTCACTGGTAGGGACGACAACCCGCCGGCGCAAGCACTGGGGCTGGGGCTTCGAGGATCGCCAGCCCTCGAGGGCAGAGCTCGCGGCCGCCGCGCCGGGGATCCGGGAACGGCTCGGGTTCGGCGGCGAGCAGGTCGAGGAGCCAATGCCCCTGGAGGCGATCGAGCTGCCGCCGCCGCGGATCGAGCCACCGGCCGCGCTGGCCGACCTCTTCCGCTCCGATCCATACGAGCGGGTCTCCCATGGGCTCGGCAAGGCCTACCGCGACGTCGTGCGGGGGTTTCGCGGTCAGGTCGACCACCCGCCCGACCTGGTCGCCCACCCTGGCGACGAGCGCGAGGTGGAGCAGGTCCTCGCCTGGTGCTCGGAGGAGGGGCTGGCGGCGATCCCCTTTGGCGGCGGCACGAGCGTGGTCGGAGGGGTCGAGCCGCGAATGGGCGATGCATGTCCGGGCGCGGTGACGATCGATCTCGGCCGGCTCGACCGCGTCCTCGACCTCGATCTCGCCTCCGGCGCCGCCCGGATCCAGGCCGGGGCTCTCGGGCCGGGCCTCGAGGACCAGCTCGGCGAGCACGAGCTGACCCTGCGCCACTTCCCGCAGTCATTCGAGTTCTCCACCCTGGGCGGCTGGATCGCGACTCGGGCCGGCGGGCATTTCGCGACTCTGTACACGCATATCGACGACCTGGTGGAGTCGGTGCGGGCGATCACTCCGCGCGGCGCCTGGGAGAGCCGCCGGCTGCCGGGATCGGGAGCGGGTCCAAGCCCCGACCGGATGCTGCTCGGCTCGGAGGGGATCCTCGGGGTGATCACCGAGGCCTGGGTGCGGGTCAGGAAGCGCCCCCGGTGGAAGCTCTCGGCCGGGGTCGGGTTCGAGTCCTTCGCGGCCGGCGCCGAGGCGGTCCGCGAGCTCTCGCAATCGGGGCTCCATCCATCCAACTGCCGGCTTCTCGATGCCGCCGAGGCGTCGCTCACCCACGCCGGGCCGCCGGGCATGGCGTTGCTCGTCTTGGGGTTCGAGTCGGCGCACCACCCGGTCGACGGAGCGATCGAGATCGCGCTCGAGGCGGTTCGGGAGCATGGGGGGAAGCCCGGCGAGGTCACTGTGCGCTCGGCGCCCGAGCCGCGCCGCGCCGCCGGGCGCGAGAATCCGCCGGTTCAAGGGGCGGCCGGATCTGACCCGGTCGGCTCGTGGCGGCACGCGTTCCTCGCCGCCCCGTACCTGCGGGACACCCTGGTCGCGCTGGGCGTGCTCTCCGACACCTTCGAGACGGCGATCACCTGGGAGCGCTTCGCGGAGTTTCACGGCCGGGTTACCGAGACCGCCCGCCGGGCGATCGCCGACGCATGCGGGACGCCTCCGAACGGCCCCGGCTCGCCTCGCCTCTCGTGTCGGTTCACGCACGTCTATCCGGACGGCCCGGCCCCCTACTACACGGTGCTCTGCCCGGCGAGGCGAGGCGGTGAGGTCGAGCAGTGGGACGAGATCAAGGCGGCCGTCTCCGAGGCGGTGATCGACGCCGGCGGGACGATCACCCACCACCACGCGGTGGGTCGCGATCACCGTCCCTGGTACGACCGTCAGCGGCCGGACCGGTTCGCCGAGGCGCTGCGTGCCGCCAAGCGGGCGATCGACCCCAACGGGGTGCTCAACCCGGGGGTCCTGATCGACCCCTAGAGCGTGTCCGGCGGGCATCGCACGCTCGGATGCACGATCCCCGCCGGATACGCCCTAACCTTTTCGGGCATGGAGACACTCACGGAGGAGCGGCCAGCCGCTCCGCGACTGGCCGAGCCGTCGCCTCCCCGCAGGTCGACCTTCGTCGCGCTGCTCGTCGCGATGCGACCGTCGGAGTGGATCAAGAACCTGCTCGTGTTCGCCGGCCTCTTGTTCTCGCAGAAGCTCAGGCAGGGCCCCCAGGTCGTCGACGCGACGATCACCTTCGCCGCCTTCTGCGCGGTCTCGAGCGCCGGGTACCTGTTCAACGACCTCCGCGACGTCGCTCACGACCGCCAGCATCCGAAGAAGCGTCATCGTCCGATCGCCAGCGGCGAGCTGAAGCCGGCGACGGCCGTTGCGGCATCGATCGCGCTCGCGGCCGGCGCCGTCGCGATCGCGGCGGTCGCGGTCTCGGCCGAGGTCGCCGGGCTGGTCGCCCTCTACGGGGCGATAACCGTCGCCTACTCCGTCGAGCTCAAGCGCCTCGTGATCCTCGACGTGATGACGATCGCCTCGCTGTTCCTGCTCCGCGTGGTCGCCGGCGCGGTGGCGGTCGAGGCGCACGCGTCGGAGTGGCTGCTGCTGTGCACGGCGATGCTGGCCCTCTTCCTCGGCTTCACCAAACGCCGTCAGGAGGCCATGTTGGAGCAGTCGATGCCGGTCGCCTCCTCCAACCCGAGCCCGGAGGGAGATCGGGCCACCCGCCCGGTGCTCGAGCACTACTCGCTTCCATTCCTCGATCAGATGATCGCGATGGTGACCGCGGGGGCGATCATGAGCTATGCGATCTACGCGGTCAACAGCCCGTTCATCGGCAGCAAGATGCTGGCCACGGCGCCGTCGGTCCTCTACGGGATCTTCCGTTACCTCTATCTGATCTACGACCGCAGCGACACCCGCTCCACCGCGGCGATCCTCACCGAGGACCCCGGGATGGTCTTCGCCGCCGTCACCTGGGTGGCGACAGCGCTTCTGATGCTGTACGCGTTCGATTAGCGGATTGATTCCCATTCCCGCGGCTCCGTCGGAGCCGAATTGGGCTGGGCGGGGACGTCGGGCCGCTCCCCACGAGCTTGGATCGATTGTCGCCTAACTCGGCCACAGGCCGAGTAACCCGACACTCAACCCGGGGGCTGGGGCTCGGCGCTACTCGAGGTCCCAGCCGAAGTAGACCTCCGTCCTGCAGATCTTGTCGCCTTCGAATGTGAGGACCTCGGTGTTGCGAAACCGCTTGCCGTCGGTCTTCGTGCTCTCGTAGGTCACGACAACTTCATTCCCGGCCTCGATGAGCCGCTTGAACTCGAAGGACTCGATCAGCCCGGCGTTCGGCCAGCAGCGCTCGAAGTACGTCGTGCGGTCGATCCCCGGGTCGGGAGGGCTGTAGAAAGTGAAGTCGTCGGTCAGAAGCTCCTCGATCACGCTACGTCGCCCCGACTCGTAGGCGCCGTAAGCGTCGCGCGCAAGCTTCAAGCGATCATGGCCGGGCATACGCACCTCCGCATCTCGTTGGGTTCGTGAGAGTAGACCGCACCCGCCGTCGGATAGATTCCACCCTGGCCGATTGGCCAATGTCCGCATGGATCTGACGCTGACAACCGACGAGCAGGCATTCCGCGACGAGGTTCGCGCCTGGCTGGAGGAGAACCACCCGGGGCCGGAGCCCGAGGGCGAGGAGGCGAAGTTCGAGTTTCGCCGGGCCTGGCAGCGCAAGCTGCACGACGGCGGCTGGGCCGGGATCTCGTGGCCGAAGGAGTACGGGGGCCGCGGAGCGACGCTGATCGAGCAGGCGATCTTCTCAGAGGAGATGGCGCGGGCGAAGGCGCCGTCCCCTGCCAACGTGCTCGGGCTTGTGATGGGCGGGCCAGTGGTGATCGCGCACGGCACCGAGGATCAAAAGGAGCGCTTCCTGGAGCCGATCCTCTCGGGAGCCGAGATCTGGTGTCAGGGCTTCTCGGAGCCCGAGTCGGGGTCCGATCTGGCCTCGCTGAAGACTCGGGCGGTGCGCGAGAACGGCGGCTGGCGGGTGACGGGTCAGAAGGTCTGGACGACCTATGCCCACGAGGCCAAGTGGTGCATGCTGGTGGCCCGCTCCGACCCCGAGGCCCCGAAGCACAAGGGGCTCACCTACTTCATCTGCGACATGGAGCAGGACGAGATCGAGGTCCGCCCGCTGCGCCAGATCACCGGCGAGGCCGAGTTCAACGAGATCTTCCTGGAGGGCGCCCAGGTGCCGGAGGAGAACGTCGTCGGCGGCGAGGGAAACGGCTGGAACGTCGCGATCACGACCCTGATGCACGAGCGCGCGGGGCTCGGTGCCGCCTCCGCGATCTCGGTGCGGCGCGACCTCGACGAGCTGATCGCGGTGATCAACGAGCGCGGGCTCGCGGATGACCCGGTGATCCGCCAGCGGATCGCCCAGCTCAAGATCGGCGTCGAGGCGCTGCGGCTCGGTGCCCTGCGAGCCCTCACCCAGCAGATGAGGGTGGGCATCCCCGGCCCCGAGGGATCGCTGTCCAAGTGGGAGTGGGCGACCCTCAACCAGGGGCTCACCGAGCTCGCCGTCGATGTCCTCGGGCCCGAGGCGCTCGAGCCGGACTCCGAGTGGGCCTATCGGTTCCTGCGCGCCCGTGCCAACTCGATCGAGGGCGGCACCACCGAGGTGATGAAGAACATCGTCGCCGAGCGGGTGCTCGGCCTGCCCAGGCTCAGGTAACCGCGGCCCGCGATGGACTTCGGCCTCACCGACGAGCAGCAGGCGATCAAGGAGACGGCGCGCGAGATGCTCGCCGCGCGCTGCCCGCTCGCCAAGGTTCGGGAGGCTGCCGAGGCGCGGGCTTACGACGACTCGCTGTGGGCGGAGATCTGCGAGCTCGGCTGGCCGGGGATCGCAATCGCCGAGGAGCATGGTGGGCAGGGGCTCGGGGTCGTCGAGCTGGCGATCCTGTGTGAGGAGCTCGGCTACGCGTGCGCGCCGACGCCGTTCCTCTCCAACGCCGCCGCGGGCCTGGCGATCGCGGGCGGCGGAACCGACCAGCAGAAGGAGCGCTGGCTTCCTGGGATCGCCTCCGGAGAGAGGAAGGCAGCCGCGGCGTTCGACCCGGAGGATCCCGCGCTGGTCGTCGACGCGGACGGCGCCGCAGTGCTGGCGCTGCCAGGCGCCGATGCGGGGCGGCTGGTGGAGCCGACCGACGCCCAGATCGAGCCGCTCGCGCTGGTCGACGCCACCCGCTCATTTGCCCGGGTCTCGTCGTCCAACGGCGACCCCCTTTCGGTCGAGACCGGGATGTATCCGGCGATGGTGGCGGTGGCGGCCGAGCTGACCGGAGTCGCGCAGCGGGCGATGGAGATGGCGGTGGAGTACGCCAAGGACCGCCAGCAGTTCGACCGTCCGATCGGCGCCTATCAGGCGGTCTCCCACCGCTGTGCCGAGATGCTCTACGACACCGAGGAGTCCCGATCCTTGACCTACTACGCGGCCTGGTGCGCCGACGACGAGCCCGAGTCGCTGCCCCTCGCCGCCCACATGGCCAAGGCTCGAGCGTCGGAGGCCGCCTGGCGGGTGACCGCGTCGGCGCTCCAGGTCCATGGTGGGATCGGCTTCACCTGGGAGCACGACCTCCACTTCCTGCTCAAGCGGGCGAAGGTGGACGCCGAGCTGCTCGGCGACACGCGCGCGCACAACGAGCGCGTCGCCTCGCTCGTCGGCCTGGGCTAGCGGAGTATCGAGAGGTCGATTGAGCACCCATGGGGTGTCGAACGTTCCTCTCGACGGATCGAGCGGCTAGTTGACGTGCCCCAACACGTTGTGAGCGCCTGAGAAACGTCCGGGCCCTTCCCAAGGCTGTGGGTCTGCCACGACTCACACCCAAGGAGGACCCGGATGGGACAGCACCTTAGGGGCCGGCTCGGACCGGCGGGACGCATCGAGCTGGTTCGTCTGATCCGTGCGGCGGGCAAGTCGGAAAGGCAGGCGGCCGCCTGCCTTTGCGTCGCGCCGGCGACCGCGCATCATTGGTCGGTTCGCGAGCGGGCTGCGAGCGAGGCGGAGCGCGCATCGGGTGCCTGGGCGCTCGATCGCTCAAGTCGCCCGCACCGCAGCCCCAATCGCACCCCTGAAGAGCTCGAGGTCCGCGTCTGCGAGGCCCGCCGCCACACCGGTTGGGGGCCGCGTTTGATCTCGGGAGTGACGGGGGTCCCGCACTCGACCGTCCACCGGGTGCTTCGCCGTCACGGCTGCTCGCGTCCCGAGCCGGCGCCGCGAGAGCCGGCCATTCGCTACGAGTGGCCCTGCCCCGGCGATCTGCTTCACATCGACGTCAAGACCTATGCCCGCTTTGAGGAGCCCGGACACGCGCTCTTGGGCCGCGGCCCGCGAAGCTACGAGCAAAAGCGACGCCAGAAGGTCCGCTCCCTCGGCGAGGACTTCGCCCACGCCGCGGTCGACGACCACTCGCGGATCGCCTTCGCCGAGCTCCGAGACGATCAGCGGGCGGGTTCGGTGACCGAGTTCGTCGAGCGCGCCCTGGCCTTCTATGCCGCTCGCGGGATCCCGATCCGTCGCATCCTCACCGATAACCACTGGAGCTACACCCGCAACCGCTCGCTGCGCGAGCTGCTCGCCCGCGAGGGGATCGAGCACCGCACGATCCGCCCCTACCGGCCCCGCACCAACGGCAAGGTCGAGCGCTTTCACCAGACGATGGCCCGCGAATGGGGCTATGGACTCGCCTATCGCTCCTCGGAGCATCGAGCTCGGGCCCTGCCACACTGGTTGCGCTACTACAACGAGCGCAGATCGCACTCAGCCCTGGGAGGGTTGCCGCCGATCAGTCGCGCTCGCAACGTCTCGGGGCAGGACAGCTAGGCGCTCGCGGCGTGTCCCGGCCAGCGCCCTTGCTGATCGGGTGGCCAGACAGGTTCACATAACCGCGAAGGAGACGACCGAGTGAGCGCCAGCGGCTACGATGTGATCATCATCG
>JAHEXV010000079.1 GCA_023251935.1 bacterium | reverse complement strand
GTGATGAACTACGAGCCGAGGGCCTGAAGGTGGCCGATCCTGAGGAGACGACGATGCCGCGGAGCCCGGGAGAGGCGGAATCGGCGCCGCGACCCCCCGAGTCGCAGACGATGTCCGGGCCGCCCGCGGGCATCGAGGAGATGCACGCGACGCGCCATGTGCGGCTCGAGGACCTGAACGCCTATTACGGCTCGAACCATGCGGTCAAGGACGTCAACCTCAGCTTCGAGCCCGGCCGGGTGACGGCGATCATCGGGCCGTCGGGGTGCGGGAAGTCGACAATGGTCCGCTGCGTCAACCGCATGCACGAGGAGATCCCGGGGGCCCGCTCAGATGGCCACGTGCTGCTCGACGACGTCGACCTGCACGCGTCGAACGTCGACGTGGTGTCGGTTCGCCGCCTGGTGGGGATGGTGTTCCAGAAGCCGAACCCGTTCCCGACCATGTCGATCTCCGACAACGTGGCCTCGGGGCTGCGGTTCACCGGCACCCCGCGCGGCGAGATCAGCGATCGCGTCGAGTCGGCGCTCGAGGGCGCCGGCCTCTGGAACGAGGTCAAGGATCGGCTCTCGAGCCCGGGAATGGGGCTCTCGGGAGGCCAGCAACAACGCCTCTGCATCGCCCGGGCTCTCGCGGTCGAGCCAGACGTTCTGCTCATGGACGAGCCGTGCTCGGCGCTCGACCCGGTGGCGACCCTGAAGATCGAGGAGTTGATCGGCCAGCTGAAGGAGAAGGTGACGATCGCGATCGTGACCCACAACATGCAGCAGGCGGGCCGGGTCGCCGACACGACCGCCTTCATGCTCGACGGCGAGCTGATCGAGGTCGGCCCGACCGACAAGATGTTCACCACCCCGGATGACGACCGTACCGAGCAGTACGTGACCGGTAAGTTCGGCTGATGGAGCTCGAGGCGAGACACGAGTACCGCGAGGAGCTTGCGTCGCTGGAGCGGCGCGCGCTCGATGGGCTCGACTTGGTGGTCGCGTCGCTCGACCGCACGGTGGAGGCCGTCCAGCACCAGGACATCGAGCTGGCGGAGCTGGTGATCGCCGACGACGATGTGATCGACGGTCGCTATCTGGAGGTCCACCAGGCGATCCTCACCCTGCTCGCGACTCAGGCCCCGGTGGCCACCGACCTGCGTCTCATCGCCGCCCTGTTGCACGTGATGAAGAACATCGAGCGGATGGGCGACCAGTGCGTGAACATCGCCAAGCTGATCCCGATTGCCGGCCACGAGCCGCCCGCCGACGAGCGGCTGCTCAACAACCTGGTCGCCATGGGTAAGGCGATACGCGTGCAGATCCGCCAGGCGAAGCGTGCCTTCGCCGACCGGGATGTCGAGATGGCACGCGACCTGGTGCGCCAGGACGACGTGATCGACAACCTCAACCGGGACTGCTTCCAGCGGGCGATCGAGATCGGCGACGAGCAGGATCGCCGCGAGTGGGCGATGACGATGATGCTCGTCGCCCGGGCGCTGGAGCGGATCGGCGACAACGCGGTCGACGTCGGCGAGCAGGTCGCCTTCCTGGTCACCGGCCTGTTCCGCGAGTTCGAGGACGCCTCGCACCCGGATGGCGAGGCCGTCCCGCAGTCCTCGTCGGCGTCTTCCTGACAGCTGCTGCCGGAGCTCGGTGAGAGCCTCCGCTCTGCCCGAGGCTCGCACCGAAGCGACCCTCGTGCATCGGACCCGAGTCTGGGGGCCGATCGGTCGCGGGTCGTCAAGCGACCGTGAACGGAACGTGAACGAATGGTTATCCGGCATCCGGCCCGGGGCCGGGCGCATCCGTTTGGTCTGGCAAGATCGGCGTCAGAGGATGCTCTGCGCGGCGATCGACATCGGCTCCAACACCACCCGGGTTCTGGTGGCCGAGCCGCAGGAGGGCCAGCTCCGCAAGGTGATGGAGCAGCGTGCCTACACCCGGATCGGCAAGGCCTCCCAGCACGATGGGGCAATCGACGCCGACAAGGTGGCCGAGGTCGCCGAGGTCGTGGCCACTCAGGTGCGGCTCGCCGAGGAGCTCGGGGCGGAGGCGATCCGGACGGTGGCGACGGCGGCGATACGCGAGGCCGCCAACCGCCAGCAGGTGGTGGCCGAGATCGCCCGAGTGGCGGGAGTCGAGGTCGAGGTGCTGAGCGAGCACGAGGAAGGGCGCCTGGCGTTCATCGGCGCCACCAAGACGCTCGGACACCCGGTCGACGGCGAGCTCGCGGTGGTCGACGTCGGGGGCGGCTCCTCCGAGGTTGTGATCGGGACGGTGAGCGAGGGACTGCGCTCGGTGCGCTCGTTCAAGATCGGCTCCGGGTCGTTGACCGACGACTTCCTGTCCAACGACCCGCCGTCCGCGGCCGAGCTCCGGGCGGTGCGCGAGCACATCGCCGACTTCTTCGACGGAGTCGAGCTTGAGCAGCCGGGGCAGGCCGTCGCGGTGGGCGGGAGCGCGACCTCGCTCCGCACCCTGGTCGGCGCGGCGCTCGAGTACGAGACCCTGGAGCGGGCGATCCGGGTGCTGACCGGCGCTCCGATCCTCGAGGTGGCGAAGCGCTTCGAGCTCGATCCCCGCCGGGTTCGCGTCCTGCCCACCGGGGTGCTGCTGCTCGAGAAGCTCTCCGAGCTGCTCGGCCAGCCGCTTCAGATCGGCAAGGGCGGCCTGCGGGAGGGCGTCATCCTCGACCTCCTGAACGGCGCCGCCAACGGCGCACCCCGCGCCCTGGCGGCCTGACACCGGCGCCGCCGGACTGGGACGCGGTCTCACGTCGCCGCGTGAGCTCGTCGCCGGTATAAGTTGGATATGGCGAAGGCGCGAGCGGTCGAGGGGCTCGATGCGGAGCAGCCGTACGCGGCCGCGGCGGCGAGGATCGTGGCCCTCCGGGCCCGCGAGGTCGCGGATCACTCGCGGGACGTTCTGGACGTCGATGACATCGAGCGGGTCCACGACATGCGCGTCGCCACCAGGCGACTGCGGGCGGCGCTCGAGATCTTCGAGCCTTGTTTCCCGGCCGGGCCGTACGCCGATGCCCTCGGCGAGGTCAAGGCGATCGCCGACGCGCTGGGGGAGCGCCGGGATCGAGACGTGACGATCGTGGCGCTGGAGCGGTTCGCCGACGGCCTCGCGTCTCCGGACCGCCCCGGGGTTGCGAGCCTGATCGGCGAGATCCGCACCGAGCAGGCGGAGGCCAACACCGAGCTCGAGGCGTTCGTGAGCTCTCACCGGCTGGCGGCGCTTTCGGAACGGCTGTCGGAGCTCGTCGTGGAAGCGGAGGCACTCGCCGGGAGCCCGGCGAGTTGAGGGCCAAGCGGGTCAAGAAGCTCGACCCAAGCCAGCCGCTGGCCGACAACGCCGCCCGGATCGTTCGGGTTCGCCTCGACGAGATGCGCTCGTTCGCCCCGCGCGCCCTGGAGCCGGGCGCGGTTCGCGCCCAGCACGACATGCGGATCGCCGCGAAGCGCCTGCGCTACGTGCTCGAGACGACGGAGTTCTGCTTCGGCCGGCCGGCGGAGGTGGCGCGCCGGCGTGCACGCGACCTCCAGGACGTGCTCGGCGAGCTTCACGACTGCGACGTGATGCTGCCGCGCGTAAGGCGACACCTCCGCGAGCTGCGCGACGCCGACGCGGCCGCGGTGCGGATCTGGGCCGGGGAGGCCGATGACCTCAACCCGGAGCTCGCGGCGCACGCCCCCCACCGCACCTCCTATCGAGGCCTCGAGACCCTGATCGTCTATCTCCAGGCCCGTCGGAGCCTCCTGTTCGACCGCTTTCGGGCCCTCTGGGCCGACCAGGAGCGAGCCGGCACCTGGGAGGCGTTGGAACGCGCGATCAGCCGCCGCCTGGCGGTCGCCCGGGAGCGCCGCCGTGCCGCGAAGCAGGCCGAGCGGGCTCGGGAGAAGCTGGCGGCGGCGGAGCGCGAGGAGCGCGAGGCGGCGACGCGCGCCGCCTCCGCGGCCTCCGAGCTCCAGAACGCGCGACGGGCTGCGCGGGGCGAGATCCTGCGCCGCGACGGGGGCTGACCCGCCCGCGGGCCCGCAGGCCCCGACGCTAGCCTGTTGCTGGTACGAGTGGAGAACGCGGCGGTTTCACGACAGGGAGCTCTCAGGCAGGCGGCGCTGACCGAACGGTTCGCCGACGCGCTCGGCTACGCGGCGCGCGCCCACGCCGGTCAGCTTCGGGGAGCCGACGACCAGCCCTACATCGCCCATCTCCTCCGAGTCGCGGGCCTGGTGATCCAGGAGGGCGGCTCCGAGGACGAGGCGATCGCGGCCTTGCTGCACGACGCGGTCGAGGACCAGGGTGGGCTCGAGAGGCTCGACGACATCCGCGCCCGCTACGGCGATTCGGTCGCCGAGATCGTCGACGAGTGCACCGACAGCTACGGCGAGCCGCGACCGCCCTGGCGGCGGCGCAAGCAGCGGTACCTCGCCGAGCTCCAGCGTGGCTCGCCCGGCGGCCTCCTGGTCTCGCTCGCCGACAAGGTCGACAACGTTCGCACCGTGCTGCGCGAGCATCGGATCCGCGGCGCTGGTCTCTGGGAGCGATGGGGCAGGCGCCCGAACGATGCGCGCTGGTACTACGGCGCGCTGGCCTCCCGGTTCGATGAGCTGCTCCCCGGCCCCCTGGCCGACGAGCTGACCAGGGTCGTGGCCGAGCTCGATCGCGAGATCGCCGACGACCTCGGGGGCAGGGCTGACTAGAGGGGGACGGGTCGCGGCGGGGCTGGTCGCCGCTGTGGTGGCGGCGGTCGCGCCCGCGCCCGCGATCGCCGACGGCCGATTCGTCCATGGGTCGGCCGGGGTCGGCGATCCGTTCTTCCCCCGCGCCGGCAACGGGGGCTATGACGTCTCCCACTACCGGCTCGCCCTCCGTTACACGCCGGCGGGCAATCGACTGCGTGCGACGGCCGCGATCAAGGCCGTGGCGACCGAGGGCCTCAGCCGCTTCGACCTCGATCTGAGGGGGCTTCGCGTCTCGTCGGTGAGCGTCGACGCCGACCCCGCCGACTTCCGGCGTCGCGGCCAGGAGCTTCTCGTCACCCCACGACGTCCGCTTCCGGGCGGCGAGCCGTTCAAGGTTCGGGTCCGCTACCGGGGCAGTCCGCGCCCGGTGATCGACCCCGACGGATCGAAGGACGGGTGGATACCCACCAACGACGGGGCGTTCGTCGCCGACGAGCCGCAGGGCGCGCCGACCTGGTTTCCGTGCGACGACCACCCGACGGACAAGGCGACCTACGAGTTCCGCGTCACGGTGCCGGCCGGCGTCGTCGCGGTCGCCAACGGGAAGCTCAAGTACCGGATACGCGGCCGGCGTCACACCACCTTCGTCTGGAGGGAGGGCTCGCCGATGGCGACCTACCTCGCGACCGCGACGATCGGCAGATTCGAGGTCAGCCGCTCGAGGGCGGACGGGTCCCCCTCCTACGTCGCCGTCGCCCCGGCGCGAACCGCGGCCGCCGCCCCGGTTCTCGCCAAGCTCCCCGCGATCCTGCGACTGTGGGGCCGCAAGTTCGGCGACTACCCGTTCGCCGCGACCGGGGCGATCGTGGACCACGCGCCGTCGGTGGGCTACGCGCTCGAGACCCAGACTCGGCCGCTGTTCGACACCGTTCCCGATCAGGCCACGCTCGCGCACGAGCTCGCGCACCAGTGGTTCGGCGACGACGTGACTCCGAGACGCTGGCGGGACATCTGGCTGAACGAGGGCTTCGCCACCTGGGCGGAGTGGTACTGGGCGCAGCACACGGGCGGACGCAGCACGGGGGCCGTGTTCGACGCCCTGTACGCAGTCGGTCGGGGTGACACCGCCTTCTGGAACCCTCCCCCGGCCGACCCGGGGAAGCCGGAGAACCTGTTCGACGGCACCATCTACGAGCGTGGGGGGATGGCCCTGGAGGCCCTGCGGCAGAAGGTCGGCGCCAAGGTGTTCTTCCGGATCCTCCGGGACTGGGTCTCGATGCATCGGTACGGCAACGCGAGCACTCGGCAATTCATCGACTTGGCTGAGCTGGACAGCGGCATGGACCTGCGCGGCTTCCTGCGCGCCTGGCTCTATCGACCGATCCAACGGGGAAAGCCGCCGCTCCCCTAGCGGTCGGCGACGTGCTCGGCCGAGTGAGTGAGCTCGCACGGACTGGGCGCGCGGCTTCACCGAGGCCCGGTCTGCTCGCCGCCTGAGTGGGGCGCGGTAGCATCACCGTGGCCACCTCATGGAGCCGACTGAAGCCCATCCCCCCCCGGCGGAGGCAGTCGAGGCGGTCGCCGAGGCACACGCGCCGCCGGCGCCGGACCTCGAGGACTCCTCCCTCTACTTCAACCGCGAGCTCTCCTGGCTCGACTTCAACGATCGCGTTCTGCAGCTCGCCGAGGACGTCTCAGTCCCGCTCCTGGAGCGGGTGAAGTTCTGCGCGATTTGGGAGTCGAACCTCGACGAGTTTTACATGGTGCGGGTGGCGAACCTGCACGACCAGCTGGAGGCGGGGGTGGATGCGCGCGGCGCCGACGGGATCAGCCCGACGGACCAGATCGACGCGATCCGACAGCGAGTCCTCGGACAGAGGGTGCGATTGGGGGGATGCTTCGAACGAGAGCTCCGTCCGGCGCTTGCCGAGCACGGGATCAGGATCATCTCCCCGCAGCGAGCGAACCCGGCGGAGCGCGAGGAGCTCGACCGGGCCTTCGAGAAGAGCATCTTCCCGGCCCTGACGCCGCTGGCGATCGGCCTGGGCCGGCCGTTCCCCTACATCTCGAACCTGTCGCTCAGCCTGGCGGTGATCCTCCGCGACCCCGATCAGGCCGCCGAGATCATCGCCCGTGTGAAGGTCCCGAAGGAGCTGCTCGGCCGGTTCGTCGAGATCGGCGGAGCGGGGACGACGCTGGTCCCGCTCGAGGACCTGATCGCGGCCAACCTCGGCTCGCTGTTTCCGGGCATGGAGGTCACCGACTACGCGTTCTTCCGAGTCACCCGCGATACGGACTACGACGTATCCGACGAGGCCGACGACCTGCTGCAGGCGATGGAGGAGGAGCTCCGCCGGCGCCGCTTCGGCGAGGTGGTGCGACTGGAGGTCGACCGGGCGATGAGCCCGCGGTTGCGCGACTGGCTTCGTGACGCGCTGAAGATCGACGAACGACAGCTCTACGAGGTCGACGGGCTGCTCGACGTGTCCGACCTCTTCGACGTGGTCGGCGTCAGCGGCTTCAGCGAGCTGCGCGATCCGCCGCACGTCGGGGTCACCCCCCCTCGGCTCCGGGGTGAGGACGGCGGCGAGGCGGACGTGTTCGCCGAGATCCGCGAGGCGGACCTCCTCGTCCATCACCCCTACGACTCCTTCGCCAGCTCCGTGGAGCGCTTCGTCAGGCAGGCGGTCGATGACCCCAACGTGCTGGCGATCAAGCAGACCGTGTACAGGACCAGCGCCGACTCGCCCCTCGTGCCGTCGCTGATCGAGGCGGCCGAGCGTGGCAAGCAGGCGGTCTGCATGGTGGAGCTGAAGGCCCGCTTCGACGAGCGCGCGAACATCCGCTGGGCGAAGAAGCTTGAGCAGGCGGGGGTGCACGTGGTCTACGGCCTGCCGGCTCTGAAGAGCCACGCCAAGTGCATCCTGGTCGTTCGCCGGGAGGGCGACGGGGTTCGCCACTACGCCCACATCGGCACCGGCAACTACAACCCGAAGACGGCCCGCCTGTACACCGACCTCGGCCTGTTCACCGCCGACCCCGAGATCGGCGCCGACATCGCCGAGATGTTCAACTACCTGACCGGCTACTCGCGACCGCGCCGCTACCGCAAGGTCCT
>JAHEXV010000038.1:17199-25006 GCA_023251935.1 bacterium | reverse complement strand
GGAGGTCGTGGTGTTGTCCGCCACCGAGACGCTGATGCCCGGTGCGCCGAAGATGGCCGTCGGGGCCTGAGCGGCTGGCGAGCCGGTGCAGCCGGCGGTCGTGTAGAGCTTGACGGTCGTTCCCGCGGCCGCGTTGCCCTTCACCTTGGGGTTGTTGTCGTTGGCCGGCGACACCGGGTTGGTCCCGGCGATCTTCGGCGTCGGCGGCGGGATCGTGTCGACCGTGAAGGCCCGCGACGCCGACGCGCTCACGTTCCCCGGAGCATCGACCGCCCGGACGAAGAAGGTGTGGGTGCCCTCGGTTCGCGCGGCCAGCGGCGTGAACGGCGACGAGCACGGACCGAACGCGCCGGCGTCGAAGTGGCACTCGAAGGTTGAGCCGGCCTCGCTCGAGGTGAACCTGAAGGTCGGTGTCGCGTCGTTGATCAGGCCTCCGTTGGGTGGTCCCGCGGTGATCTTCGCCACCGGCGGGGTCTTCTCGGCGGAGAAGCTCCGGAATGCCCCCAGGCTCGGCTTGGCCGTTCGCTTGAAGTTCAATAGGCCGGCGCTCGCGCAGAAGCTGCAGCTCGCCCTGGAGCGACGCGGATCGCGCCAGTGGTACCAGAAGAGGTGCTCGATGTTCCAGGCGGTCCGGTGGCTGAGGATCATCATGAAGCTGCGCCTCAGCATCTGCGCCTGCCCCGGCGGGCCCTTGTTGATCCCGACGTGGTCCGGGAGCGCCGATCCCCAGGCGATCTCATCGATCCACAGCGGCGTCGCCGCCGCGCCACGGCTCTTCATCGTGTTGCGCACCCGCTGGATCTCCTGCCTGACCTGGTTCAGGGTCGATCCGTAGGGGTGGAGGGCGACGGTGTCGAAGTAGGCCTTGATCCCGGGCACCTGGTAGAGCATCCCGAGAAAGCCCCAGGCGGTCACGTCACCGTAACCGGGCATCCCGGCGAGCACCACCCGGGCGCGGCGATCCTTGCTCTTGATCGCGGGCTTGGAGATCTGCAGCAGCCGCGCGTACTTGCCCGGCGACGGATACGGCGCGAAGTACTTCTTCAGGTTCGGCTCGTTCCAGATCTGCCATGACTCCACCGGCAGCGCCTTGGCGCTTGCCCCGAACCGCTGGTGGTAGTACTTCGTCCAGTAGACGCCGCCCGACCGGTAGCGCGCCACCAGCGTCTGGAGGAAGACCCTCCACCGCTGCTCGGCCTGACTTCCAAAGATCGGGGGGGTGGAGGAGGAGCCCGGCAGCCAGTCCGGGTTCCCCCACACGGACGGCACCGCCCGAATTCCGTGCGAGGCGAGGTCGCCGATGAACCTGTCGACGAACCCCCAGTTGAACCTTCCCTGGGCCGGCTCCACGGCACCCCAGTTGAGCACGAAGCGAGTCGTCCTCACCCCGGCGGCCTGCATCCCCTTGACGTCCTGCTCGTCGAGGGTCGCCGTCTGCACGATGCCGTAGAACTCTGACCGCACCGCCGCGGTGGCGACCGACGGCGCCGTGAGCGCCACGACGAGCAGGCCGACGGCGATCGCCAGCCGAGTCACGCGCCTTCCCACCTCGGGACCCGGGCCCTGCACATCCACGAGGACAGCGTACTGACCCGCGCTCAGGCGCGTTCCACCCGCGATTCCCGCGGCTCAGCAGCCCTCGGCGGTGCTCTAAGGGGCGACCGTGAACGACCGCGAGACGATCGCGCTGACGTTACCGGCGGCGTCGATCGCCCTGACGGCGAAGCTGTGGGGCCCGTTGGAGAGGGCGGCGGTCGTGAACGGCGAGGCGCAGGCCTTGAGGACGCCGGCGTCGACCCGGCATTGGAAGGTCGAGCCGGCCCGGCTGGACTTGAACGAGAAGGTCGGCGTGGGGTCGTTGATCGTGCTTCCCTGGGCCGGCCCCAAGGTGATGCTCGCCGTGGGCCGGGTCGACACGGCGCTGAAGCTCTTGAAGGCCGCCAGGGCGGGCTTCGGGCTTCGGTTGTTCCTGAGCATGCCGGCGCTGGAGCAGAAGGTGCACGAAGCCATCGTGTGGAGCGGGTCGCGCCAGTGGTACCAGAACAGGCGCTGGATGTTCCAGGCGCTGCGGTTCGTGAGGATCATCTTGTAGGAGTTCTTCAACATCCGCGCCTGACCCTGGGGGCCCTGGTTGATCCCGACGCTGTCCTTGGCGGCCGAGCCCCAGGCGAGCTCCGAGATCCATAGCGGCGTCGCCGCGTCCCCCGCGTGCTGCATCGCCGTGCGGGTCTGGAGGATCTGCTGGCGGACCCGGTCGATCGTGCCGCCGTAGGGGTGGAGCGCGGCGGCGTCGAAGTCGTTCTTCGCCCCCGGCACCTTGCTGTAGAGCTGCCTCAGGAAGTCCCAGGCCCGGAGCCCGGAGTTCGGGTATCCGGGCAATCCGCCGAGCACGATCTGGGCGTTCGGGTCGACGCTCTTGATCGCGCTGTGGGAGAGCTGCAACAACGTGCCGTACTTCTTCGGGTCCGGGTACGGCACCCAGTACTTCTTCAGGTTCGGCTCGTTCCAGATCTGCCAGGAGGTGATCGGCAGCGGCGTCGCGTTCTGTCCGAAGTCCTGGTGGTAGCGGCCGCTCCAATAGGTGCCGTTCGGCCCGTAGCGCTCGGCCACCGCCTTCAGGAAGGCCTGCCACGCGAGCCGGTCCTTGGGTCGGTCGATCGGGGCGTGCGCCGTGTAGCCGGTCACCCACTTCGGGTTTCCCCAGACGGTTGGGACCACCCGGATCCCACGGGATGCCAGCTCGCCGATGAAGTTGTCCTGCGGACTCCACCTGAAGTCGTTCTGGGTTGGTTGCACCGACTCCCACTGAAAGAGGTAGCGGACCGTCCGCACCTTGCTCCCTCGCATCGTCTTCAGGTCCGTGCCGTCGAGGGTCGGGCCGGGCCCCTGCACGATGCCGAAGAACTCCGACCGGACCGCGGCGCTTGCCGTCGACGCCCCGAGCAGCGACACGCCGAGCGCCGCCAGCGCGACCGCGAGGCGAGTCAGGCCCCGGCCCACTTCAGTGGGTCTTGACGGTGAAGGACCGAGAGACGATGACGCTCGCGTTGCCGGCGACGTCGATCGCCCTGACCGAGAAGGTGTGGGCGCCGTCCGCGAGCGCCGCCTTGGGAGTCAGCGGGGCGGAGCATGCCGCGAACGCCTTGGCGTCGAACTTGCAGAGGAAGCTCGAGCCGGCCTCGCTGGAGGTGAACCTGAAGGTCGGGGTGGGGTCGCTGATCGTGCTTCCCTGCGCCGGCCCCGCGGTGATCGTCACGTTGGGCGCGATCTTCTCGGCGGTGAAGGACTTGAACGCGTTCAGGGCCGGCTTCGCGGTGCGGTTGAAGCTCAGCAGCCCGGCGCTGCCGCAGAAGCTGCACGAGGCGCGGGAGCGCTTCGGGTCGCGCCAGTGGTACCAGAAGAGATGCTGGATGTTCCAGGCGGTTCGGTTGCTGAGCACCATCTTGAACGCCCGCCTGAGCATCTGCGCCTGCCCCGCCGGGCCCTTGTTGATCCCGAACCGATCCGGAGGCGCCGAGCCCCAGGCGAGCTCGGAGATCCACAGCGGCGTCGCCGCGTCGCCATGGCCATTGATCACCTTGCGGACCTTCTGGATCTCCTGCTTGTACTGGGTGATGTCCTTCGCATAGGGGTGAAGCGCGGCGCCGTCGAAGAAGGCCTTGATCCCCCCGATCCCGTAGAGGTGGTTGAGGAAGTCCCAGGCGGTCACGTCCCCGAAGCCGGGCATCCCGGCCAGCACGACCTGGGCGTTCGGGTCGATGCTCTTGATCGCCGGAGCGGAGATCTGCAGCAGCCGCGCGTACTGCCCGGGCGACGGATAGGGCGTGAAGTACTTCTTCACGTTCGGCTCGTTCCAGATCTGCCACGCGGTGATCGGGAGCGGCGTCGCGCTGGCGCCGAACTGCTGGTGGTACTTGGTGGTCCAGTAGTCGCCACCCGGCCCGTAGCGGGTCACCAGCGCCTTGACCAGAGTCTTCCACTGCTGCTGGGCCTTCGTCCCGCCGGTCGGGGGAGTCGCGGCGCCGCCGGCCACCCAGTCCGGGTTGCCCCAGATGGAGGGCACCGAGCGGATGCCCCGCGAGGCGAGCTCGCCGATGAACTTGTCCGAGGAGCCCCAGTCGAAGTGGTTCTGGGTCGGCTCGACCCACACCCAGTTGAGGATGAAGCGGTTGGTGTGGACGCCGGCGGCCTGCATTCCCTGGACGTCCTGGGTGTCGAGCGTCGCCGTCTGAACGATCCCGTAGAACTCCGAGCGGAGCGTCGCCCCCGCCGCCGGTGAGGCGGCGAGCAGCGAGGCCGCGAGCAGGGCGACGCCGACAGCGAGCCGGCTCACCCGGGGCCTCCTCGCGGTGCTGTTTCCCTGCGCGCTCACGGGCGATCCTGACCGACCCGTCCGGTCCCTCAGGGGGTGACGGTGAACGATCGCGAGACGGTCGGGCTCAGGTTCCCGGCCGGGTCGATCGCTCTGACCGAGAACTTGTGGGCGCCGTTCGTCAGCGCCGGCTTCGCCGTGTAGGGCGACGCGCAGGTGACCAGCGGCTTGGAGTCGAACCGGCACTGGAAGGTCGAGCCGGCCTGGCTCGACTTGAATGAGAAGGTCGGGGTCGAGTCGCTCGTCGTTCCGCTCGGCCCCGCGGTGATCGTCGCCTTGGGCGCCGTGACATCGGCGGCGAAGTTCTTGAACTGGGTGAAGGCGGGCTTCTTGGTGCGGTTGAAATTCAAGAGCGCCGCGCTGGAGCAGAAGGTGCACGACGCCTGCGAGTGCTGCGGGTCGCGCCAGTGATACCAGAAGATGTTCTTGATGTTCCAGGCCGCCCGATGGCCGAGGATCAGGTTGTAGGCGTCCTTGAGCATCTGCGCCTGGCCGGCCGGGCCCTTGTTGATCCCGCGGCTGTCGGGGGGCGCCGATCCCCAGGCGATCTCGGAGATCCAGAGCGGCGTCGCGGCGTCGCCGTGCCTCTTCATCACCGCCCGGAACTGCGTGATCTGGCCCTGGACCTGCGACAGCGTGGCGGCGTAGGGGTGAAGGGCGGTGGCATCGAAGTACTTCTGGACCTGCGGCACCTTGACCTGCTTGTAGAGCTGGTCGAGGAACGTGGACGCGTTGACGTCGCCGTTGCCCGGCATCCCGCCGAGGATGATCTGGGCCTTCGGGTCGACGCTCTTGATCGCGGTGTTCGACAGCTGCAACAGCTGCGCGTACTCCTTGGGCGCCGGGTAGGGGATGAAGTACTTCTTCAGATTCGGCTCGTTCCAGATCTGGTACGAAGCGATTGGCAGCGGCACGGCGCTGACGCCGTAGTCCTGGCGGTAGCCGTGGGTCCAGTAGTAGCCGTTCGGCCCGTAGCGTCCGGCAACCGCCTTGAGGAACTTCTGCCAGGCCGCCTTGTCGGCGGGTGAGTCGATCGGGGGGCGCGAGGTGTCCTTGAGGTTTCCGACCCACTTCGGGTTCCCCCAGAGGGTCGGTACCGCCCGGATCCCGTTGTGGGCGAGGCGGCCGACGAAGTTGTCCGACGGTCCCCACCTGAAGTCGGTGCCGTTCTTGGGCTGGATCGACTCCCACTGGAACAGGTAGCGCACCGTGTGCACGTGGGTGGCCTTGAGGCCTGCGAGGTCCTGGTTGTCGAGCGTCGCCGCCGTCTGGACGATGCCGTAGAACTCCGACCGGACCGAGGCCGCCCCGGCGGTCGACGGGATCAGCAGCGAGGCGCCGAGCGCGGCGAGAATGATCGCCACCCGGGCCGGCGATGCCGCCGCCCGGCGCGACCGAAACGCGCCCATGCGAAGCCCTTTACGCACGCAGTGACTCTCCATCCTGCCCCCCATACCTGCCGGGTCCATGCACCAGCAGGACCCTATCAACAAATCGGGCCCCCGGCGGGGCGAATCGGGCCCGGACCCGTAGGATGTCGCGCCGGTGGACACGGCTGAGGGACAGCTCCCACGGGCCAGGGAGGGGTGGTCGCTGACGCGAACGCTGGCCTGGGTCGCCGAGCGACCGCTGGCGGTCCTGATCGCCTTCGTCGCCGTCGCCGTCGTGTTCAACCTCTGGGAGACCCGGGGACAGACCTTCTTCTCGGACGAGTGGAGCCGCTACCTGTACGCCGACAAGTCGGTGAGCGGGCTGCTGCGCGGGCACAGCGGTCACCTGGTGCTCCTGAACACGGTGCTCTACAAGGCGATCCTCTACACCTTCGGGGCGGGCTCCTATCTCCCGTTCCGGATCGCCGAGGCGCTGCTGCTGGCGATCTGCGGGGTGTTGTTCTACGCCCTGGCCCGCAACTGGGCGGGCCCGTGGGAGTGCCTCGCCGCAACCGTCGTCCTGCTCTTCCTCGGCTCCTCGCTCGAGGTGACTGTGACCCCGACCGGGACCGTGAACCTGATGCCGATCGCCTTCGGGCTGGCGGCGCTGATCTGCCTTCAGCGCTTCAAGGGCGAGGGCATGGGAGACGCGATCACCTGCCTGTTGCTGGTCGCGGCCGTCGCCTCGCACAGCGACGGCCTGGCCTTTCTCGCGGCCGCGGCCGTGATGCTGGCCCTGCAGGATCGCCGCCGCGTCTGGTCGAGGAGCTGGGTGGTCGCGATCCCGGCGGTGCTCTACGTGGCGTGGCTGATCTGGTACCGCGCCGAGGCGACCAGCACCACGCAGGAAGTTGTTCACCTCCACAACCTCGGGGGGATTCCCTCGACGATCGTCGCCGCGGCCGCCACCGGGCTGTCGGCGCTCAGCGGCCTGTTCGGCAGCGCCGAGTCCGCCCACGGCGTGCCGTTCAACATCGAGGCCGGCTACCTGCTGCTCGGCCTGCTGATCGTCGCGGCAGCCTGGCGGTTGAGGAGCGGCCGGCCGATCGCACGCGAGATCTGGGTGGTGCTGGCGCTCGGCCTGAGCTTCTGGTTCTTGCTCGGCCTGGTCGTCACCGCCCACCGTCCAGCGACGGCGAGCCGTTACATCTATCCGAGCGCCGTCTTCCTGCTGCTGATCATCCTCGTCCTGGTCGGTCGTGTCCGGGGAACGCCGTGGGTGATCTGGGGCACGGCCGCCGCCGTGCTCGTATCGGTGGTCCCGAACCTGATCGCCTACAACGACGGGTCCAACCGGCTCCGCGAATGGGCCGTCGTCGAGCGAGCCGATCTCGGCGCCGTCCAGCTGCTGAAGGAGGAGGTTCCGCTCGACTCGATCCCGGAGCTGTCGCGGGGTGCGCGGCTCGTCACCGTCGGCGGGCGAGGGTTCAAGTTTCCCGCCATCACCTACTTCAACGCCGTCGTGCGGTACGGCAGCCCGGCCGCCAGCCCGCAGGGGATCGCCTCGATGCCCGAGGACCGGCGGAAGGCGGTCGACGGCGTGCTCCTGAGCGGCGACGACCTCACGCTCACCAACGCTCCCGCCGGCCTCGCGGCCGCCGGCCGTCGCTGCCGCCCGGCACTCGGCACCTCGGTCAGCGCCGCCGAGGTGTTCCGGGTTCCGGCGTCGGGCCTGGTGATCCGGCCTCGCGGGTCGAGGTCCACCCTCGGCGTCGAGGCGCGTCGCTTCGCCGACAGCTTCCACCGGCTGCACGTTCCCGCCGGCTCGGGGCCCGTTCTCCTTGAGCCGGGAGCGAGCCAGGCCGTGCGGCCCTGGCTGGCGAAGATCAGCGACGGGACCGTCTGCTCGTTGCGGTGAAAACGCCGCTCAGGGACTGACGGTGAAGCTGCGGCTGGCCGGCGTCGAGTCCACGTTCGCCGCCCGGTCGCTCGCCCGGACCTCGAAGCTGTGAGGGCCGTATGAGAGCGGGGTCGACGGGGCGTGGGTCGCCCCCGGGCCCGAGCA
>JAHEXV010000038.1:4499-17189 GCA_023251935.1 bacterium | reverse complement strand
GCAGGGGGCGAACGGGTCGGAGTCGAATCGGCACTCGAAGCTCGAGCCCGACTCGCTGGAGGCAAAGCTGAAGCTCGGGCTCGGCTCGGTGGTCGAGCCCGAGGGCCCGGCGGTGATCGTCGTCTGCGGCGCGATCGAGTCCTCGACGTATTTCCGCGTCGCGGAGCACGGCGAGGTGTTGCCGGCGGCGTCGGTCGCCGTCGCCCGCAGCAGGGTCGTCGTGTTGTCGGTCACGTGGACGGTGAGGCCTTGGCCCGCGAACCTGCTCGCCGGGCCGCCGGCGAGGGCGGGCCCGGTGCAGCCCGCGGTCCTGTAGAGCCTCACTGTCGAGGCCGCCTCGGCGGAGCCCGTCACCTCCGGGGCGTTGTCGTTGGCCGGGGAGCCGGGAGTCGTGTCGGCGATCAGCGGCGCCGCGGGGGCGCGGCTGTCGACCGTGAACGAGCGCGAGACGACGGAGCTCTCGTTGCCGGCGGCGTCGATCGCCTCGACGGAGAAGCTGTGCGGGCCCTGGGCGAGCCTCGGCGCCGTGTAGGGAGAGGCGCAGGGCGCCGATGACCCCGCGTCGATCCGGCAGGCGAAGGTCGACCCGGGCTCGCTGGAGCTGAACGAGAAGCCCGGCGTGGGGTCGTTGATCAGGGCTCCCTGGCTCGGCCCCGCGTTGATGCTCGCCGCGGGCGGCGTGGTGTCGGCCGCGAAGGCGAGGAAGGCGGGGTAGGCGGGCTTCGGGGTCCGCCCGTTGGTCAACAGGCCGGCGCTGCCGCAGCGGATGCATTTGTCCACGTAGGGGGAGTTCGGGGGGGGATCGCGCCAGTGGAACCAGAAGACGCGCTGGACGTTCCAGGCGCTTCTGTGGCCGAGGATCAGCTTGAAGGAACGGGTCAGCATGGTCGCCTGGCCGGCCAGGCCCAGGTTGATGCCGGAGCCGTCCGCCGGCGCCGACCCCCAGCCGATCTCGGTGATCCAGAGCGGCGTTCCCTGGTCCCCGTTGCTGGCCATCACCTTGCGAACCTGCTGGATCGCGGCGCGGACCTTGTCGACGCTCCCCGCGTAGGGGTGCTGGGCCACCGCGTCGAAATCGTCCTTGATCCCAGGCACCGAGTAGAGGCTCTTCAAGAAGTCGAATGCGTGCGGGTCCTTCTGGGTGGCTATCCCGGCGAGGACGATCTCGGCCTGGTGATCCCTGGACTTGATCGCGTCGTGGGAGATCTGCAGCAGGTCGCCGTACCTCCGGGCCGCCTGGGCGACGGTGCCGCCCGGATAGAACTCATTCCTCAGGTTGGGCTCGTTCCAGACCTGCCAGGATCGGACCGGCAGCGGCACGGCGGCCGCCCCGAACTGCTGGTGGTATCGGCTGGCCCAGTAGCTGCCTCCCCGTCCGTAGCGGGCCACCGCCACCTTCAGGAAGCCCTCCCACGCCTGCCGCGCCGACCCGTTGTTGATCGGGGGGCGCGCCGGTGCCCCGGTTTGCACCCAGCCCGGCGACCCCCAGACGAACGGGACCCCCCGGATCCCGTGTGAGGCGAGGCCCCCGATCAGCTGGTCGGTGGCGCCCCAGTCGAAGTGCCCGCTGCTTTGCTCCACCGTCCTCCAGCTGAGCACGAAGCGGTCCGTCTTGGCCCCGGTCGCGGCCATCGTCTGCAGGTCGGTGTCGTCGATCGTCGGCCCGTGGGCGATGCCGAAGAACTCCGATCGGGCGGCCTCGGCCGTCGGCACGGCGAGCAGCGACAGCGCGAGCCCCGTGAGCGCGATCGCAGCCGCTTCGTGGAGCTTCAGGGTTGAGGCCCCCTCGGGGTTCCCCTCAGTGGGCGTTGACGGTGAACGACCGCGCCGTCAGGGGGCTGACGTTCCCGGGGGCGTCGATCGCCCTGACCGAGAACGTGTGGTGGCCGTTGGTGAGCGCCGCCTTCGGAGTGGTGGGCGAGGTGCACGTGACCAGCGGCTTGGAGTCGAACCGGCACTGGAAGGTCGAGCCCGGCTCGTTGGACGTGAACGCGAAGGTGGGAGTGGCGTCGGTGGTGGTGCTTCCCTGGGCCGGCCCAGCGGTGATCGTCGGCACCGGAGCGACCTTCTCGGCGACGATCGCCTTGAACGCGTTGTAGGCGGGCTTGCGGATCCGGTTCCGGTTCAGGATCCCCGCGCTGGCGCAGAAGCTGCACGACGCGACCGGGTCGAGGGGGTCGCGGAGCAGGTACCAGAAGAGGTGCTGGATGTTCCAGGGCCTGCGGTTGGCAAGGATCAGCTTGTAGGCCTTGGTCAGCATCTGCGCCTGTCCCTGGGGCCCCTTGTTGATGCCGGCCGGGTCGGGAGGATCAGAGCCCCACGCCAGCTCCGAGATCCACAACGGCGTCGCGCCGTCGGCGTGGCTCACCATCGCGGCGCGGAACTGCTGGATCGTCTTCTTGACCTGGTCCACGGTGGACATGTACGGGTGCAGGGCCGTGGCGTCGAAGGTGCCCTTGATCCCCGACACCGCGTAGAGCTTCTTCAGGAAGTCGACGGCGGTCATGTCTCCCTTGCCGGTCATCCCCGCGAGGACCACCTGGGCCTTCTTATCGACCTGCTTGATCGACGGGTAGGAGATCTGCAGCAGCCGCGCGTATTGGCCCGGCGAGGGCTTCGGCGCGAAGTACTTCTTCAGGTTCGGCTCGTTCCAGATCTGCCAGGAGGTGATCGGCAGCGGCTTCGCGTTGGCGCCGAACTGCTGGTGGTAGCGGGCCCCCCAGTACTCGCCGCCGGGCCCGTAGCGCTCGACCAGCGCCTTCAGGAAGATCCGCCACTGCTGCTGGGACGGCGTCCCGCCAATCGGCGGGGTCGACGAGGAGCCGGGGATCCAGCCCGGGTTCCCCCATACGGAGGGCACCGCCCGGATGCCGTGCGAGGCCATGTCGCCGATGAAGCGGTCAGGCGGCCCCCACTTGTAGTTCCCCTTCGTGGGCTCCACCCAACCCCAGTTGAGCAGGAAGCGGTCGGTCTGGACTCGGAGCGACTTCATCGTCGCCATGTCCGGGTCGTCGAGGACGGGCCCTTCGACGATCCCGAAGAACTCGGTCCGGATCACCCCCGCCGCGGCAGGGGTCGCGGCGAGCAACGAGATCGCCCCGACGAGGACGATCACGAAACCGCGCAACCCTCGGCCCCTGCTCCGCAACCATGCACTCCCCATGTGGCGGGGAGCTTAACTGATAATCGAGCTCAGCCGTTCGGCTTTCGCGCCAAGCGCCTGAAGGCGTTGTAGGCGGGCTTCGGCTTGCGGTTGTGCTTCAGCAGCCCCGAGCTCTCGCAGAACGAGCACGGCGCGTCCACGGACTTCGATGGATCGCGCCAGTCGTACCAGAACAGGCGGCCCACCCGCCAGGGGCCGCGGTGGCGCAGGATCAACCTGAAGGAGCCGGAGAGCAGCCGGGCCTGTCCCTTCAGGCCCTGGTTGAGGCCGAGCAGGGAGTTCCCTGATCCCTTCGGAGCCGAGCCCCAGCCGAGCTCGGTGATCCACAACCCGGTCCGCCCGTCGCCGCCGTCCCTCATCGCGGCCCGGGTCAGCCTCATCTCTCGGCGAAGCTGGTCGAGGTTCGGCGCGTAGGGGTGCATGGCGGCGATGTCGAAGTCGCGCTTGATGCCGCGGACCCGATAGAGGTGCCGCAGGTACTCCCAGCCCGGCACCCCCTTCAGCCTCTGCCCGTGCCACTTTCTCAGCCCGACGAGCCCGGCGAGGACCACCTTGGCGCTGTGGTCCGCGTGCTTGACCGCGTCGTGGGAGATCTTCAGCAGGGTCGCGTAGCGCCTCACCGACGGATGAGGGGCGAAGTAGGCCTTGCCGTTCGGCTCGGTCCAGATCTGCCAGGCCTTGACCGGCAACGGCTTGGCCCCGGACCCGAACTGCTGGTCATAGCCGCCGCCGTCCTCCCAGTAGCTTCCGCCCGGCCCGTAGCGGTTCACCGCCGCCTCCAGGAAGCGCCGCCAGGCGCGCCGGGCCTTCGCGGTCGCGATCGGGGGATGCGCTGGGCTGGCGGCGGCCCATTGGGGCGAGCCCCAGGCGAACGGCAGGGCCTGGATTCCGTGCGAGGCGGCGCCGCCCACGAGCTGGTCGGTCGCCCCCCACTTGTATGAGCCCCGGGTCGGCTCGATCGACGGCCATGCGAGCATGAAGCGGAAGGTTCGGGTTCCGGTGGACGCGATCTTCTGAAGGTCGCGATGGTCGAGACGGGCGCCCTGGTTGATGCCGATGAACTCAGCGGCGGGCGCCGCGGACGCGGGGACGATCAACAGCATCAACGCCGCGGCCGCGGCGGTGATCGCCTTGCGCATCAGAGCGACGATCGGCGGCGGCGGATGACGCGGGCCGCCATCGCCCCGACCGCGATTGCGGCGAGCGCACCGATCAACGCCAGGCTTGGGCCGGTCGCGACGGTGTCGGCAACCGCGGTTGCGAGCGGCCGCCCCTCGCCCGATGTGGATTGGGCGTGGGCGCCGGGCCTCACCTCCGGCGCCCCCAGGCCGGGAGCCGTGGCGATCAGGGCGAGAAGCTGCCCGTCGGGGCCCCCGAGGGCGGCCCGGGTCCGGTCCGAGAGCAGCCAGGGCTGGGCCACCGGGGCGCTGCCGCTCTCGAGGCCGGAATTGCCGCCTGCGCCAGGAAACTTGCTTGTATATTGATCCACCGCAGGAGGACTTGCCCCCGCGGTCGTCGCTGGCGCCGCGAGCACAGCGACGATGACCGCCAACCAAGTTAGGCGATAACGGCGAAGCCCACATCGAACCCTGCTTCGTCCCACGCTGTGCAGAAAATAGCAATCCCTCGCCACGCGGCGCCCACCCTAGGGGTTGGCCGCGGGTCGAGGCCGCCGATCCTCCACCCGGCAATCGCCGCCACGGTCGCGGTCCTCTACGTGGCGCTGGCGGTCGCGAACGGCGGCTACTCGACCGGGCTCACCGCCGGCGCCACGGTGGCGGTCTGGTGGACGGTGGTGATCGCGCTGGCCGTCGGAGCCTGGCCACGCTCGCGGGTTCCCGGAGCGGCGGTGGGCGGCGGCGCCTGCCTCGCCGCCCTGGCGGCGTGGACGGCGATCTCGATCGGCTGGGCGAGCGACGCGAGCGGAGCCTTCGTCGAGGTCGTCAGGGCGCTCGGCTACCTGGGCGTGTTCGTGCTGGTCGCGATCGCCTCTCCGCGGGCCAGCGCTCGCGCCTGGCTCGGCGGCCTCGCGCTTGGCCTCGTGGTCGTCGCCGGGCTCGCCCTGGTCAGCCGTTTCGAGCCATCGTTCGCCGGCGACGAGAACCTCGGCAACTTCCTGCCCGCGGCGGCGGGCAGGCTCAGCTACCCGATCGGATACTGGAACGGCCTGGCCGCTGCGATGGCCGCCGCGATCCTGCTGCTGGTCTGGCTGGGGGGCCACGCCAGGGCCGCCTGGCTCCGGGCGGTGGCGGTGGCGGCGATCCCGTTGCCCATCCTCGTCATCTACCTGGCCTCCTCGCGCGGCGGGGTGGCGGCCGGCGTCGCCGGGCTCGCCGTGCTGCTCGGGGTGGGTCCGGCGAGGGCGCGAATGTTCGCCGGCGGCTTGATGGGCGGGGTGGGCGGGGTGCTGCTCGCCTCACTCGCAAGCCGCAAGCACGAGCTCATCGATGCGCTCGGCAACTCGGTCGCCGCGAGCCAGGGCGACCAGATGCTGGCGCTGACGATCGCTGTCGTGGTCGCGGTGGGGCTGCTGCGATTCCTGGTCGACGACTGGCTCGAGCGGGTCCAGGTGCCCTCCAGGCTGACGCGCGGGGTTGCGGTGGCGACGGTGCTGGCGGTGATCGTGGGGATCCTGGCCTCCAACCCGTCGGCGCGGTGGGCGGAGTTCAAGCAGGTTGGAGCGCTGGAGACCCAGAGCACCTACGTCGCCGCCCATCTGAGCAGCGGTCGCGGGAGCGGTCGCTACCAGTTCTGGTCGACGGCGCTCGACGCCTTCGAGGCCCATCCCGTGGACGGCATCGGGGCGGGCGGCTACGAGGCCTATTGGGACGTGCACGGCTCCCTCGTGATGCCGGTTCGCAACGCTCATTCGCTGTTCATCGAGACGATGGCCGAGCTCGGCGTCGTCGGCCTCGTGCTCGTGCTCGGGTTCCTCGGCTTCTCGGCCGTCTCGGGCTGTCGGCGCGGTCCGACCCGCTCGCGCGGTGCGACGCTCGGCGCCGTGCTGGCCGTCTTCGCGGCGGGCGTCGTCTCGGCGGCGATCGACTGGACCTGGGAGCTGCCGGCGTGTTTCGGCTTGGTCGTCGTGTCCGCGGGGCTGCTCGCCGGGCCCGGGACCCTCGAGCCCGAGGCCGCCTTCGGCGCCGAGCTGCAGGCGGTGAACGGGCGGCGCGGTCGAGGCCTGACGGCCCGCCCCCGGTTCGGGCTCGGGATCGCCACGCTGCTCGTCGGGTGGGCGGCGATCTGGGCCGGCGGCATCCTCTTCCTCACCGAGGTGAGGCTCGGCGACAGCCGGCAGGCGGCGAGCGCCAGGGACCTCGGCGCCGCCGCTCAGGATGCGCGGGACGCGATCGAGATCCAGCCCTGGGCGGCCGGCCCCCGACTCCAGCTCGCCCTGGTCGAGGAGCTGGGGGGTGATCTCCGAGCGGCCAACCGAGAGCTCGGCGAGGCGATCCAGCGCGCCCCCGACAACTGGCAGCTCTGGTTCGTTCGAGCGCGACTGGACGTCAAGTCCGGGAACGTCGGCGGCGCCCGCCGGGCGCTGAAGCGCGCGCGTCAGCTCAACCCGCGGGCCCCGTTCTTGTCGCAGTGATCGCGCGATTGGCTTCGACGGTCCGCGCTCCCGGGAGGGAGAGATGGATCCTGCCGTACACCGCCGCGCTGGCCGCCGGGTTGGGCCTCGTGGGGCTGGCCGCCGCGGCGTCGTGGGTCGACTGGAGGTGGATCCTCCTCGCGCTCTCCGCCGCCACCATGCTGCTCCCCTGCGGAATCCTGATCCTGCGGGGCAGGCTCGACGGGTTCGAGCCGCTCGCCCTGTTCGCGATCCTCTTCCTGATCCTCTGGGTTCTGCGGCCGGCCTACGACCTCGGGCACCAGCACTTCATCTACGCGGAGCGGCTGATCTCTCCGGTGTTCACGAGGATGCTGGTCGCCGGCCTGCTCGCCGGGGCCGGCTTCGCGATCGGCTATCTGGTGCCGGCGGGCGGCTCGCTCGCGGCGCGGATCCCGCGTCCCTCCAGGCCGGAGCCTCGGCGGCTGCTGATCTGGGCCGCGGTCGTCTTCGCCGTCGCCCTGATCGCCTTCGCGCTGTTCTTCATCCATTCGCACGGGTGGCGCCACCCGGCGTCGTTCTTCTTCCGCGGCAGGGCCCGGCTGTTCCAGCTCTCGGCAAGCCCAGCGGCCACGAGCAAGTACTTCCTCGCCTCGATCCTGCTCGTCGTCCCGGCGGCACTGTTCTTCCTCGCCGTTCGCCAGAGCGCCGGCAAGGAGACCCGCATGGGGCGGATCGCCGGGTCGGCGGCGATCGCCTCCGTGGTCGCCTTCTGCGTCTACAACCTCGCCGCGGGGCAGCGGCGCTACCTGATCGAGATGCTCGGGGCACTGGCGCTCTACTACTACCTGAGGCGCGGCCGACGCCCCCCGACGTTGAGCGTGGTGGCAGTCGCCGTGGTGGCGCTCACGGTGCTGTCCGCGATCCGCGACCTCCGCCTCTCCCACGCCCGCCACGACAGCCCGAACCCGGTTCAGTGGCTGCCCTGGAACGCGGCCAGCCACGCGTTCGAGACCCAGGACACGGGCGTCGCCCCCTCGCTCGCCCTGGAGATGCTGGTCGTCCCCAGCGAGCTGCACTACACATATGGGGGAACGACGCTGGTCGGGACGTTCCGGACCCTGATCCCGAGGCAGCTGTGGCCGGACAAGCCCCTGCCGGCGGACCAGCAGGTCCTGACCGCGGTGTTCGCGGGCAGGCCGTGCACGCTGGGGGCCCAGTGCGACACCTTCTCGCCATTCGGGGAGCCATACCGCGACGGGGGACTGGTGGCGGTGTTCGTGTTCGCCGTCCTGTTCGGGATCTTCTGGAGGGCGGCCTGGCTCTACTTCTCCCGTCACCGGGACACCACGGTGGCGATCGTCGGCTACGCGACGCTGCTTCCGTTCATGATCACCTGGATGCGGGGGAACTTCACCCTTCCGGCGCTCCAGGTGGCGATGGCGCTGGCGGTCGTCGCCCTCGCGGCGGTGCTCTGCCGGGCGCCGACCAACCGCGCCGCGCCCTCGGGCGGCGGCCGGGAGGCGGCGGGCGCCCGAGGCTAGGGTGATGTGGCCGAACCTCTTCCTCGTCGGCGCCGCGAAGGCCGGGACCACGTCCGTGTACGACCAGCTCGACCGGCACCCGTCGATCTACATGTCGCCGATCAAGGAGCCGCACTTCTTCTCCCGGATCGAGCCGAGCCCGGAGCGGGAGGCCTTCTTCCCTCACGTCAGCGACCAGGGCGAGTACCTGGCCCTGTTCGATCGCGTTGCCGACGAGCGGCTGGTCGGCGAGGCGAGCACCTCCTACCTCTGGGACGAGCACGCCGCCGAGCGGATCAGGCGCGTCGCGCCCGAGTCGAGCATCCTGGTCATGCTGCGGGACCCGGTCGAGCGGGCCTACTCGCAGTACTGGAACGACGTCCGGGAGGGATTGGAGAGGCGGCCGTTCCCCGAAGCCCTCACCGAGGAGCAGCGATCGGGAGCGGGTGCGTGGGGGGTGACCTCCCTGTACATCGACTGCGGGCGGTACGCGGACCAGGTGACGCGCTACCTGGACCGTTTCGGTGGGCGGGTCCTGGTGTCCTTCTTCGAGGACTTCGTCGCCGATCAGCCGGGCACGATCGCGGGCATCCACTCGTTCCTCGGGGTCGCGTCCGGCGACGCGGCCGAGGAGCAGCGAAGGAAGAACCCCGCCTCGCTGCCCCGGAACGTGCTCAGCGGGAGGATGCTCGGCAGCGGCCGGCTGCGAACGGTCGCCCGGGCCGCCGTTCCGCGTCCCCTGCGGGCGCGGATGCGAGGAGCGCTGCTCAAGGAGGTCGAGCCGCCGCCGATCGACCCGGCGGCGCGCGCCCTGCTGACCGAGGTCTTCCGACCCGAGGTCAGGCGATTGGCCGAAGTGCTCGGCAGGACCCCGCCCTGGGACCTCGGCTGACGATCATGTCTCCGCCGCCAGCGCGTCGAGGAGGGCGCGGCGATAGCGCCCGTAGGCGTTGGCGCGAAGCCTCCATCCCGCACCCGTTCGCACCAGGTCGAACGAGGCCGGAAAATCATGGACGCCGATCACGTTCGGCAGGTCGCCGAGGCGGATCGCCGCTCGCACGACCACCTCGACGGTCGCCCGCTTTCGCCCCTCGTCCTCGGTCGGCTCGACTGGCTGCGAGAAGCGGGGCTCGAAGTCGCGGATCTGGCGCCGCGCCGCGCCGGCGCTGACCCGCTGCGCGTAGCTGCGCTGCACGCCCTTCACGTCCCCCCGTTGAAGCGCCCGCCACCACCCCAGCACGACCCCGTATGGCGTTGACGCGCCGATCCCCTCGACGTCGCCGCTCGTCACCAGCAGGGACTGCGGTCGCTCGATGTTCCCCGGGTGGAACGGCGGCCCCTGCTTGCTCTCGTCGGCCCCGCACCCCTGCGCGAGGACGACCGAGAGCAGGGTCAGGGCGAGGACGACGGCGCGGGATCTGGGCGGGATCACTACGAGACGCGGGCCGGGCCGTCGGTCTCCGGCAGCGTGACGTCAGGGGTGCGGGCGCTTGCGCGCACGGCGCCGATCAGGTCGCGAGGCAACGACAGCAGCGATCCGCTCGCCGACTCGAGCTCTCCGTGTCGGGCGGCGATCACCAGCAGCAGCAGCATGCTGACGACGTAGGAGCTGGTCAAGGCGACGGCGGCGCCATAGATTCCCCACAGGGGGACGAACACGGCTAGCGCGATCGCGATCCAGGCGAGCGAGAAGAGCTCGCCGATCGTCCCGGCCAGGGGGTAGCCGCGGCCCTTCAAGCCCTCCGAGAGCACCCGCCGCGCGCTCAGGAAGACCGTGCCCGGCAGGACTATGTAGGTGACGGTGACGGCGGCCGAGAACTGGCTCCCGAAGAAGAACGGCACCAGCCACTGCGCCGCCGCGCACATGACGGCGACGATCAACACCGCGATCCCGGTGGTGAGCCAGAGCAGCGACCACATCGTCCGTCGGGCGTCGGCCTTCTCCCGTCGCGACGCGACCCAGGGGAAGGTGATCAAGCCGACGCTCTTGGCGATGAAGTAAGGGAGGTTCGTGAACGCCAGCCCGACCACGTAGAGGCCGAGCGCCGAGGGCGACAGGAACAGCGCCAGCACGACCTGATCGGGACGAAGCACGTCCACCGCCGAGAAGCTGGACAGCAGGCCGCGCAGCCCGAATGAGGCCAGGAATCGCCGCCCCACCGATGGGCGGGCCTCGCCGCGCGAGCATCGGATCCCGCTGATCAGGGCGGTGGAGCCGCTGGCCCAGAACGCCACCAGGAGCGCCCCGACGATCGGGACGATCGCGTCATCTCCGACCACGAAGAGCGTTGCGACGCCGACCGCGTAGAGCAGCCAGGGCAGGAGGCGCAGCCCGTTGAAGAGCCGCAGCCTCAGGTGGCCCTGGAGCAGCGCGAGGCCGTACTGCTGGGCCAGCATCGCCGGGACGAGGGCGAGCGTCAGCCACCCGGCGGTTCTGACCTCGGCGGGATCTCCGCCCAGGATCAGCAGCAGCCAGAGGCCCTGGAGGGCGGTCAGCAGCAGCGCCTGGGGGAGGGCGAATGAGAGACCCAGGCGCGCCAGCCCCCTCGACGAGGAGGGGTCGCGGGCGACCGAGTAGGTGAGCGCCGACGGGATCCCGAGGTTTCCGAGCTGTGTGATCACCAGTGGCCAGAGGATCAGCGCGGCCAGGTATCCTCGCCCGCTCGGGCCCAGCATTCGCGCCAAGAGCGGCCCGGTGACCACCAGCACCGACTGGATCGCGAAGCCGGTCGCAACCGCCAGGGCGGCGTCTCGCTTCAACCGTCCCGATGAGCCGTCGGCGACCGGCTCCCGCGCAGCGGAGGACGGTGAAACGCTTGCCTCCTCCGTGGCGGACACGCGGCTAACCTTACGCGGTGTACTCAGCATTGTTTCCGCGAAGCCGACTCCGGGGCGACCCCTTGCTCGCCTTCGCCCGCCGCGCGGAAGGCCCCAGCGAGTGTCCCAGGTGCAATCGAAGCTTCCCCGCCTGAGGCACAACCGTCACGTGCGCTTGCTGCCGGTCGTCTACCGGCACACCGGCGTGTCGCGGCGGGACGCCTTCCTGGTCTCATATCCGAAATCGGGCAACACCTGGCTCAAGTTCATGCTCGCCCACCTGCTCGGTGGTCGCGAAGCGGACCTCGACAACGATTCAACGGTTATCGCCGACGTCGGCTCACACCGGGCCACGCCCCGCGTCCTCCCTCAGGGCGGGCGCCTGATCAAGAGCCACGAGCCGTACACCAGCCCGCAGAAGCGCTTCTACAACAAGGCGATCTACCTGATCCGCGACGGCCGCGACGTGGCGGTCTCCTACTACTACACGCTGATCCGCCGGGGGCTGTACGAGGGCGAGTTCGGGCCCTTCCTGCGCCTCTTCCTCAGCGGGGGCGTCGACGGCTACGGGCCGTGGCACCAGCATGTCGAGTCGTGGCTCTCGTGCCCGCTTCGCGAGCGGGGGTCGCTGCTCGTCCTCAAGTACGAGGATCTGCTCGTCGACCCGGTGGACAACCTGTCGGCGGCGATGGAGTTCCTCGGCGTGCCGGTCGCGCCACAGCAGGCTGAGCAGACGGTTGCCGCCTACACGGCGGAGCGCATGCGGGAGCGAGAGCGCACGTCCCGCTTCCACGAGCGCAAGCAGCGAAGGGACATCATGTTCGTGCGCACCGCGCAGGCGGGCGACTGGGCCCAGACCTTCACCCCCGAGGACCAGGAGCTCTTCTCCCGGGTCACCGGCGGCCTGCTGGAGCGATTGGGGTACGCATCGCCGTCGTAGGCCGGGCGCTGGCATCATGCGCATCCTGATCGTCAATAAGTACGCCCGGGTGACCGGCGGAGCCGACGTCCACTGCCTCGGCCTCGCCGAGGCTCTGGCCGGGCGCGGCCACCAGGTTGCCTTCCTGTCGACCGCGAGCCCTCGGAACCGGTTCGGCGAGGGGGAGTTCGTTGACGCCTCGGTGACCCACGCCTCGCGCGAGCACCTCGGCCCCCGTCAGCAGCTCGAGGTCGCCCGCCGGGCCGTCTGGAACCCCAGCGCCGCCGAGGCGATGCGTCGCTTGATCCGGCGCTTTCGTCCCCAGGTCGTCCATGCCCACAAGCTCTACCCGCAGCTTTCGGTGGCGCCGATTCAAGTGGCCGACCGGGCCGGGGTGCCGATCGTCCAGACCCTTCACGACTATGAGTTCATCTCGGCGAGCTGGCTCGACGATCGGGGTCGGTGGCTGGATCACGACGAGAGCAGGCGCTCGGCCCGCGCCCTCAATGACGTCACGTTCCTGGTCCGTCGGAGGCTCCATGCGCGGGCGGTCGACGCCTGGATCGCGAACTCCCGCTTCGTGGCCGCCCGCCACGCCAGCCGCGGGATCGACGCCACCGCCCTGCCGTGCTTCATCGAGCCCGCGCCGGGTGACCCCCGCCCCTTCTCGGATCGTCGCGGGGCCGTCTTCGTCGGGAGGCTCGATGCGGAGAAGGGG
>JAHEXV010000038.1:0-4489 GCA_023251935.1 bacterium | reverse complement strand
GAGAAGGGCATCCGCGACGTGCTCGGCCTGGCGGAGCGCCTGCCCTCGATCGAGGTCACGATCGCCGGTCACGGACCGTTGCAGGATGAGGTGGCGAAGGCCGCCGGGCGCATGTCGAATCTGGTCTTCGCCGGCAGCCTCGAGCGAACCGAGGTGCTCGGATTGCTGGGACGGGCCAGGGTTTGCCTGATGCCGTCGCGCTGGCAGGAGCCGGGCGGCATCGCCGCACTCGAGGCGATGTCGGTCGGCACCCCGGTGGTCGCCTACGCCAGCGGAGGCCTCGCCGAGTACGTGGGCGACGCCGGCGGGGGGCGAGTGGTCGAGCCCGACGCGCTGGCGCTCGCCCGGGAGTGCCAGGACCTCGATCGCGACCGCCGGGCCTGGGAGCAGCTCTCCGCCGCCGGCGTCGCCGGCGTCGCCGCCCACAACTCGCCCGAGCCGTATGCCGTGGCGGTCGAGCGGATCTACGGCGACCTGGTCGGCTAGGACGTCAAGCGCTGAAACGAGGCTGGGTAGGGAGACGCCCCGGTGAGGATTGATGCCTTAGGTAGCCCATAGACACCCCAAGGCATCAGAGAGTGATCGGCTAGCGCTCGGCCGAGACCCGGTCGCGGGTCCAGCGGTCGGCGTTCGTCTCGTGGATCTCCTCGAGGATGCGGCGGACGTCGTACTCGAGCTTCCAGCCCGGATAGTGGGATTCGAAGCGGCCGTTGTCGCCGATCCACCAGATGTGGTCGCCGACCCTGTTCTGATCGCGGTAGGTCCACTCCAGGCTCTCGGAGGCGATCTCCTCGCTGAGCGAGATCGCCTCGAGCACCGACGCGTTGCTGAACCTTCCGCCGCCGATGTTGTAGATCTCGGCCACCCGGGGCGCCAGGAAGAACTCGTGGAAGGCGCGGATCAGGTCGAGGCTGTGGATTGCGTCGCGGACCTGCTTGCCCTTGTAGCCGAACACGGTGTACGGCGTGGCGGTCATCGCGCAACGCATCACGTAGGCGAGGAACCCGTGCAGCTCGGCGGCCGAGTGCCGCGGCCCGGTGAGGGTGCCCCCGCGAAAGCACGCGGTCCGCAACCCGAAGTAGCGGCCGTATTCCTGGACGAGCACGTCGGCGGCGACCTTCGACGCTCCGAACAGGCTGTGGAGGGAGTGGTCGATCGACATGTCCTCGCGGATTCCGTTCGCGTAGGTGTGCTCGGGGTCGATCTCCCATCTGGTCTCCAGCTCTCGCAGCGGGAGCGAGTTGGCGAGGTCGCCGTACACCTTGTTCGTCGAGGTGAAGATGAACACAGCGTCCGGGGCGTGGATCCGGGTCGCCTCGAGCACGTTCAAGGTGCCCACCGCGTTGATGTCGAAGTCGGTCACCGGCTCCTTCGCGGCCCAGTCGTGGGACGGCTGGGCAGCCGTGTGGATTACGAGCTCGATCGCCGAGCCGTAACGGCGGAAGATCTCATCGACCCCCTGGCGGTCCCGGACGTCCACGGGGTGGTGGCGATACCGCTCCCCTAGGAGCTTCTCCAGGCGGGCTTGATTCCAGGCGGTCGAGGCCTCGGGGCCGAAGAACAGCTTTCGCATGTCGTTGTCGATGCCGACGACCTCCATGCCGAGCTCGCCGAAGTAGGTCGCGGACTCGGAGCCGATCAGCCCCGTCGAACCGGTGATCGCGGCGACGCTCACCGACCCCTCTCCGCGCCGTTCGGCGGCGCGACATCGTTGAGGACGTCCTCGAACCGCCTCGCGACGGCGTCCGGCGTGAAGTTCCGGCGCGCGAACTCCAGGCCGGCGGCGCCCCGCCGCTCGAGCTCGGCGCGGTCGCCGAGGATGCCGCGAAGCGCGCTCGGAAACCCGTCCGGGTCGGCCGCGTCGACCACCCAGCCGGCGCCCGACTCGCGCACGATCCGGGCGATCTCGGAGCGGGGGCTGACGCTGGCCAGCACCGGGACCCCGCGCGACATCAGGTTCATCAGCTTCGACGGCAGATTGAACTCGTCGACGTCGGGCCGCTGGGGAACGAGCCCGACCGTCGCCCGATCGAGCTCCGGCTCGAGCCCCTCGAGCAGCAGGCCGGGCATCTCGACGCGCTCGGAGCGGACCTCCGCCGCCACCGCCCGCTCGAGCTCGCCGGTGCCCGCGAGGACCAGCCGCACCTGGTCGTCGAGCGCCGGCGAGAGCTCGAAGGCGCGGACCAGCGCGGGAAGGTTCTGCGAGAAGCCCATGTTCCCCATGTACAGGACCCGGGCGGGCGCGTCGCCGTTGGCGGCGCCCTGGCTCTTTCCCAGGTCCCTGGTGTACGGGTTGTAGATGTGGGTCACCTTCCAGGCCGGCACGCTCTTGCCGAGCAGGTTCTCGCGGAACGCGTTCGAGATCACGACGATGCGGTCCGCGGAGCGGTACACGAAGCGTTCGAGGCGCTGCGCGGTGCGGAGCGCCAGCCCCTCCCGCATCAGCCCGGTGGTGGCGGCGGCGTCGGGCAGGATGTCCTCCAGCCACAGCACCCACGGGAAGCGCCGAAGGCGGGCGCTGGCCAGCACCGGAAAGAGCCCCAGGAACGACGGCGATACGGCGACCGCGACATCGGGCATGCTCGGCAGCGTCGCCGCCAGCGCCGCCGACGCCGCGTAGGTTGCCTCCTCGGTGATCCTGGCCGCGGTCGTCCGGTGGCCGATCACCAGCGGGAGGCGGAGCACCGGGATGCCGTTCCGAGTCTCCCGATAGGGGCGGGAGCGGCGACCCCAGAGCGGGCCGGGGTAGTGCGGATGGGCGGTGACCACCTCGACTTGGTGTCCGCGCGCGCACATCGCCTCCGCCCACCGGGCGGCGATCGGGCCCATCGCCGTCGGCTCGGGCTCGTAGTTCCAGCTCCACAGCTGGATCCGCAGCGGCCTCGTTGACCGCCGCCCCCCCTCGCTCGACTCGCTTCCAGAAGGATGCGGGGCCTCCGCCGGCGCCGGGGCCCCACGCCCACCATTGATCTGACCCATCCTGCAGGCAGCGTAGACGATCCCCGGGCGAGTTCCGCCGGTTGCCTCAATGGGCGTTGACGAAGCGCCTGAATGCGTAGTAGGCCGGCTTCCGCGTCCGGTCGTAGTTCAGCAGCCCCGCCGTGGCGCAGAAGCTGCACTTGCCGGCCTCCGCGTTGCTCGGATCCCGCCAGTCGAACCAGAACAGCCGTTGCACGTTCCAGGCCTTGCGGCGGTCGAGGATCAGCTTGAACGAGGCGCTCAGCAGCTGCGCCTGGCCGACCGGCCCCTTGCTGAGGCCGAACCGGTCCGGCCTCCCCGAGCCCCAGCCGAGCTCGGTCAACCACAGCGGCGTGTCCCGCCCCCCGTTCTCGTTCATCGCGGTGCGGACCCGCGCGATCTGCTGGGCGAGCTCGCGGATGTTGGGCGCGTAGGGATGCAGGGCCGCGACGTCGAAGCTGTCCTTGAGGGCGGGTTGGCGGTAGAGGCTGTCGAGGAACTTCCAGGCGGTCACGTCGCCCCGACCGGGCATCCCCGCGAGAACGATCCGGGCCTGTGGGTCCTCACCGGTGATCGCGTCGTGGGAGATCCGCACCAGCCGGGCGTACTCGGGCGGCGAAGGCTTCGGCGCGAAGTACTTGCTCAGGTTGGGCTCGTTCCAGACCTGCCAGGAGTCGATCGGCAGCGGGGTTGCATCCGCCCCGTACTGCTGACGGTAGGCGTGAGCCCAGTAGCTGCCGCCGGGCCCGTAGCGGGCAACGAGCGCCCGCAGGAAGTCCTGCCATGCTCGCTCGGCCTCCGGGGTGTCGATCGGAGGCCGGGCCGAGTCGCCGGGAACCCAGTCGGGATTCCCGGACACGCTCGGGAACGGCCGGATCCCGTGCGAGGCGAATGCCCCCACCAGGGCGTCGGTCGGCCCCCATCGGAACGACCCTGGCCGGGGTTGCACCGACTCCCAGAAGAGCAGGAACCGATCGGTTCGCACCCCGGTCGCCCGCATGGTCTGGAAGTCGTGGTCATCGAGCCGGATTCCCTGGACGATGCCGAAGAACGAGGGCCCGGCGCCCGATGGCGCGCCGGTGGCGCCCCCGTCGCCCTCGATCAGCGATGCGGCGAGCCCGCCGACCAGTGCCACCGACAGGGCGATCACTCCGATCAGCCGCACCGCCGGGCTCACCGCCGGCCCCCGCTCGCGAACTGCCTGTAGGCGATCCAGGAGGGCTTCGGGAAGCCGCTGTGCTCGAGCAGTCCGGCCGAGGAGCAGAAGCTGCACGGCTGCGGTGCCCCCGGTGGGGGATCACGCCAGTCGAACCAGAGCAGTCGTTGCACGTGCCAGTCCTGACGGCGGTCGAGGATCAGCTGGAACGACTGCTCTAGCAGCCGCCGCTGGCCCTCGAGGCCCTTGTTGAGCCCGAAGCGATTGGGCTTCCCGGATCCCCAGCCGAGCTCGGTCAGCCAGAGCGGCGTGTCCCTGTCGCCGTGGTCGGCCATCGTGGCTCGCAGCTTCTCGATCTCGAGCCGAAGCTGGGCC
>JAHEXV010000037.1 GCA_023251935.1 bacterium | reverse complement strand
GCTAGGCGCTCGCGGCGTGTCCCGGCCAGCGCCCTTGCTGATCGGGTGGCCAGACAGGTTCACATAACCGCGAAGGAGACGACCGAGTGAGCGCCAGCGGCTACGATGTGATCATCATCGGGGGCGGCCCGTCCGGGGAGCATTGCGCCGGCCACCTGGTCGACGGCGGCCTCCGAGTCGCGATCGCCGAGCGGGAGCTGGTCGGCGGCGAGTGCTCCTACTGGGCGTGCATCCCGTCGAAGACGCTGCTCCGCCCCGGAGAGGCTCTCCAGGCGGCTCGAGAGGCCCCGGGGGCCCGCGAGGCCGTCACGGGCGAGCTGGACCCCGCGCAGGCGTTCGCCTGGCGCGACTTCCAGGTCTCCGACTACAGCGACGCCGGACAGATCAGCTGGGCGGAGGGCGAAGGCATCGACGTCCTCCGCGGCGCTGCTCGGATCGCCGGGCCCGGTCGGGTCGCGGTCGGAGACTCCGAGCACACGGCCGAGCACATCGTGATCTCGACCGGCTCCGACCCCCTGATCCCGCCGGTGCCAGGGCTGCGCGAGCTCGACAGTGTTTGGACCAACCGCGAGGTGACCGGGATGACCCAGGTCCCCCGGCATCTGCTGGTCCTCGGCGGCGGCCCGGTCGGGGTCGAGATGGCCCAGGCCGTTAGGCGGATGGGCGCCTCGGTGACCCTCGTCGAGGGGATGGAGCATCTGCTTCCCCGAGAGCCGGCGCCGCTCGGCGAGGCCCTCGGCGAGGCCCTCGGCTCCGACGGGATCGAGCTGCGGCTCGGCGAGCACGCCTCCGCCGCCCGTCGCGACGGTGATGAGTTCGTCCTGGAGTTTGAGCAGGGGCCCGAGCTTCGTGGCGATCGACTCCTTGTGGCGACGGGGCGCAAGCCTCGCGTCGAGAACTTGGGCCTCGAGACCGTGGACATCGAGCCGACCAAGCGTGGAGTCGAAGTCGACTCGCGCATGCGAGCCGGTGACAAGGTCTGGGCGATCGGGGACGTCACCGGCATCTGGCCGCTGACCTATGTCGGCAAGTACCAGGGACGGATCGTGGCGGCCAACGTCCTCGGCGGCGACCGCGAAGCGGACTATACCGCCGTGCCGAGAGTGGTCTTCACCGATCCCCAGGCGGCCTCCGTGGGAGAGGCGGATGGCGCGCTGACCGCAACCGTGCAGCTGTCGGCGGTCTCCCGAACGTCGACCTTCACCCGCGCCTACGACACCCGGCCGGGCTTCATGACCTTGGTGTCCGACGGCGAGCGGGTGATCGGCGCGTACGCGCTCGGCCCCGAGGCCGGTGAATGGCTGCAGCAGGCGACGGTCGCGATTCGGGCTCGAGTCTCGCTCGAGGTAATGAACGACGTGATCCAGCCCTTCCCCACCTTCTCCGAGGCGTTCCTCAGCGCGCTGACTGCCCTCGGCGATGGCGCCTCCTCAGGCTGAGCGTCACATCGCCAACATCGACTCCGACCGCTCGTCGTCCGCGGTCGCCGCCCCGCCCTGGCCAAGCAGCGAGAGGCCGATGATCGGGAACAGCAGGACCGAGAGCAAGCCGGCGCCGATCAGGGCGGCGCCCTCGGCCGCGGTGAGCAGGTCGAGCTCCTGGCCGATCGCCGTGGCGGCGACGATGAACGGCAGCGAGGTGGCCTGCATCAAGCCGGCGATCGCGGTCTCTCGCCCGCTCAGCAGGCGCCGATAGATGATCGCCGGCAGGCCACGCACGGCGACCAATGCGGCAAGAAAGATCGGGACCATGATCACGTTCGACGCGCTCGCCACGAGGGCATCGAGGTCGTACTTGACGCCGCTGGTGACGAAGAAGACGGGGATGAAGACGCCGAAGCCGACCGCCTCGAGCTTGCGCCGAAACTCCGGGTGGGTCATCCGCTCGTCCCGGTCCAGCAGCGAGAGGATTGCTCCCGCCATGAAGGCGCCGAGGATCGACTCGAGGCCGAGCTTGTCGGCGATCGCCGCGAAGCCCACGAGGAGTACCACCGCGCCGCGAACCCGGATCTGCGCGGTGGTGTCCTGAAGGCGCACCAGGTCGGTGCGGATCGTCCTCGAGCGCTCGGCGCCCCTCACGGCGACGAAGACGACGACCGCGAGCAGCACCAGGCCGCCGATCAGCAGCAGGGTCGACCCCACTCCCCCCTCCCCCGAGAAGAAGACCGACAGCAGGATCACCGCGCCGAAGTCGGCGATCGTCCCGGCGCCGATAATCAGCTGGCCGAAGGTCGATGAGATCTGGCCGGCATCCTTGAGCACCGGGACGAGGACGCCCAGCGAGGTGGCGCAGAGGATGATCGCGACCAGCAGCGGCGTCTCGATCAGCCCGGTCGCCTTCAAGACCAGGGCGACCAGGACGGCGATCGCGAACGAGACGGCGAACCCCAGCAGGGTGACGCGAAGGACCTGGCCGCGTAGCTTCGAGAAGTCGATCTCCAGCCCGGCGAGGAAGAGCAGGAATGCGAGCCCGATCACCGAGATCACCGAGATCGACTGATCGACGTGGACGATCCCTAGCACCGAGGGGCCGATCACGATCCCCGCCAGGATCTCCAGCGCCACCGACGGCAGCCTGACCCGCGGAAACAGGCCGAGGACGAACGGGGCCGCGAACGCCACCGCGACGACGATCAGCAATCCGCCGAACGACGGCATGGTGACGAGGTCCTCCGAGCCGGCGGCGCGTTACGCGAGCGCCGCGCCGGTGCGCATCGATAGAGATAAGGTCATGGCGAACAGGCGGCCTCGGCTCGGCGCTCGACCCGTCGGCCGCTCGACCTCTGGAGGTGAACGTGGCAAACGTCCTCTGTGTGCTTTACGACGACCCGGTCGACGGCTACCCCCCGGCCTACCCTCGTGACGAGATCCCGACGATCGAGCGCTACCACGACGGCCAGCCTACCCCGACACCCGAGGGGATCGGCTTTCGGCCCGGCGAGCTCCTCGGCTGCGTTTCCGGCGAGCTCGGACTGAGGGAGTTCCTGGAGGCCGGAGGACATCGCCTCACCGTCACCTCCGACAAGGACGGCCCGGATTCGGCCTTCGAGCGCGAGCTGCCCGAGGCCGACGTGGTCATCTCGCAGCCCTTCTGGCCCGCCTACCTGACCGCGGAGCGGATCGCCAAGGCCCCCAGCCTGAAGCTGGCGATCACCGCGGGGATCGGATCGGATCACGTCGACCTCCAGGCGGCGATCGAGCGCCAGATCACCGTCGCCGAGGTCACCTACTCCAACTCGATCTCGGTCTCTGAGCACGTGGTGATGATGATCCTGGCCCTGGTCCGAAACTACATACCCTCCTACCAGGTGGTGGTCGATGGCGGCTGGAACATCGCCGACTGCGTCGAGCGCTCCTACGACCTCGAGGGGATGCAGGTGGGCACGGTCGGCGCCGGCCGGATCGGCTCCGCCGTGCTGCGGCGCCTGAAGCCGTTCGAGGTCGGCCTCCACTACACCGATCAGCACCGCCTGCCCGAGTCCGCGGAGGCCGAGCTCGGCCTCACCTTTCATCCCGACGCCTCCTCGCTGGTCGAGGTCTGCGACGTCGTGACGATCAATGCCCCGCTTCACCCCGGCACCGAGGGCATGTTCGATGATGCGCTGCTCGACCAGATGAAGCGAGGCGCCTACCTGGTGAACACGGCCCGCGGCAAGATCTGCGACCGCGACGCGATCGCCCGGGCGCTCGAGTCGGGACGGCTGGCCGGATATGCGGGCGATGTCTGGTTTCCGCAGCCCGCTCCCCGCGATCACCCCTGGCGCTCGATGCCCCACCATGGGATGACCCCCCACGTCTCCGGAACCAGCCTCTCTGCGCAGGCCCGCTACGCGGCCGGAACGCGCGAGATCCTCGAGTGCTTCCTCGACGGTCGCCCGATTCGCGAGGAGTACCTGATCGTCGACGCGGGGGCGCTGGCCGGATCGGGCGCCCACTCCTACAGCGCCGGTGACTCGACCGGCGGCTCGGACGAGGCGGCGCGGTTCACCGAAGGGCGCGCCGGGTAGCTTGTTGTCGAGCCCGAATCGGGGCGGCGAGCTGGCCCGGGACGAGACCCCGGCCGAGCGGGTGGACCGCAACTTCAATGAGTTGCTCGGCGAGCTACGGATCGCGCTGCCGGGAGTCCAGGTCCTGTTCGCGTTTCTGCTCACCGTGCCGTTCGCGCAGCGCTTCTCCGAGCTGACCGGGTTCCAGCGTGGCCTCTACTTCGCGGTCCTGCTGCTGACCGCGCTGGCCTGTGCGCTGTTGATCGCCCCCACCGCGTATCACCGACTTCAGTTCCGCCGTGGACGCAAGGAGGAGATCCTCTTCTTCGCCAACCGCGCCGCGGTCCTCGGGCTGGCTGCCCTGGCCTCGGCGATGACCGGCGCGGTCCTGCTGATCACCGACCTCCTGTTCGGGATTGCGGCGGCGATCCCCGTCGGCGCGGGCGCGGCGCTGATGTTCGCGAGCCTCTGGTATCTGCTGCCCCTGCACCGCGGCCGGCGCTCGCCAGTGGACCGTGGCCATCCGCGGGCCGGCTGATCGGCAGCCGGCTCTCGCTCTTGCTGGGCTAGATACGACTACTCGCGCTTCCAGCCGCGCCCGAACAGGCGGCCGAGGCGCCCACTCCGCGGGTTCGGTCGGAAGGTGGCGCTTCCGCTCTCTGGCGGCGGCAACGAAGCGACCTCCGCGGCGGTGATCGTCAACGTCACGCCGCGCTCGGCCGTTCGCGCGACCTCCGGCCCGTCGACGAACCGCAGCTCCCGCTGCGGGGTCTGGATCACGATTCCGTCCAGGATGTGCTCCCGGTAGTTGTCGACGATCTGGTCGACCCTGCCGACCTCCACCCCATCGGAGGCGTAGACGGCGGTCCCCCGTTCGACCGCCGCGTAGTGGATCGCGTGTCCGTCGTCGACCATCGCGTCAAGCATAAGGGCCGACATCGCCGGCCCCGGCCCCGGCCTCCGGCTGGGCGCAGAACGAGGCGATCTCCCTGGCGAGCCTGCCGCCCTGCCAGGCGAGCGGCGAGGAGCCCTCCGGTTCGCTCACGAGGCGTGCCCGGGGCAGGCTCTCCGCGTAGGCAGCCGCGACCGAATACGGATGCCCCGGATCGGCCTGATCGTGGCTCGCCACCACCAGCGCCGGCAGGTCGCAGAACTCGAGCTCCGACATCGCCTCGAACGGAACGGAACGCGGCACCTCGCGCAGCGCCCGCGCCACCGCTTCCGGGTGGCGGTGCTCGCGCATCCGCTCGCGGGTGATCCGCAGGACGGTCTCACGCCAGGCGGGGTCGAGGCCGTGATCGAGCGCCGCCATGAATCCCTCGACGCCTCCCTCCTCGAGCCCCTCCGCGAGACGGTCCCAGCCGACGATCGCCTCCCGATCGACGAATCCCATGTAGACCGGTCCGATCACCACCAGCCCGGCGAGCCGCTCTTGGTGGCCGAGCGCGTATGTCACCGCCGTATGGGCGCCCATCGAGTTGCCGGCGACGACGAACGGACCCTCGCCAATCTCCGACTCCACGACCGCCTCCAGATCGGAGACGAGCTCCGCGTAGGTGTATCGCCGCCCCTTCGGAACGGGATCGGAGCGGCCGTGACCCCTGGCGTCGTAAGAGAGCTGACGATGGCCGGCCCGGGCCAGTGCTTTGGAGCCGTGGACGACATGGCGCCGGGTGGCGGTGATCCCGTGAAGGAGCACCACCGGCGGGCCCTCGCCGATCGATTCGCCGCTCAGCCTCCAGCCGTCCCGCTCGATGGATAGCGCCGCCGGCTCGCCGCCGGCCTTCACCGTGGTCGCATCAGGCGGGCGCCTCGACCCGCGCCTGCGCGAGCGCCCCCTTCAGTGCCTCGACATCCTTGTAGTGCAGGCCGAGGAGCGCGACGTGCCGGTAGCGGACGATTCCCGTCGGATCGATGATGAAGATCGACCGGCGGACCAACCCGCCGGGGCCGAGCACACCGTAGGCGCGGATCACCCGACGCTCCGGGTCGGCGAGCAGCGGCACGTTGAGCCTGTACTTGGTCCGGAAGCGCTCATGGGAGTCGAGCGACTGGGGAGAGATGCCGAGCACCTCGGCGTCGAGCTCGTCCAACCGGTCGGCGGCGTCCCGGTAGGCGCAGAACTGGCGCGTACAGACCGGGGTGAAGTCGCCGGGATAGAAGGCCAGCACCAGCCAGCGCCCGCGGAAGTCAACCAGGCGGTAGGTGCGATCGCCGGTCCCGGCTAGCTCGAACTCCGGCGCCCGATCGCCGACCTCGATTCGACTCATTGGGCCCCCACCGTGACCCCCCGGATCACCACGGTGGCCCGCGGTGTTCCGACCTGCCCGCTGCCGCGGTCACCCAGGCTGTCGATCCGCTTCACGACCTCCCAGCCGGAGCTGACCTTGCCGAGCGTCGCGTAGCTCGGAGGCAGGCCGGCGTCGGTCGCGGTGACGACGAAGAACTGGCTACCCGATCGCCCCGGTGGTTCGAGGGCGGTCTTCGCCATCGCGACCGTGCCCTTCGTGTACTGGGTGGTTGGCCGCGGCTCCTCGGTGACCGAGTATCCGGGCCCCCCGGACCCGCTCTCCGATGGATCGCCACCCTGGATCACGAACCCGGGCACGATCCGGCGAAAGCTCGTGTCGTCGTAGACGCCCCTTCGAACCAGATGCACGAACGAGCTCACCGTCTTCGGCGAGGCCGCCGCGTCGAGGGCGATCGCGAAGCGGCCGCAGCTCGTGTCGACGGTCGCCTTCAGCTTCGCCCTCTCGGAGACCCGCGTCATCGGGGGCCGCAGGTCGACGTGCTTGGGCTTCGGCGCGGAGACCTCCCCGCAACCCGCGGGCAGCGCCGAGGACGGCGACGAGGCGTCGCCACAGGCGGTCAGCGCGAGCGCCGAGAGGTTGAGGGCGAGCAGGGTCCCGGATCGCGCGGGCGGCATCCTCCGCATCGGCCGCGGAGGCTAGATGAGTTGCCCGACGACTGCACGCCCACCGATCACGGCCCGGCTGCGTCCGGGCGACGGGCGCCCGCGACCGGCAAGATGTCGGAATGAGCGGGGCGGCGATCGATTCCTCGGGTGGCGCGTGATGGCGGCGAGCCGGCCAACGCCCGCGCGGATCCGGATCACGGGCCGGATGCTGAACCGGCTGATCGTCTGGGCGCCGTGGACATGGCCGGCGATCCGCGGCCCGATGCGCCGCTTCTTCGACCGCACCGCGCCCGGCTGGGACGATCGGACCAGCGCCGGCTCGGTCGACCACCTCGCGGCGCTGGCGGGCGCGCTCCTCTACGTCAAGCCCGCGCCCGAGCGAGCGCTGGAGATCGGCACCGGAACCGGCGAGGGCGCGCTCCTGATCGCCCGGGAGTTCCCGCAGGCCAGGGTGCGCGGGGTCGACATCTCCGAGCGGATGATCGAAGCCGCGGTCGCCAAGGTCGGCCTGGATCCCGAGGGCCGAATCGCCTTCCGGGTCGCGGACGCCGCCGACCTCCCTTACGACGACGAGTCCTTCGATCTGATCGCGCACCTCAACATGCCCCCGTTCATCGCCGAGAGCGCGCGGGTCCTCCGCGCGAACGGTTACGTCGTCGTCGCCTCCAGTTGGGGGGCGGCGACCCCCTTCTACACGCCCCGGTCGGCGCTCGACTGGGGATTCGCGAAGCGCGGGATCGAGCCGATCGCCGCCGGCGAGGCCTCGGCGGGCACGTACTGGGTCGGGCGAAAGCCGCCCAAGCCCGAATAGATTCCCGCAATGGACGAGCCCCGGCGGCATCTGGTCCTGGTCAACCCCTCGGCGGGCGGCGGAAGGGTCCACGACCTGCTCCCCCAGGTCGAGGGCTCCCTGCGCGACTTCGAGGTCGATTATCGCCTCGTCCTGACGAGGAGCCTCGAGCACGGCTGCGAGGAGGCGAGGCGGGCGGCCGGCGAGGGTGAGGTCCCGGTGGTGATGAGCGGGGACGGCCTGGTCGGCCAGGTCGGCGGGGTGCTGGCGGGCGGCGAGGTGCCGATGGGCGTGATCCCGGGTGGGCGCGGAAACGACTTCGCACGCGTGGTCGGCATCCCGACCGGGGTCCGGGAGGCGGTCGAGGTCCTCGCGGCTCAGAAGACGAGAGCCGTCGACGTCGGCGAGGTCAACGGCCGTCGCTTCCTCTGCATCGCCAGCTGCGGGTTCGACTCCGACGCCAACCGGATCGCCAACGAGGCGCGGTTCGTAAGGGGGAATCTCGTCTACGCGTACGCCGCGCTGCGGGCGTTGGCCGCCTGGCGCCCGGCGCGGTTCCGGCTGGTGCTCGACGGCCAGCGGCTGGAGTACACCGGCTACTCGGTCGCGGCCGCGAACAGCAAGGCATATGGCGGCGGGATGTTCCTGGCCCCGGACGCCGAGCTCGACGACGGCAAGCTCGACGTCGTCTGCGTCGCCGAGGTCGGGAAGCTCCGCTATCTGGCTAACCTGCCCAAGGTGTTCAAGGGCCGCCACGTCGACAATGAGGAGGTGACGGTCCGGCGCGCCGCCGAGGTCGAGATCGACGCCGACCGGCCGTTCGCCGTATACGCGGATGGCGATCATCTCGCCGACCTTCCGGCGACCATCCGCGTCCTCCCACACGCTCTGAACGTGATCGTCCCATGATCGGAGAGCCCTCAAAGGAAGAGGTAACTTCGAGCGCGGCGGGGGCGGGCGCGGGTCGGCGGTGAGGGGCGCGTTCGGCGCCAAGCTCGCCCTGGCGCGCGGGGTCGGCGCGCTCAGCCGCCTCAGCGGCCGCGGCGGGGGGACCACCCTCCCCGGCCGTCTGCTGCTGCGAATGGCGCCGGAGGCGATCCCGCGACTCGGTGCCGGGCTTTCGGCCGGCTCGGTGATCGTCAGCGCCACCAACGGCAAGACGACGACGGCCGGGATGATCGCCGCCGCGATGCGGGCGGTGGGACGCCGGCCGGTCCACAACCGTGCCGGCTCGAACATGAGCTGGGGAGTCGCCACGGCCCTGCTCGAGCAGCGCGGCGACGAAGGGCTGTTCGAGGTGGATGAGGCGTGGTTGCCGCGGATCGCGGCCGATCTGGATCCGCGCCTGATCGTGCTCGGCAACCTGTTCCGCGACCAGCTCGACCGCTACGGGGAGCTCGAGCGCCTCGCCGACGAGTGGGCCACGCTGGTCGCGGCCCGCATCGGCGCCACGGAGTTCGCGATCTGCGCCGACGACCCCCTGGTCGCGGACCTGGGCCGCGACGGCGATCTCGCGCGGCGCCCCGGCGTCACCTACTTCGGGATCGACGACCCGGGGCAGGCGCTACCCGAGCTGCAGCACGCGTTCGACGCCAAGCATTGCCGGCGCTGCGGGGCTCCGTACTCCTACGAACGCGCCTTCGTGGGACATCTCGGCCACTACTCGTGCCCGAGCTGCGGCGCCGATCGCCCGCCACCCGACGTCGCCGCAACCGCGATTCAGCTCGACGGCATGCGCGGCTCGGAGCTCGCGGTGCGAACCCCCGCCGGCGAGGTCGAGCTACGCCTGCCCCTGCCCGGCCTCTACAACGTCTACAACGCGCTCGCCGCGCTGACCGCCGCGCTGCGGCTCGAGGTCCCGCTCGAGCCGGCAGCGCGGGCGCTGGAATCGATGAAGGCCGTGTTCGGCCGGGTCGAGACGATCGACGTCGAGGGGAAGACCGTCTTCATCCTCTTGATCAAGAACCCGGCCGGCGCCAACGAGGTCCTGCGCACCCTGCTGCTCGAGTCCGGCCAGGGCGGCGCCTCCGACGGCCTCGATCTGTGGATCGCGCTCAACGACCGGATCGCGGACGGGCGGGATGTCTCCTGGGTCTGGGACGCGGACTTCGAGCTCCTCGCCCCTCACGTGCGGCGGGTCGTCTGCGCGGGCACGCGGGCGCCCGAGATGGCGGTGCGGCTGAAGTACGCGGGCATGCCGCCGAGCGTGATCGAGGTCGAGGAGTCGATCAGCCGCTCGCTGGACCGGGCGCTCGCCGATGCCGGCGGGAGGCTGTTCGCCCTGCCCACCTACACGGCTCTGCTCGAGCTGCGGGAGCTGCTCGCCAAGCGCGGCCTGGCGAGCAGGTACTGGACGTGAGCTCGGCGGCCGTCTGGCACGAGGTCGAATGCGGCGGCTACTCGGCCGACCTCGAGACGTGGGCGCGGCTGGCGGAGGCCGCCGGCGAGGGCCGCGTCCTGGAGCTGGGCTGCGGCACCGGCCGTGTGGCCCTCCACCTGGCGCGCCGGGGCCATGAGCTCTGGGCCGTGGACGCCGACCCCCCCCTGCTCGCGGCGCTCGAGGCGCAGGCCTCGCGTGAGGGCCTCTCGATCCAGGTGGTCTGCGCCGACGTGCGGGCGCTGGGGCTCGACCGCGAGTTCGAGCTGATCATCGCCCCGATGCAGCTCGTCCAGATGCTGGGAGGCACGGCGGCGCGCCGGGCGACGCTGGCGCGGGCGGCGACCCACCTCTCGGACGGGGGGCGCCTCGCCGCCGCGATCGTCGAGCGTCCCGCCGCCTCGCTCGCCCACGCCGCAGCGGCCCTTCCCGACGTCAGGGAACGCCAAGGCTGGATCTATTCGAGCCTGCCGACGATCGTGCCGACGGCCGGCGGCGACCTCGAGATCCGAAGGCTGCGCCAGGCCGTCTCCCCGGATGGCTCGTTGAGCGAGGAGGACCATGTCGATCGCCTCGAGGCCCTGGATGCCGAGTGGCTCGAGTCCGAGGCCGAGGCCTCGGGACTCCGCCCTCTGGACCGGCTCGACGTCCCCGCCGCCGAGGGCTACCTCGGGGCCACCGTCGTCGTCCTGGGGAGGGCGTGATGGAGCTTCGCGTGGTGGCGCTGTACCCGGAGCAGATGAACATCTACGCCGACCGGGGCAACATCCTGTTCCTGCAGCGGCGCTGCGAGTGGCGCGGGATCCAGTTCTCCTACGACGCATCGGGGCCGGGCGAGCCGCTCGACGCGGCCGCGCATGACCTCATCTACCTGGGCGGCGGCCAGGATCGCGACCAGCGAATCGTCGCCGGCGACATGGTCTCGACCAAGCGCCAGGCGTTGGCGGAGGCGGTGAGCGACGGCGCGGTGGTGCTGGCGGTCTGCGGCGGCTACCAGCTCCTCGGCCAAAGCTATGAGCTGGGCGACGAGCGGATCGAGGGACTAGGGCTCGCCGACCTCGAGACGGTGCGCGAACCCGGCCCGCGCCTGATCGGCAACGTCGAGATCGAGATCGACCTCGGTGACGGGCCGACGCGGCTCGCCGGGTTCGAGAACCACGGCGGCCGAACCTACCTCGGGGAGGGCGCCCGGCCGCTGGGGCGGGTGATCCGCGGATTCGGCAACAACGGCAAGGACGGGCTGGAGGGAGTGCGTCGCGAGAACATGATCGGGACCTACCTCCACGGTCCCCTGCTGCCGAAGAACGCCTGGTTGGCCGACCGGTTGATCGAGCTCGCGCTCGCCCGCAGGCTCGGCTCGCCGCCGGACCTCGCCCCGCTCGACGACTCGCTCGAGTCGGCCGCGCATCAGTCGGCGCACCGCGCCGCGCTCAGGGGTTAGCGGCTCCTGCGTCGGTACGCCCGTAGGGTGCGGCCCGCAAGGCGAGGGGACGTTTCGGCACGTATACGGTGCTCAAACGTCCCCTCGTGGAGGGCGGCGACTCCCACCTGCCCAGGGCCCCAGGGATGGCCAGGCGCGAGATGACGAAGACGATCAGCGCCCGGTCGAGCCGAATCCGCCATCCGCCCGCGAGCTGGCGGCCAGCCCGGGCGCCTCGACCGCCTCGACCTCGGTCATCGGGGTCAGCAGCAGCTGGGCGATCCGGTCTCCGGGAGCGACCTCGAACCGCCGCTCGCGGTCGGTGTTGAGGAGCAGGATCCGGACTTCGCCCCGGTAACCGGAATCGATCAACCCCGGCGAGTTGACGAGGGCGATTCCCTCGCGGGCGGCCAGCCCGGAGCGCGGCAGCACCAGCCCCGCGTGTCCAGGCGGGATCTCGACGGCGATCCCGGTGCCGACGCTGGCCCGCTCCCCCGGCGCGAGCGTCGCCTGCTCGGCGGCGTGCTGGTCGAGGCCGGCATCGCCGTCGTGGGCCCGGCTTGGGAGCCGAGCCCGGTCGGTAAGCAGCCTCACCCGGAGCTCCACGAGAGTGGAGCCTAGAGGCGGCGCTACCGGCTTCCGTTCGCCTCGGTGTCGGGCCCGGCCCCGTTCAGCGCAAAGTCCGCGAACCGGTGGGTGAGCGCCGCCGGGATCCGAGCCCTCACGACTACGCCCTCGGCCTGATCCTCGCGCTCCAGGTCGCCGGCCAGCTCGTGGAGCTCGGCCAGCACGCTGCCCTCCGAGTAGGGAAGCAGAAGCTCGACCGACCTCAGGCCGGCCTCGAAGGTCTCGCCGATCCGGTCGCGCAACCGATCCAGCCCCTCGCCCGTGGCCGCCGAGATCGACGTCGACCCAGACTCCCGGATCTCGAGCTCCCGCGCGTCGGCGGGGTCCAGCAGGTCGATCTTGTTGAAGACCAGCAGGCGAGGCGACGCGCCGGCTCCGATCTCCTCGAGCACCGAGTCAACGGCGGCGATCGCCTCGTCGCGGCGATGCTCGGGCTCGGAGGCGTCGACCACGTGCACGATCAGGTCGGCGAGCACCGTCTCCTCGAGCGTCGCCTTGAAGGCCTCGACGAGTTGGTGGGGGAGCTTGCGGATGAACCCGACGGTGTCGGTGACCAGATAGCGGCGCCCCCGGTGGCGGTAGGCCCGGGTCGTCGGGTCGAGTGTGTGGAAGAGCCTCTCCCCCACGCCGGCGCCGGCGCCGGTGAGCGCGTTCAACAGGGTCGACTTGCCCGCGTTGGTGTACCCGGCCAGGGCGACGGTCGGCACGGCCGAACCCCGCCGTCGGGCCCGCATCAGCTCGCGGTTTCGCTCCAGCCGCTCCAGCCGCCGGCGCAGGTTCGCGATCCGGTCCCGGGCCAGCCGGCGGTCGGTTTCGATCTGGGTCTCCCCCGGGCCCCGGGTGCCGATCCCGCCACCGAGTCGCTCCAGATGGGTCCACAGCCCGCGCATCCGCGCCAGGTTGTACTCGAGCTGGGCCAGCTCCACCTGGAGCTTTCCCTCGGCGCTGTGGGCGTGATCGGCGAAGATGTCGAGGATCACCGCGGTGCGGTCGATCACCGGCACGCCCAGGGCGGCCTCGAGGTTTCGCTCCTGGCGGGGCGCCAGTTCGTCGTCGCAGGCGACCAGGTTGGCGTCACTGCGGCCGATCTCGGCCTTCGCCTCCGCCAGCTTCCCGCGCCCCAGGTAGCGGTCAGGTTCGGGGCGTGAACGGACCTGGGTCAGCTCCCCGGCGGTCGCCACCCCAGCGGTGCGCAGAAGCTCCTTCAGCTCGGCGAGCGGGGCTGCGTCTTGGGGCACGTCGGAGACGACCGAGATCGCCAACGCCCGCTGGCGGGCACGGGGATTCTCGACCCCGGCGCCCCCGGCGCCGTAGCTGGTCTCGGCCGTGCGGCCTTGGCGGGTCTTCTGCACCACCTCAAGTGTAGGTCGCCCGCCGACCGACACGGCCTGCGCGCGAGCCCGCGCCTGGATAGGCTTGCGCTCGATGAGGGTCTTCGTCACCGGCGGCACCGGGTTCATCGGCGGTCACGTCATTCGCCAGCTTCGCGAGCGGGGCGACGACGTCCGGGCGCTGGTCCGAAGCCCGGACAAGGCCGAGGCCCTGGCCGAGCTCGGCTGCGAGCTGATCTCGGGCACGCTCGCCGACAAGGACGCTATCCGGGCCGGGATGGAGGGCTGTGACGCCGTCATCCATGGCGCGGCGATGTACGAGGTCGGGATCCCCGAGTCCGAGCACCGCGCCATGTACGAGGCGAACGTGGTCGGGACCGAGAACGTGCTGCGAGCGGTCCTCGAGGGGGGGATCGACCTGGCCGTCTACATCTCGACCGTCGGCGCCTTCGGGAACACCGAGGGTCAGGTGGTCGACGAGTCCTACCAGCACCCTGGGAGCGGCTACACCTCCTACTACGAAGAGACCAAGGTCGAAGCCCATCGGCTCGCCGAGCGCCTGACCGCCGACGAGGGGCTGCCCTGTGTGATCGTCCAACCGGGTGGCGTCTACGGCCCCGACGACCACTCGGCGCTGGGTCGGCAGATGAACCAGTTCCTCGCCGGCCGGATGCCGATGATCGCCTTCCCCGATCTGGGGATGAACATGGTCCACGTCGACGACGTCGCCGGCGGCGTCCTGCTGGCGCTCGACAAGGGCAAGGTGGGCCAGTCCTACGTGCTCGGCGGCCAGATCACCACCATGCGCGAGCTGATCGACACCCTGGCGCGCGTCTCGCACAAGAAGGCCCCGAAGCGCGCGCTGCCGATCTCGCTGATGAAGGCGATGACGCCGCTCGGCCCCGTGGTCGGCAAGCTGATGAACCAGGGGCCGAACCTCCGAGAGCTGATCAACTCCGCCGACGACGTCACCTTCTGGGCCAGGCACGACAAGGCGATGGCGGAGCTGGGCTACTCGCCTCGTGGCCTGGAGCAGGGGCTTCGCGACACGCTCGAGGCCGAGGGCAAGCTGTCCGTCGAAGCCGCGCCCACCCCCTCGGCGATGCCTCCGGTGTCGTCCGGCTAGGCGCTCGCAGGGCGGAGTCGCCTCGCCCACGACGTCGCCTCGCCGGCCGAGGTCGACGCGATCATCGACCAGGCGGCCGCACTGAGCGCCCCGTCAGTGCGTGACGCTGGTCTTGACCCGCTTGCGCTCCGACTCGCTCACCGGCCCCTTCTTCTCGAGCGTCGCGATCGCCTCGGCGATGTCCTCGTGGAGGGTGTCGACCAGCGAGCGGTTCAGGGTGAGCTTGACCAGGGCGCGCATCATCCTCACGTCCTGGGCGTTCGGCGGCATCGTGTAGGCGGGCACCATCCAGCCCCGCTCGGCGGCCAGCTGGAAGGCGATGTCGAACTCGTCGTAGGGATGCTCCTCGGCGAGGTTGAAGGCAACCAGCGGCAGCGTCTCCTCGCCCCTGCCGACGATCTGGAACTCGCCGATCGCCTCGATGTCACCGGCCAGCGACTCGGCGTTCTCCCGCATGATCTCCATGATCTTGCGGTAGCCCGCCTTGCCGAAGCGCACGAAGTTGTAGTACTGGGCGAGGACCATCGACGACCCGGTCGAGAAGTTGAGCGTGAAGGTCGCATCGGTCTTGCCCAGGTAGTTCTCGTAGAAGACGAGATCCTCGGCGAGGTCGGACTTCTCCCGGAAGATCAGCCAACCGATGCCGGGGTAGACGAGGCCGAACTTGTGACCGGAGGCATTGATCGAGCGCACCTGTTCGAGGCGGAAGTCCCACTCCGAGTGCGGGTAGAGGAAGGGCCAGACGAAGGCGCCGCTGGCGCCGTCGATGTGAAGGGGAACGTCGAGCCCCTTCTTGTCCTTCAGGTCGACCAGGAAGTCGTTGATCCCGACCACGTCATCGGCATGGCCGGTGAAGGTGGTACCGACCACCGCCGCGACGCCGATCGTGTTCTCGTCGACGTGCGGCTCGATGTCGCCGGGGCCGATCGTGTACTTGCCCGCCTCGAGGGGCACGATCCGCGGCTCGACGTCGAAGTAGCGGCAGAACTTCTCCCAAACCACGTGGACGTCGCCCCCGAAGACCAGGTTCGGGGCATCGGTGGGCTGGCCGGCGGCCTCGCGGCGCTGGCGCCACTTCCACTTCAGCGACAGCGCTCCGAGCATGATCGCCTCCGAGGAGCCCTGGGTGCTGGTCCCGGTGGTCTCGCCGGGAGCGTGGAAGAGCTCGGCGAGCATCCGGATGCAGCGCTGCTGGATCTCGAAGGTCTGGGGGTACTCGGCGTGGTCGATGAAGTTGCGGTGCAGGTTGGCGTCGATCACCTGCCGCGCCTCGGGCTCCATCCAGGTGGTGACGAAGGTGGCCAGGTTGCGCTCCGGGATGCCCTCGACGGCGAGCTCCTGGTCGACCAGGCGCATCGCGGCGATCGGGGCCATCGGGTCCTCCGGGATCGCGTGGTCGGGGGCACCCTCGGTCAGCCAGGTGCCGACCGTGTGGAGAACATCCTGTGCGACGCTCATTCACATCCTCCTGATCTTGGCCGGACGATCTGAACCGTGCCCGGATTGACAGAGATCAAATCACGCCGGCGCTCGATTGCAGCGCCCAGGTGCGGTTGTCCCCTCCCGGACGGAGCCGATCCAGCTCGGAGGGCCTCAGCCGAAGAGCCTCGCGCCCGGGCCCAGAAGGGCTAGGTGACGCGGGCGCTGCGAAGCTGACCGGGCATCAGCGCGGCGGCGGCGATCACGGCGACGAAGGCCACGCAGCGCACCGCCACGCCCAGCGGGTCCCCGCCGATCGAGTCCCCGAAGACGAGCACGCCGCCGATCACGGAGACCACGTTGGCGGCCACGGTCGTCAGGGTGATGACCGGGATCGCCGCGCCCAACTGCAACCCCCGCGCCAGCGCGAAGAACGCGCCGACCCCGGCGATCAGCGCCACCAGTGTCCACGGGCTGACGATGCTCGTCGGGTCGCCCGGCACCGTTCCCGTCAGGGCCTTGACGGCGACGTTTGCGACCCCGAGCAGCAGCCCGGCGGCGACGCCGAGCAGGGCGCCGCTCGATCCCCGCGACGAGCGCGAGCTGCCCGACAGCAGCAGGGCCAGGCCGGCCCCCACCGCGGTCGCCTCGAAGGGGATCATCGCCGCGGTCGAGTAACCGGAGCCCGGATCCGCCGACTGGCCGGAGGTCGCGGCCAGCAGAGCAAGGCCGCCCGCGCAGAGGCCGAGCCCGAGCCACTCGCGAATCCCGAGGTGAACCCCGAACCAGCGCTCGGCCAGCCATGCCAACAGCACCAGGCCCCCCGAGATCGTCGTCTCCACCACCGACAGCGGGGCGATCGCGAGCGCCACCACGTGCAGCGCCCAGGCCCCGGTCGCGATCGCGAAGCCGATCGTCCACCAAGTGGACCGAAACAACGCCCTCGCGCTCCACAACGGCCGACGCAGCTCGACGCTCGGGGCCGCCGCCGCGCCCCGGTGCTTGCAGAGCAGAGCGACGTTGGTGGCCAGTGCACAGGCGAGGGCGAGCAGTGTGCCGAGCTGAAGCATCAGGGGTGGATCGGCCGGGCCGGGGGTGGCCTTGAGGCTGGGCGACGCTAGTGGACGGATCTAAAGGCGAGCTTGCGGCGCCAGAGGCCGGCCGAAGTCAGGTCAGGTGCTCGCGCATCCGAGCCACCGCCTCGGAGATCCGATCGTCCGGGGCGGTCAGCGAGATGCGGAAGAAGCCCTCGCCGCTGGGCCCGTACATCGACCCCGGTGAGACGACCACGGCGGCTTCGCGCAGCACGAGCTCGGCGAACGACGCCGACGTGTGGCCCTCGGGCACCGGCGCCCAGACGTAGATCGTGCCCCTCGGCGGCTCGACCTCGACGCCGATCTCTCGCAGCGTCTCAACCACCAGGTCGCGCCGTCGCGCGTAGATCGCGTTCATCTCCTCGATCGGCCCGCGCGGGCCGGCGAGCGCCGCGGCGGCGGCGATCTGCGTCGCCTCGAACAGCCCCGAGTCGACGTTGGTCTTCAGCCGCCAGTAGGAGGCGACGGCGTCGGCGGCGCCGAGGATCGCCGCGCAGCGCCAGCCCGTCATGTTGAAGCCCTTCGACAGCGAGAACACCTCGACGCCGACCGCCTTGGCGCCGGGTGTCGCGAGGAAGCTCGGAGCCACGTAGCCGTCGTAGGTCGTCTCCGAGTAGGCGTTGTCGTGGACGATCAGGATCTCGTGCTCGCGAGCCAGCTCGACGAGCCGCTCGAAGAAGCCGATCGGGGCGACCGCGCCGGTCGGGTTGTTGGGGTAGTTGACGAACAGCAGCCGGGCGCGCGCCAGGGCGTCGGTCGGGATCGCCTCGAGGTCGGGGGCGAACCCAAGCTCGGGGCGCAGCGGCAGCAGCACCGCCTCGGCGCCGGCGAGAGCCGGGCCCCCGGTGTAGACGGGATAACCGGGGTCGGCGGCCAGCGCCACGTCGCCCGGGTCCAAGAATGCGAAGCACAGGTTGTAGATGCACTCCTTGGCTCCGATCGCCGGGATCACTTCGGAGTCGGGGTCGATCTGGACCCCGAAGCGCTGGTCGTAGAACTCGGCGAACGCGTCGCGGAACTCCGCCCGGCCGCGGTTCGACGGGTAGCCGTGGTTGGCCGGGTCGGCGACGGCGGTCTGCATCGCCTCCACGATGTGCGGGTAGGTGGGGCGATCGGGGTCCCCGATCCCGAGGCTGATCACGTCGACCCCCCGGTCGCGCATCTCCTCGACCCGCCGCTCGAGCTCGGCGAACATATAGGCGGGCACCGCCTCGAGCCGCCGCGAGGGCTCGGTGAGCGGGCGCTTGGAGATCTCGGGGGTGGCCATCAGCGCCAGACAGGGTATGAAACTCCTGTATTCATGTCGGGCGATATCGGCGAACGAGCGGAGGTGCTGAATGAGCGCGCTGGTACTGGTCCACCATCCGGTGGGTAGCGGCCCGTTCTCGAACTTCGACGCCTGGAAGCGGGCATTCGATGGCGACCCCGTTGGCCGAGCGGCACATGACGTCCAGCGCCACTGGATCTGCCGATCGCCCGAGGCCGACTATGTGGCGGTCGGCTTGGAGTTCGCCTCGCTGGACCGGGCGATCGCCTTCAAGGACGACCTCGACTCGGCGCTGGGCGAGGTCTGGGCGAAGATGGGGCTCGAGGGCTCGCCGGCCCGCGTCATGGAGGAGGTGGAAGCGGTCTCCTATTGACCGGCGACGCCTGACCTGGTCAGGCGTCGTCCAGCTCCCGCACGAGCTCCTCCGAGAGCTCGCCCGCGAACACCCGCTCCGCGGTACCGGTGAGGCGCACCTCGAGGTCGTCGGTGATCTCGACCTTCAGCTCGCCGCCGTCGAGCGAGACCGTGATCGGGCTCGCCGCGCCGCCCAGGAACGCCGCCACGGCGGCACCGCTCGCGCCGGTGCCCGAGGACAGCGTCTCCCCCACCCCGCGCTCGAAGATCCGCGCTCTTACCGTGGAGCCATCGACGCGGATGAACGAGGCGTTGGTGCGATTCGGGAACAGGGAGCTGTGCTCGATCTCGGGGCCAACCGAGCTCAGGTCCAGCTCCTCGACCTCGCCCCCGACGTCGATCACGCATTGCGGGTTGCCGATCGAGACGTGTAGGAAGCGCCACTCGCGCCCGCCGGCGGTCAGCTTGCCCACGCCGTCCGGATCCCCGGAGGGAAAGTCGGCTGAGGTGACCGACGCGCTGCCCATCTCGAGTGTCGCTGTATTCGGCCCGGTGATCGTCGGCCTGATCTCACCGGCCTTGGTCAGGATCGAGAACTCATCCTCGTCGGTCCAGCCGGAGGCGCGAAGATAGAGGACGGCCTCTCGCGCGCCGTTGCCCGACAGCTCAGCCTCCGAGCCATCCGGGTTGAAGATCCGCAGCTCGGCGACATGTGCGGGGCTGGTGGACCGCGAGAGCAGCAGGACGCCATCCGACCCGACGCCGAGATGCGGCCGGCAGATGCGCCTGATCCGCTCGGGCGTGAGCTCCCATCGCAGGGCGCCCGCCTCGACGATCACGTAGTCGTTGCCCAACGCCTGCCATTTCTCGAACCTCACGCGTCCACTCCGATGTCCTCCATGGCGTCCTCCCGGGTGTCGTAGACGCGGCAGGCGACAACAACCCCGTCGCGAAACGTCCACACCTGAGCCTGCGTCAGCTCGACCTCGAGCCCGCTTCCCCTCCCGAGGCCCCGCTGGACCACGTCGGCCACCACATGGTCACCGATCGTCTCGTAGTTGGAGCTCGTGATCCGATACTCGTCCCAGGCTTCGAGCCAGGTGCGCCAGAGCTCCACCCAGGCCTCGAGCCCGACGTATCTCCGGCGCTCCACCATCTGCGCCGTGCGGAACTCAACCTCGATGTTCGGATCCAGGACCTCGCTCATCCTCTCGTAGAGGGGGGCGACGTTCTCATCCTCGGCGAGGGCGGCCGGGTCCCCGCCCTCGAGGGCGTCGCGCACGGCGACGAAGTCGACCCGGCCGAACGCCGAGTTGAACCAGCGCGCCACCTCGACCTCCCGCTCGCCCACGGTCAACCTGTCGCTGCCTCCTCCATCGGGCCCCCATTCTCGCCCAGGAGGCCGACGATCTCCCGCGCCACCTCGCCATCCTCGCGGGACGTGCGGTCGATCAGCTCGACCCGGGGCATCTTGCGCATCCAGGTGAGCTGCCGGCGGGCGTAGGCGCGGTGGGCGCGCTTGATCGCCTCGACGTCGTTCGCGAGAAGCGCGTCGAAGCCGAGCGCCGCCCGGGCCGTGCGCGAGGCGCCCGCCCCCACAGCCGAACGGGCCTCGTCGGCGGCACCTGCCGTGAGCATCGCGTCTACACGGGCGTCGATTCGGGCCGCGAGCTCCTCGCGATCGACCACCAGGCCGATCAGCGCGGTGGGATGACGCAGGTCCGCCGTCCACAGCCGCTCGCTGTCACGGGGAGGGTCGATGCCGGCCCGCTGCAGCTCGAGCACCCGCGCAACGCGCTTTCGGTCTCGCGGATGAACCGTCGCGGCGATCTCCGCGTCCAGCTCGGAGTGCAGGACCTCGGGGCCGCGGTCGGCGATCTCCCGCTCGACCGCGGCGCGGACGTCGGGCGGCACCGGCGGACGCAGGTCGAGGTCGGTCAACGCCGCTCGCAGGTAGAGGCCAGTTCCGCCGACGACGATCGGGCGCCGGCCTTCGGCCAAGAGGCCGTCGATCTCGGCGTGTGCGAGGGCGGCGAATCGCCCGGCGCTGAACTCGTCGCCCACCTCCACGAAGCCCACCAGGCGATGCTCGAGCCGCGCTCGCTCGTCGGCGGTGGCCGCCCCGCTGAGCGTCTCCAGCCCGCGGTAGACCTGAATCGCATCGCACGAGATCGCCACCGGCTCCTCCCCCCGCGTCCGAAGCAGCTCGGCGAGGGCGATCGCGACCGCCGTCTTCCCGACCCCGGTCGGGCCGAAGATCGCCAGCACCTTCACCCGATCGCGGTCAGCGAGGCGAGACGCTCGAGAGCAGCCGCTGGTGTCCCGAGAGCGTCGTCGACGTGGCGGCGGTGATCTCGACGTCGACGAGCTCACCCGGCTGGCCGGCGCCCTCGAAGTTGACCGTCTTGTTGTGGCTGATCCGGCCCCGCAGGCGCGACGGGTCCGTTCGGCTGGGGCCCTCGACCAGAACCTCCATCGTCCGCCCCACGAAGCGCTGGGCGCGCTCGCGGGCGCGCTCCTGCACCAGCGCCACGAGCGGCTCCATCCGCCGGCGTTTTGCCGCATGCGGGACCTGGTTGGGCATCGCCGCCGCGTCGGTGCCGCGTCGGGGCGAGAAGATGAACGTGAAGGCGCCGTCGTAGCCGACCTGGTCGGCGACCTCGAGCGTCTCGGCGAAGTCCTCGTCGGTCTCGCCGGGGAAGCCGACGATGATGTCGGTGGTCAGGGCGCAGTCCGGGACGTGCTCGCGGATCTGTGCGACCCGGTCGAGGTAGCGCTGGCGGTTGTAGGTGCGGCGCATCGCCTTCAGGATGCGGCTCGATCCGGACTGGAGCGGCAGGTGGATGTGGGCGCAGAGCGCCGGCAGCTCGGCGTGGGCCCGGATCACGTCCTCGCGCATGTCCTTGGGATGGGGGCTCGTGTAGCGGATCCGCTCGATCCCGGGGATCGAGTCCACTCGCCCCAGCAGCTCGGCGAACGTGGTCCGCTCCGCGGCGGGCAGGTCGCGCCCGTAGCTGTTCACGTTCTGGCCCAGCAGCGTCACCTCGCGCACCCCGTCGGCCGCCAGGCCCTCGATCTCGGCGATCAGCTCGCCCGGCCGCCGGTTGACCTCGCGGCCGCGGGTCTGGGGGACGATGCAGTAGGCGCAGGCGCAGTTGCAGCCGACGGAGATCTGCACCCAGCCCTGGAACCGACGCTCGCGCTTCGCCGGCAGATGCCCCGGGAAGCCCTCGAACTCGAAGTATCCCTGGGCGCTCAGCGAGTCCTGGGTCAGGAACTCCGCCAGGCGGTGGATCTGCCCCGGCCCGAAGGCCACATCGACGAACGGGAAGCGTTCGAAGACCTCGTCCTTCACCGACTGGGCCCAGCAGCCGCCCACGCCCACCACCCGCTGCGGGTCCTCTGACTTGAGCCGCTTCGCCTCACCGAGGTGGGCGATGAACCGGCTGTCGGCCGACTCCCGGATCGAGCAGGTGTTGAACAGGATCAGGTCGGCGGCCCCCCGCTCGGCGACCTCCTCGTAGCCGAGCGAGTCGAGCATCCCCTTCATTCGCTCGGAGTCGTGCTCGTTCATCTGACAGCCGAACGTGGTGACGTGATAGCGCTTTTGCAGTGTCGACTGCGCCATGTAGGACCGCAGACTTTACCCGCGCGGATGTCGCCTCCGACTCGGAGCCTTCGTAGGCGCGCGCAGCGAGTTACCCGGCGGTCTGCTCGTGCCCAGGTTGGCTGGGGCTAGCCTCGATTACCCCCTACCGGGGTCCCTTACGCCTGGGAACGGGGCCGATTTGCCCCGCTAAGGTCGGCCACATCTGTCTTGCCGGGAGAGCGCGCACCCTCCGCTGAGCAAGACGGGGGAAGGGGTGCCTGCGGGACCTAGGGGTCTGGGCACCCTTTCTCCTTCAGGGCGCTCCGGCACGTGAAGGGCCCGCCTAGAGCGGCCCTTCCGGCTTCGGTTTCGAAACCTACACGAGGATCGGAGCCACCCCGATGGAGGGTTGGCAGATGCTTCGCCTGCAGGGGGACCCGCTCAGTCGCCTCGCATCCCGGGAGGCAGCTACTCGATCGTCAGGGTGCCTTTCATGCCGGCGGCCTCATGTCCGTCGACGCTGCAGAAGAAGGTGTACTTGCCGGGCTTCAGGTCCTCGGACAGCGAGGTGCTGTCCTCGCTGATCGTCTGGCTGCACCCGATCTCCTGCCCGCTCGGGCTGGTGATGCAAACGTCGTGGGTGACCGCGGACGGGTTGGTGAACTCGATCATCACCTTGCCGCCCTTGCCGCTGAGCTGCTGTGTGTCGTAGGCGATCGCGTTCGGATCCGCGGCGAGCTTCAGGGTCGTCGACTTGCCCTGGGAGGCGGTCGTGGTCGTGGCGTTCGCCTCGGTCGTGGTCGGGCTCTCCCGCGCCTGCTCGGCCTCGCGCGTGTGCTGCGCGTCGGCGGCGTTGAGGACGGCGAAGGTGGTGGTCGCCGCAACCATTCCGGCGAAGTAGACGACGATCGCGACGAGGACCGCCCGGGTCCCGGGAAAGCTCTCGAAGCGCAGGCCGATCGCCGAGACGGCCAGAGCGGAGACGACCAGCGTGATTCCGAACACGTAGAACAGGGTCTCGTCCATGCGGCGGGGATCCTAGCTTGCGTATGACGTCGTGCGGCTCTCGCGGATCACCGTGATCCGGATCTGCCCCGGGTACTCCATCTCCTTCTCGATCGCCGCGGCGATCTCGTGCGAGAGCAGCGCCGCGCGCTCGTCGTCGACCGCTCCCGGGTCGACGATGACGCGGATCTCGCGTCCCGCCCGCATCGCGTACACGCGCTCGACCGCTTCGTGGCGAGAGGCGATCTCCTCCAGCCCGCGGAGGCGCTCCACGTACTCCTCCAGCGAGTCGCCGCGGGCCCCGGGCCGGGCTCCGGACAAGGCATCGGCGATCTGGACGATCACCGCCTCGACCGTGCGCGGCTCGACCTCGTTGTGATGCGCCTCGATCGCGTGCGTGACCGACTCCGGTTCGCCGTGGCGACGGGCGATCCGGGCGCCGACCTGGGCGTGCGGACCCTCGATCTCGTGGGTGACGGCCTTGCCGATGTCGTGCAGCAGCGCCGCCCGACGGGCGGTCGCGTCCGACGCGTCCAGCTCCGCGGCGACCAGCCCAGCCAGCTGCGAGCACTCGACCAGGTGGTCGAGGACGTTCTGGCCATAGCTGGTGCGGAACTGGAGCTGCCCGAGCAGCGCCACCAGCTCCGGGTCGAGGCCGTCCACGCGCGCATCGAGGGCGGCCCGCTCGCCTTCCTGGACGGTTCGCTCGCCGATCTCGGCCTTCGCCAGCGCGTAGCTCTCCTCAACAAGCGCTGGGTTGATCCTTCCGTCGGCGATCATCCGCTCGAGCGTCAGCCTCGCGATCTCTCGCCGCACCCCGTCGAAGCTGGACAGCATCACCGCCGACGGCGTCTCGTCGATGATCACGTCGACGCCGGTCAGCTTCTCGAGGGCGCGGATATTGCGTCCGTCGCGACCGATGATCCGACCCTTCATCTCGTCGCTCGGCAGCTCGATCAGGCGCGTCGTGGTGTCGCTCGCGTGTCTCGCGGCCAGCCGCTGCATCGCAACCGAGAGGATGTTGCGGGCCCGGCGCTCGGCCTCGCGCCTCGTCTGCTCCTCGATCTCCTGCAGCCGCAGGGCAGCCCTGTGGCGGGCCTCCGTTTCGACGTCGGCGACCAGGAGCTGCTTCGCCTGGGCGGCGCTGAGGCCCGAGATCCGCTCGAGCTCGCGGCGCTGAACCCGCTTCGCCCCCTTCAGCTCCTCGGCCTGCTGGTCGAGGTTGCGGCGCCGATCCTCGAGCGCCTGCTGGCGTCGCCCCAGATCGGCACGCTGTACCTCGAGCGACTCCGCCTCGCGAAGCGCGCGCTCCTCCATTCGCGCCAGCTCCTGGCGACGTATCTGGAGCTCGTCGGGAGTGGCGTCCTGGCCCTCGTCGGGCTGTTCGCCTACTCCAGCGGGCCTCCGCGCCCCCCGCCGCCACGGCTGGAACAGGGCGCGTAACTCCATCGTCACCTCTCCCCGGCCGGCGGCCGGTCTGTTCGCTTGCTCGATCAGGCCCCATCCGGGTGAACGGGGCCGCGACCGGCGGCGCCGGAGACGCTGACTTCGGCTACTGCCCTGTCGGGCACCGTCCCTCTAGGTGCGAGGCCTCCCGCCGTCGAGGGATCGCTGAAGGGTCTGCGAGTTACGGGTCAAAGGTCTCAAATAGCTGGTAGTTCGCGTCTTCCGCGCGACCATCGGTCGCCCCTGGATCGTAGAGGTGCCTCGCCGATCTGGCAAGGCGAAT
>JAHEXV010000004.1 GCA_023251935.1 bacterium | reverse complement strand
GACATCGACGAGGGCACCGGGCTGATCGACATTCGCTCCGCGGCCGAGGTGCTGTCGACCCGAACCGTGGCCATGATCCCGGTCCACCTGTACGGGCAGGCGTGTGACATGGAGGCGGTCGAGCGGTTCGCCCGCCGCCGTGGCCTGCTGGTGGTCGAGGACGCAGCCCAGGCGCACGGAGCTCGCTGGGAGGGGCGCCGCGCCGGCTCGCTGGGCCATGTGGCGGCCTTCAGCTTCTACCCCAGCAAGAACCTCGGGGCGCTCGGGGACGGCGGCGCGATCTGCACCGACGACGACGCGATCGCCTTGCGCAGCCGCCGGCTGCGCAACCTGGGACAGAGACAAAAGGGCGAGCACGTCGAGGCCGGGTTCAACGAGAGGCTCGACGGGATCCAGGCGGCGATGCTCCGGATCAAGCTTCGCCGGCTCGACGCCGACAACGCGGCGCGGAGAGAGCGGGCGGCCCGCTATCGGGAGCTGCTCCCGGATGCCTGTCGCCAGCTCGTCGAGGACCCCCGCGGAGAGTGCGTTCATCACCTGTTCCCGATCCGGATCGCCGATCGGGACCGGGTTCGGGCCGCGCTCGACGCCCTGGGCGTTCGCACGGGCGTCCACTATTGGCCCGCGGTCCACCGCCAGCAGCCGTTCGCCAACCACTTCCGCCACGACAACGGCCACGGCCCGACCCACCTCGACACCGCGGTGCGCTGGAGCGAGGAGGAGCTCTCGCTGCCGATGTTCGCCGAGCTGACCGACGAGGAGGTCAGGGGCGTGGCCGAGGCCATCGAACACACCCTCGAGGAGGGGCTCGAATGATCGGGGTCAACGGAGGGAACGGGAGTAACGGGAGTAACGGGGCGGTCAGCAGTAACGGGAGTAACGGGGCGGTCAGCACCCTGAACGTCGGCGTCGTCGGCCTCGGCTACTGGGGGCCCAACCTGTTGCGGGTGCTCGCCGAGATGCCGTCGGTCCGCGTCAAGTGGATCTGCGACTTGGACGAGCAGCTGCTGGCCGGGTTCGGGCACCGCTACCCGGGGGCGGCCAGAACCACGAACGTGGACACCCTGTTCGAGGACCCTGAGCTCGACGCGGTCCTGATCGCCACCCCGGTGTTCACCCACTTCGACCTCGCCTCGCGATCGCTCGACGCCGGCAAGCACACCTTCGTCGAGAAGCCGCTGGCCCCGTCGGGGGAGCTGGCGAGCGAGCTGTTGCACCGGGCGCGACTTCGGGAACGAGTGCTGATGTGCGGGCACACGTTCCTCTACAGCCCGCCGGTCCGGGTGGTCAAGGACATGCTGCGGCGCGACGAGCTCGGCGAGATCTTCTTCATCTCGTCGAGTCGAGTGAACCTCGGCCTCCACCAGCCCGATGTCAGCGTCATCTGGGACCTGGGGCCCCATGACTTCTCGATCCTGCTCTACTGGCTCGACGAGCTCCCCGAAGCCGTCCGAGCCACCGGGCGCGACTCGATCGTCTCCGGCATTCCGGATGTGGCCTTCATCACGCTGGCCTATGGCTCCGGGATCGTCGCGAACGTCGAGCTCAGCTGGCTGGCGCCCAGCAAGCTGAGGCGGACCGTGATCGTCGGCAGCAAGAAGATGGTCGTCTACGACGACGGATCCCCGGAGCCGATCCGGATCTTCGACCGCGGCGTGGTCTACAAGGACCCCGAGACGTTCGGGGAGTACAAGCTCTCCTACCGGACCGGCGACATCCTCTCCCCGAAGATCGAGGCCTACGAGCCGATCGCCAAGGAGCTCGAGGACTTCTGTGGAGCGATCAGGGAGGGACGCGAGACCGTCGCCAGCGCCCGCCTGGCGAAGGACGTGGTGCGTCTGACCGAAGCCGCCGACGACTCGCTTCGCCGGGGTGGGGCCGAGGTCACGGTCCAGCCGACCCGTCGGTTCCAGCCGCTGGCCGATGCACCGTCCGTCGCCGACGGCCACCCCCGGGACTGATGATCGGCGAGCGGCTCCCCATCGACGGCGACCTCGCCGCCGGGCCCGCGCAGCCCCTGCAGCTGGACGGCAGTCAGACCAACGGCTCTCAGAACGGCGCCGGCCTGCAGCGAGTCGTCGCCCGCCGCTACGGCGAGCGCGACGCGGCCGTGCGTCGATTCCTGGCGGCCGCCGACGTGCTCGGCGTCGTCGCCGCGCTGGCGATCGCCCTGGTCGTCTTCACGCATCACCCGGTCGAGCTCGCCTGGGGTCTGGCGCTGATCCCGCTCTGGATCATCGTCTTCAAGGCGTACGGGCTCTACGACCGCGACCTGAAGCGGATCAGCCATCGGACCGTTGACGACGTGCCGTGGATCTTCCACGCCGTGCTGATCGGGTCCCTGCTGCTGCTCGCCTACTACCGGCTCCTCGACGCGAACGGAATCGAGCTTCGTCACGTCGCGAGCTTCGGCGTGATCGCGATCGTCGCGATTAGCGCCTTCCGCGCCCTGGCCCGCCGTCTCGTCGTCTCCGCGCTCGCGCCCGAGCCCGTGGTGCTGGTCGGCGACGCGCCGGAGCTCGTGACCCTGGCCGACAAGCTGCAGACGCACAATCAGTACGGGGTCGAGCCGGTGGGGCCGATCTCGCTGGCGGGCGCGGCATCGCCACCCTCCGACACCGCGGCGGGCGCGACGGAGCTCGACGACGTGGTCGAGCGCGACGGAGCCGAGCGGATCGTGGTGGCCAGGGAGGACTTCGAGGAGGATGCGCTCTTCGACCTCGTGTGTCGCGCCCGCGAGCACGGCGTCAAGGTGAGCGTGCTGCCGCAGCTGTTCGACGCCCTCGGGCCCTCGGTCGAGGTCGACGACGTCGAGGGGACAACCGTGCTCGGGGTGAACCCGCCGGTCCTCCCCCGCTCGTCGCGATTCCTGAAGCGGGCCATGGACGTGGCCATGGCGCTCACCGTGCTGGCGCTGACGGCGCCTCTGTTCGCGGTGATCGCGCTGGCGATCAAGCTCGATTCCAGGGGGCCGGTCTTCTTCCGTCAGGAGCGGATCGGCCTCTGGGGGCGGCGGTTCCGGCTCGCCAAGTTCCGCACCATGGTGGTCGATGCTGAGCAGCGCCGCGAGGCGCTGCTGGCCGAGAGCAAGGACCCCGGATGGCTCCTGCTCGACCACGACCCTCGCGTGACCCGCGTCGGCCGCTTCCTTCGGCACTGGAGCCTCGACGAGCTGCCGCAGCTTTGGAACGTGCTCAGGGGGGAGATGAGCCTGGTCGGCCCGCGGCCCCTGATCGACTCGGAGGACCGTCAGCTCGAGGGCTGGAGGCGGAGCCGTATCGATCTCGTTCCGGGCTTGACCGGGCTCTGGCAGGTGCTCGGCAGGACGAGCATCCCGTTCGAGGAGATGATCAGGCTCGACTACCTGTACGTGACCAACTGGTCGCTGTGGACCGACGTTCGCCTGATGCTTCGCACCGTTCCCGTCGTGGTGCTCCGCAGGGGAGTCAACTGAGCGATGAAGGTCTGGGTGGACCTCTCCAACTCCCCGCACCCGCTGCTCTTCGCCCCGATCGTCGCGCGCCTCGAGGGCCTCGGGCACGCGGTGCGGATCACGGCTCGAGACAACGCCCAGACCGTGGAGCTCGCGCGCCAACGCTGGCCCCGCCTGGACCTGATCGGCGGCCCCAGCCTGGGCGGCCGGGCGGCGAAGGGGCGCTCGATGCTGGACCGGATCCGACGGCTCGCCTCGTGGGCGGGCGCGGAGCGCCCCGACGTCGCCCTGTCGCACAACTCCTACGCGCAGATCGTCGCGGCTCGGGCGATCGGCGTCCACACGGTGACCGCGATGGACTACGAGCATCAGCCGGCGAACCACCTCGCCTTTCGACTCGCGCATACGGTCCTGCTGCCCGAGGCTCTCGCCGACGCCGGCGTGCGCCGCCAGGGGGCGACGCCCCGCAAGCTGCGCCTCTACGCCGGGCTGAAGGAGGAGATCTACCTCGGCGACTTCGAGCCCGATCGGGGGGTCCTCGCCGCGGCCGGCGTCGAGCGAGGCCGCGACGGCGTCGTCGTGGTGGCGCGCACGCCACCGTCCGGCGCCCTCTACCACCGCTCCGACAACCCGCTGTTCGTCGAGGCCCTGAGGGCAATCTCGGGCGCACCGCATGCTCGATGCGTGGTGCTCGCCCGCCGCCCGGATCAGCGCGAGGCGATCGCCGCCCTGTCGCTTCCGAACGTGGTCGTGCCGGAGCGCGCGGTCGACGCGCGCTCGCTGATGCACGCGAGCGACCTGATCCTCGGAGCCGGGGGGACGATGACCAGGGAGGGCGCTCTGCTCGGCGTGCCGACGCTGAGCCTGTTCGCCGGCCGAACGCCGGCGGTCGATCAATGGCTTTGCGACCGCGGCGCGTTGCGGCGCGTGAGCGCGATCGAGGACCTGCCGCCGGTCCGCCGCCGCCCGGCGGAGCCGCGCGATCCGGCCGAGCTCCGCGCCCGGAGCGACCGGCTCGTCGGAGAGTTCGTGACGGCGGTCCTCGATGCTCCGCGGACCGTGCAGCCGGCCGCCACCGCGGCGCACGCGCATGGCTAGTCGAGGTCTCAGGGAGGTTCCCGAAGCCGGCGAGGCCCTCAAGCTCGCCCGTCGCCTGGCTCGCTGGGGGGACGAGCGGGACTGGCGTGGAACCGACCCCTACGAGGGCCTGAGCGCCTCTCGTCGGGCCGTCGCGCCGTTGAAGCGAACCGCCCTCGGCCGCCGCCTGCTGATCCAGGCGGTCAAGCGCTCCCCGCTCGACCTGCGCCCGGCGCTCGGCATCTCGCCGAAGCCCGACTCGGCGTCCGTGGCCTGGGCGGTGTCGGCGCTGGCTCGGAACGGCTTCCTCGAGCCGGACGAGGCCGACGGCATGTTGAGCAGCGCTCTGGACCTCCTCGACGGCCTGCGCTCACCGGGCTACGATGAGCCGTGCTGGGGATACCACTTCGACTTCCAGTCGCGGGTCTTCTTCTACCGGCGGGGAGAGCCGAACACGATCGCCACCGCGTTCGCGGGCCACGCCCTCCTCGACGCCTACGAGTCGACCTCGGATCCGCGCCTGCTGGAGGACGCGTGCGGCGCCGGGCGCTTCTTCCGGCGCTTCGTGCCGCTCACGCATACCGACGACGGGGCCTACTTCGGCTACCTCCGGGACGACCGGTCGCCGATCCACAACTCGAACCTGCTGGTGGCGTCGCTGCTCGCCCGGCTCGTGAGCTGCGGTCGCGACGACGCGGACTTCGCCTCCGCCGCCGAGGCCGCGGTTCGGTACACGACCGCCCGCCAGCGCCCCGACGGCTCGTGGCCCTATGGGGAGCGTCGCAACCTCGCCTGGGTCGACAACTTCCACACCGGCTATGTCCTCGACGCGCTCCGGATCTGTGCCGACGCCGGGATCGGCGGGCCCGAGGCGGAGGCCGCCTGGAGCAGCGGGCTCGCCTACTACCGCCGCGAGCTGTTCATGGCCGACGGCACCCCGAAGTACTACCCCAACAAGATCTTCCCGATCGACGCCCAATCGGTCGCGCAGGGAATCCAGACGCTGGCGATCGCGGCTCGCCATGACGAGTCGTGCGTTCACGCGGCGCGCGCGGTGTTCGGCTACGCGCTTCGCGGCATGCTGGCCGACGACGGGCTCCCGATCTTCCAGCGCCGACGCCTGTGGACCAACCGCGCTCCGCACGTTCGCTGGGTGGTCGCGCCGATGCTGCTGGCGATCACCCACCTGCTGGCCCTCGGCCAGGCGCCGGCCAGGCGGGCCCAGGGCGCCGAGCGGGTGGCCGTCTGAGATGGCCGGGACCCTCGCCAATCCGGCTCGCGAGCGTGCTGCCACGCCCGACGTCCGGCCCGGCGGCGCCGGGAGGCGGCGGGTCGCCTTCGTCACCGACATCCCGACGCCCTACATGCTCGAGGTGCTGAAGGCCCTGGCGGGCCTCGTCGACCTCACGGTGCTGTTCTGCGCCCGCACCGCGAGCCGGGGGATGCCCTGGACGGCGAGCGAGAAGCTGCCGTTCGAGCACCAGGTGATCGACGGGCTGACGGTCCGCAGCGGAGGCCCGGACCGTCCCGACTACTACCTCAGCCCGCGCGTGCTGGCGGCGCTGGCGAGACGGAGGCCCGAGGCCGTGGTCAGCTTCGGCTTCTCGATCCCGACCGCCTACGCAGCGCTCTACAGCCGGCTCCACCGCTCGCCCCTGATCATCTACAGCGACGGCACCTCGCACTACGAGAGCAGCCTCGGTCGCCACCAGCTCGCCGCCAGGGCGATCCTGCTGCGCGCCGCGTCGGCGGGCGTCGCGCTCAGCAAGCCGGCGGCGGAGCGGTTCGTCGAGCTCGGGGTCCGCCCGGAGCGGGTGTTCCTCGCCCCCCACTCCTCGACCCTCGATCGGCTCTGGCAGATCGCGAGCCGGAGGCGGTACGAGGACGCGGACGAGCTCACCATCCTCACCGCCGGTCGGCTGGTTCCCCACAAGGGGGTCGACAAGCTCCTGCTGGCCGCGGCGGCCGCCCGCACGCTGCATCCCGGGATCCGCGTCGTGGTGGTCGGCACCGGACCCGAGGAGGGGCGGCTTCGCGCCCTGGCCGGCAAGCTCGGCCTGGAGGTCGAGTTCGCGGGCTTCGTCGACCACGACGGGATGCCCGAGCGCTACGCCGAGGCCGACGTGTTCGCCTTTCCGACCCTCGACGACCCCTTCGGCATCGTTCTGCTCGAAGCGGCGGCCTCGGGCCTGCCGCTGATCGCCTCGCCCCACGGCGGCGCGACCTGGGACCTGATCGAGAACGAGAGCTGCGGGCTGGTCGTCGACCCGTCGGACACCGGCGCGTTCGCGAGCGCGCTCGGGGAGCTCGCCGGCGACCGGGCGCGGAGGGAGCGCCTCGGCCGCCGAGCCCACGCCACGACCCTCTCCAGGAGTCCGGCGGACTCGGCGCGCGGCTACCTGACCGCGATCGAGACGGCGGTCGGCGACCGAGGGCGGGCGCGGCGATGAGCCGGAAGAACGGCGGCCGGCCGCGACCCGAGGTCCGGCTGGCCTACCTGGCCACGCTCTACCCGGGCCTCTCGCATTCCTTCGTCCAGCGCGAGGTCCACGCGCTGCGGGCGCGCGGGCTCGACATCCACACGTTCGCCCTCCACGACAGCAATCCGGACCACGTGCTCACGGAGGCCGACCGCGACGCCGACGAATCCACCTTCACGGTGCTGCCGCCCCGCTGGGGTCCGTTCCTCGGCGCCCACCTCCGCGCCCTGGTGACCGGGCCCCGCGCATACCTTCAAACCCTCTCGTTCGCCCTCCGGCGGCCGCCTGGCGGGTTCCACGGACGCTGGTGGCAACTCTTCTACTTCCTCGAGGCGGTGCCGATCTGGCGGGAGTGCGCGAGGCGCGGCCTGACCCACATCCACGCGCACTTCACCAACCCGTCCGGGGACGTGGCCCAGCTCGTCGCCCGGCTCGGCGCCGAGCGCCAGGGCCCCGACAGCTGGTCGTGGAGCTTCAGCGCCCACGGCACGGACATCTTCAACGACGGGCCGGGCAGCCTCGCCGCCAAGGTCGAGACGGCTTCGCTGGTGATCTGCATCAGCGACTTCGGCCGCAGCCAGGTGATGCGGCTGGCTCCCGAGGACCAGTGGGACAAGGTCCGGGTCGCCAGGTGTGGCCTGAACGGCGAGTGGTTCGCCGACGACGTCACGGGCCGCGACAACGGCGCCGGCGGCGCCCCGCGCCCGGACGGCGGGGAGCTTCGCCTCCTCTCGGTCGGTCGGCTCGAGCGCGAGAAGGGCCACTCCGTCCTGCTCGAGGCCCTCGCTGGGCTGGGACAGCGCGGCGTCCCGGTGCATCTCGACCTGGTCGGCGATGGCACCCGGCTCGAGGCCCTGCAACGCCAGGCCCGCGAGCTCGGGATCGAGGATCGGGTGACCTTCGCCGGCGCCGTCGGGCAGGACCGGATCCGCGATCACTACCGACGCGCGGACGCCTTCTGCCTCCCGAGCCTCGGCGAGGGGATCCCGGTCGTGCTGATGGAGGCCCTGGCGACTGGTCTCCCGGCGATCGCGTCGAACACGATGGGCATCCCCGAGTTGATCGAGGACGGGGCCACGGGCCTCCTGGTCCCGGCCGGCAGGCCCGACGAGCTGGCGACAGCGATCGAGCGGCTCGCGGCCGATCCCGCCCTGCGGCGGCGACTGGGCGAGACCGGGCGGCGCAAGGTGATCGAGGAGTTCAACCTCGATCACGGCGTCGACCAGCTGCGCGACGCGTTCGAGGACCTGCTCGCCCCGGAGGCGGCTGAGGCCGCCGAGGCCCGCGGGTAGCCCAACTCCCCGGCCTCCCCCCGACGCGAAAGCCGAGTTGCGCTGCATAGAGGGGCGGAACTCGGCTTTCGGCGAGGCCCTCGACCCTCGTCGCGATGCCCTAGAGGCCGCCCTCGCCGATCGCCGGGCTTCGGAGCGCGAGCTCGTCGGTCGGGGCGATCGGCGGGGCCTGGCGGCGCCCGTTCGACGCCAGCTCGGTCACCTCGCTGGCGCCGCCGAGCACGATCCCGGCCCACATCCAGACGATCATGTTGGGGAACACCTGGCCGAGGGGCACGAATTGGGCACCAACGATCCAGTAGAGCGCGATCGCGAGCAGGCCAATTCGCCAGCGCCGCATCTCCGGGGGGCCGCGCGAGGCAAGCGCGCTCCCCACCACAGTCAGGAGGCTGGCGGCGTACAGCGTGGCGCCGATCAGCCCCAGCTCGACCGCGAGCAGCAGGAAGACGTTGTGGAGCGCGATCTGGGTGGTGACGAACATCGGGATGTCGCTCTGGAGAGGGAAGTAGTCGCGGTTGTCGTCGTTGAACCGCCCGATCCCGAATCCGAACAAGGGGCGGTTGGAGACCATGTTCAGGGCGGCGGCGTTGACGTTGCGGCGCTCCCACACGGTGAGCTGGTTGTCGGTGCGCTGCTGGACGCTCGCCTCGAACCCGGGTAGAACGGCGAGCGCCGCCAGCACCAGGGCCATCGTTGCGACCGTCACGGGGAGCAGATAGCGGCGCAATCCTGGCGCCACTGCGAGCGTCACCGCTGTCGCGATGATGGCGGCGATCCAGGCCGAGCGGGTGAGCGTGAACAGCAGCCCGAGGACGCAGAGGAACAGAGTCGTGCCGGCCAGGATCCGTCTCCTCCCCTTCCAGGTTGCGAGCGCGATCACCGACGTGATCGCGCACACGTACAGCGCCAACCCGTTGACCGCCGGCTCGATGAACGGCCCCTGCGCCCGCTCGGTCCCCCAGCCCGTGTCGAGGATGAAGTGCGGAAAGACGAGCTGGTGCGGCCCGACGATCTCGAAGAACGCGGTCAGCCCGAGGTAGGCGCCGTACCAGACCATGGCGGTGAGGAAGCCCGCCCTGTGGCGGGGGCTGTTGAACGCCAAAGGGGCGAGCGCGAAGACGGCGAACGGCACCGCCATTCGATCGAGGATGTAGAACTGGACGCTCCCCTCGCTCAGCGTGTGCGCCGCGATCCCCGACCCGATCGCCCAGACGACGGTCAGCGCCAGCAGGCCGTGGATCGGACGGGCCCGGAAGGGCGGGCGATCGCGCGCCGGCGGCGAGTAGAGGATCAGCCCGCCGATCCCGGCGAGCAGGACGAGGCGGTCCGGGGGAATGCCCCCTGGGACGCCGAGGTCTCCCCAGTTGCCGTTGAAGGTGGAGCCGATCACGGCGGCGGTGAACAGCCAGGCGGGGTCGACGTGCCAGGCCAGATAGGCGAGCGAGGCGAGCACGGCGAGCCCGACCAGGGCCGCCGCGAGGTCGGCGCCGTGGGGCACGTACGCCGCGGCGAACAGAAGTCCCGCCGCGACGACGGCCAGGCCGGCGCCCAGCGGGACGAGGCGTGGAGCCCGCCCGGTCAAGGCGACGGGCTACCTCGGCGTTCGCCGAGCCCGCGCCCGTTGGGCGCGCGTCCGGCGGGCCAGCTCCCAGCGCCCGAGGGTGCTTTCCTCGAACGTCGGGTAGCGAGAGCTCTCCCAGAAGATCGCGATCGCCGAGCCAATGATGAACCCCAGCACGATGGCGACGAAGAGCAGCATCTGGAGCTTGCTGATCCGGTCGCTGGACGCCTCAGCCGGGCCCTGGATGATCTCGAGCCGCACCGCCCCGCCCTGGATCGCGCTGGCGTAGCGCTTCTTCGCCGCGTCGGCGCGGGCCTCCGCGCCGACGAGGTCGGCTTGAGCCGCCGCCTGGCTCCCGCCGCCTGCCGCCACCCGCGCCTCTGCCTGTTGGCGCTCGCGCTCGGCCTGCTCGTACTCCTTGAGGAGCTGGTTGGGGGCGGCGTCGCTGGCGCGATTCGCCTCCCGGACGAGCGCCTCGGAGGCGAGGCGGGACATGTCGATCGAGGTCGCCGCCGACTTCGTGGTCGCGGTGACGGTGAACACGGGCGTCTGCGGGATCGGCGCCGCCGACAGGTGGGGTCGCACCTGCGCGGGCGTCGTCTTCAACGCGGCCGCGACGTCGCGCACGACCGCGTCGCCCTGCACGGCGCGGCTGTCGGTCTCGGCGAGCTGCTGCGCGGCGGTGGAGAAGCCGGTGAACGCGGAGGGGGTGCTGGCGTTCAGCCCCCCGACGGCGAGCCGAGTCTCGGCCGCGTAGTCAGGCGTTCTCGCCAGGCTGTAGCCGATCGCCAGGACGGCGAATCCGCCGATCGTCGCGACCATGACCCGCCAGTGGCGGCGCAGGGCCGAGCCGAACGTGGGCCCCGAGCCCCGATCGTGGTCGGGGGGCGCCACGTCGAAGCGGGCTCGCTCCCGCTCGCCTGGTTGGATGCTCATGCTGCCGTTGGCCTCCATTCGAACCGCTCCGCTTTCCGAACGCCGTCTCCTCGCCCTCCTCGACTAACGACCACGGCTGGCCACCGCTTCCACCTCCGGCCGCGCCGCCGCGGCCGGCGACCGATCGCGTTCGCCGTCCAGCACGACCTCCGGCCGTCCCGTCTCCAGCGACCGCGCCGCGGCGAGCGTCGCCAGGCACGAGAGCCAGAAGCTCTCGGGCGAGGGCGGCTCCACCCTGCCGCGCGCCAGCTCGGCGAGGAACTTGAACTGGGCCGCGAAGCCCTTGTCCTGACGCCCGCCGCGCAGCCGAGCCCGGTGGCGCCCGCGCCAGATCCGGCCCCTCCGGTAGTCCTCGATCTCCGCATAGACGCCCGGCGAGCTCATCTCGAAGCGCTCCTTGCCGGGGCCGGTCGGCGCGTCGGCCGCGTAGTGAAGCGTGCCGACGCCGCCGTCGTCGAAGCGGATCTCGACGCTGAAGTTGTCGGTGGCCGCGAGCGGGAGGTCGGGGCGAGACGTGAATCCGTGGGCGCTCACCGTCAGCGGGTCGCCCGCGGCCTGGTCGCAGAGGAAGTCGATGAAATGGCAGCCCTCGCCCTTCAGCCGGCCGCCGCCGCGAGCGAGATCGTTGGTCCAGTGATCGCTCGGCAGCGGCCCGGCGTTGACGCGGTAGGCCATCAGCCTCGGCCCCGACAGGCGACGAAGCTCCGCGGCCAACGGCGCGAACCGACGGTTGAAGCCCACGACCAGCGGCGCCCCCGTGCGCCGTTGCGCCTCGCGGACTCGCCGCAGCCCGTCGGCGTCGAGAGCCAGCGGCTTCTCGACGTAGACGGCCCTGCCCGCCTCGAGCGCCCGCGCCGCGATCTGGGCGTGGGAGTCGTGGCGGGTCGCGATCGCAACCAGGTCCAGGTCGTCGCGCTCGATCACCTCATCCGCGTCGGCGTGAGCCGACTCGAACCCGAACTGGCGCCGCGCGCTCTCCGCCGAGAGGCCCGACGCGGAGGCGATGGCGACGAGCTCGAGCCCGGCCTCGCGCAGGCCCGGGATCAGGGTCCCGGTGGCGAAGGACCCAGCCCCGATCAGGCCCACCCGGGCGCGTGGCCCGCGCGCCGGGGCGACCCGGCGGCGCGGCGGCGCGTCGGCGCGGCGCTCCTTGGCGCCGTTCTCCGCGTATCGCAAGACGATCCCGACCACCGGCGCGCCCGACTGGAGCAGCTCGAACGCGCTCTCCGCCTCCGCGAAGGCGAACCGATGGGTGACCAGCTCCGAGGGCGCCAGCTTCCCATCCGCGACCAGCTCGAGGAAGGCGCTCATGTTCCGCTGCTCGGTCCAGCGAACGTGGCCGATCGGGTAATCGAGGCCGTGAAGCTCGTAGCTCGGGTCGTAGCGGCCGGGTCCGTAGGACCGCGAGAGCCGCAGCTCGAGTTCCTTGTCGTAAAACGGCGCCCGAGGAAGCTCCATCCGCACATCCCCGACGATCACCACACGGCCCCGGTCTCGCGCCAGGCTCGCCGCCAGGAGCGCCGGATCGCTCGAATCGGTGGCCGCGCAGACCAGGACGGCATCGGCCGACGCCTCCCACCGGGATCCCGTCTCGAGCTCCGAGCGAACCACGGCCTCGGCGCCCGCCGACCGCGCGAGCTCGACCAGCTCGCGGCTCAGGTCCACGGCGAGGACGCGGCATCCCGCCGCCCGGGCAATCCGCACCGCCAGCTGACCGATCAGGCCGAGCCCGATCACCGCGACCGTGGACCCGACCTGGAGCTCGGCCCGGCGGAAGCCGTTCAGCGCCACGGCCCCCACGGTGGCGAAGGCCGCGTCCTCCGGCTCCACGCCGTCCGGCACCCTGGCGCAGAGCAGCGACGGGACGACGTCGACCTCGGCGTGGCTCGCGAAGCCGCCGCCGGCGATCGCCACCCGATCACCCGGCGACAGGCCGCGCGTCTCGGGTCCCGCCTCGATCACGACGCCGGCGGCGCTGTAGCCCAGCGGCCCGAGCTCCTCCAGCCTCTGGCGAACCAGGTTGACGGTCGATCGAACGCCGTCCTGGCGCATCCGCTCGACAACCTGCCGCGCCTGGTCCGGGCGCGCCCGCGCCTTCGCGACCAAGCCCTTGCGGGCGACGTCGAGCGTCGCCCGTTCCGTCCCGGCGCTCAGCACCGAAGCCTCCACCCGGACCGAGACCGCACCAGGTCCGGGGGCGGGATCGGGTACCTCCACCAGGTCGAGGCTTCCGTCCTTGAGCCGTCGGGCGACCTGGCGCATCAGGCGGACCGCTCCGCTCCTCGGAGGGCTTCGGCACAAGCTGTGCCGAATCGGCGCGTTTGATCCAGGGACATGATCAGTTGGTGGCGGGCTGCCGTGCGATGGTCGATTAGCCTGGCTGTCGGTGGCAGTCAACCCTCTATCCAGATCAACGTGAACGACGCCCCCAGACTCACGGCATCCGACCAGTTCGCTCTCGCGATCGGCCCCCCGGCGCCCGAGGGCGTGATCGGCGTCGGCGCCCGAGCCGCGGGCGGGTAGCCGATGTGCGGGATCTGCGGCTTCGTGGGCCGCGCCGACGGGCCCCTGATCGAATCGATGACCGAGGTGCTGGCGCACCGGGGGCCGGACGGGGAGGGCGTGAAGCTGTTCGGATCCGAGCGGGGCCGGGTTCCGGCGGCGCTCGGGCACCGGCGGTTGAGCATCCTCGACACCAGCGCGCGGGGCGCCCAGCCGATGGCCTACGCGGACGAGCGCTACTGGATCACCTACAACGGCGAGCTGTACAACTTCCGCCAGCTTCGCGCCGGGCTCGAGGCCGACGGCTTGCGGTTCGCCTCCGACTGCGATACGGAGGTGCTGCTCGCGATGTACGCCCGGCACGGCGAGCGGATGCTCGATCGCCTCAACGGCATCTTCGCCTTCGCGATCTGGGACCGTGAGCGCCAGGAGCTGTTCATGGCGCGCGACCGGCTCGGGGTGAAGCCCCTCTACCACGCCCAACATCACGGCGTCCTCTACTTCGCCTCGGAGCTCAAGGCGCTGCTTCGGGCGCTCCCTGCCCCTTCGATTCGCCACTCGGCGCTCGCCGAGTACCTGACCTTCCTCTGGGTGCCGGACCCGGGGACCCTGTTCGAGGGGATGCACCAGCTCCCCGCCGGGCACTGCGCTCGGTACTCGAACGGCCAGCTCGCCGTCCGCGAGTACTGGGATGCCGGCTTCGAGGTCGAGGGCGGCGCCTCGGATGCCGCCTGGGCGGAACGTGTGCGCGAGACGGCTCAGACCGCGATTCGCCGCCAGATGGTCTCCGACGTCCCACTCGGCAGCTTTCTGAGCGGGGGCCTGGACTCCGGCGCGGTGGTGGCGACCATGAAGGGCACCACCAAGAAGGTGACCAGCTACACGGTCGGCTTCAGCGAGGAGGACCTGGCCCACGAGATCGTTCCCGACGACCTCGGCTACGCTCGTCGCCTCAGCCGGGAGCTCGACCTCGACCATCACGAGCGCGTCCTGCGTCCCGAGATCGTCGAGCTGCTGCCGAAGCTCGTCTGGCACCTGGACGAGCCGATCGCGGACCCGGCGGCGATCACGACCTACCTGATCTGCTCCGCGGGCCGCGAGAGGCTGACAGTGATCCTCAGCGGGATGGGCGCCGACGAGATCTTCGCCGGGTACCCGCGTCACTTGGCCGCCCAGCTGACCCGTCCCGCCGACCTCCTCCCGAGGCCGTTTCGCAAGGCCGTCCGCACCTCGCTCGACGGGCGCTTGACGATGGGCAAGCCCGGCCGGCTGCGCGGCCCGCGCAGGAACGCGATGAAGCTTCTGCGCGGCTTGGACCAGCCGTCCATGGACCGCTACCTCACCTATTCCTCCTACTACCGCCCCGAGGAGCTCTCGAGGCTGCTCAGCGGCGAGCTGCGGGCCGAGCTCGGCGCCTATGACCCGTTCCACCGCCACCGCGAGTACGCGGCGCGTCGAGCGGACGACCAGTGGCTCAACCGGCTGCTGTACGTCGACATGAAGACGTTCCTCCCCTGCCTCAATCTCGCCTACACCGATCGGATGAGCATGGCGGCCTCAACCGAGGTCAGGGTCCCGCTGCTCGACGACGAGCTGGTCGAGCTCGCGGGTCACGTCCCCCCGGGGCTGAAGCTGCGGCGCACGACCCGGAAGTACGTCCTCAAGAAGGCGATGGAGGGGGTGCTGCCCGACGAGGTCATCTGGCGTCCGAAGGCGGGATTCGGCGCTCCGCTCAGGGCCTGGATCGACGAGGATCTTCGCCCCCTGGTCGACGACTGCCTGTCCCCGGAAACGGTCCGCAACCGGGGGCTGTTCGATCCGGCCGCCGTCCAGGGCCTGGTGCGCGACAACCAGGCCGGAACGGCCGACAACGCGTTGCGGATCTGGGCGTTGCTGGTACTCGAGCTCTGGCAGCGAACGTTCGTGGACCAGAACAGCAGAGCCTGAACACCGGAACCTGACCAGCCGGTCAGCGTCCGAGGCACCAGACGAGCGCACGAACCTGCGTGTTCGACGCGTATGGCAGGCCATGGCGTCGGGTCAGCCACCCCGTCGGGTAGCAGGTGTGCCATTTTCGAGGCATTCCGCAAAAGTTTTGACAGTCAAGGCAGGTTTTTTCTGGAACGTGCAAGCCAATCACCTGCCCACCTTGCCGATCTCGGTGGTCATCCCCGCCTTCAACCGGGCACGGTTGCTCGAGCGCGCATTGGAGAGCGTCGCCTCGCAGCGCCCCCGGGTACCCGCGGAGGTGATCGTGGTCGACGATCACTCGACCGACGACAGCCCGCAGGTCGCCGAGCGCTTTGGCGTCCGGCTGATCCGGCACGAGCGCAATCTGGGCGGAAACGCTGCGGCACGGGAAACCGGGCTGAGAGCCGCAAGCCAGGAATGGGTGGCCCTGCTCGACGACGATGATGAGTGGCTTCCGCATCACCTGGAGACCCTCTGGCCACTCACCCCGGGGAGCGTGCTGGTGGCATGCGCGTGCGTCGAGCGCTGTGCGGACTCGGCCGAGCACGGCTTCCACGGGCCGCTCACCGAACGGCCAGTGGTGCTCGACTCGCCAGCCCCTCTCCTGCACCCAGAGAACCTGATTCCGGCCAGCGCCGCGATGGTCCACCGCGAGACCGCCTTGGCGGTGGGGGGATTCCGGGGAGCCCTGAGCAGGCCCCAGATGCAGGGGAACGGCAATACCGCCCTCGACCTCTCGATCCTGGGCTGCGAGGACCTCGACCTCTGGTGCCGCTTGATGAGCCGCGGGAGGGCAACCCTGTCCCCGCGGGTCGGAGTGCTCTACCACACCCACCGTGGGCAGATCTCCGGCGACTGGGAGGCGATGCACGTCGCCCACCTCGACGTTGCTAGGTCCTTCGCCGACCAGGGATGGTGGTCGCAGGGACTGGTCGAGCGACGCGAGGGCGTGACCGCCTGGGATCGTTATCGACGCGGGCGGCATCGCGGCTCTTTTCAGGCGGCAGGCCGGCTGGCTCGCGAGCTGCTGCAGCGTCCACGGCGGGCGCTTGGCGTGCTCGACGTGCTGCGACATCGCTTGGCGGTGCGCCGGCGAACCAGCCGACTGGCCTCGAGCGGCGAACCGTCGATCGCCGTCCTCGCCGGGGTCGATCCAACCCTGGTCCCCCCCTCCGAGCGGTACGACGTCGACCTCAGTGGGGTCAGCACCCTCCGAGCGTTTCTCCAGCTTGCCCGACGGCCGAGCGCGGCGGCGATGGTCAGGTCGCGATCGCAGGGCGCCCTGATGCGATTCGCCGGGGTGAGGCCGATTCGCGGGCTGGATCCACGGCCCCCACCCCAGCTCCCACCGAAACATGAGGCGCAGCGCGTCCTAACCCGCTGATCAGAGCCTCGGGGTGCAAGCTCGGACCCGCGCCACCCGTTCGTCAATCAGGACTTGGCTGCAATGGCGCGTTTCCTTCGGAGATTGCTCACGAGCCACCGCTTGCGTCACCGCGATGATCGATCGGCGACGGGACCCTGCAATGAGGCCCCTTATCGACTCATCAGCGAGGTGACGTTCGGGGAGCACGTGGTAGTGCACCCGTTTACCAACCTCTACGGCTGCCGGATCGGCGCCCGGACTCGGGTTGGCCCCTTCGTAGAGATCCAGCGCGGCGCCACGATCGGCTCGGACTGCAAGATCCAAAGCCACGCGTTCGTCTGCGATGGCGTCACGATCGGCGACGCCGCGTTTGTTGGCCACGGCGTCGTCTTCATCAACGACAACCTCCCTCGGGCGACTTCGAAGCGTGGACGACTCCTCGATGACGGCGACTGGGAGCTTCAAAGGACGATCGTCGAGCGGGGCGCCTCCCTGGGATCGGGGTCGGTGATCCTCGGGGGGCTGCGGATCGGCGAGGGGGCCGTGGTGGGGGCTGGCGCCGTCGTGACCAGAGATGTTCCGGCAGGAGGCACTGTGACGGGGAATCCCGCTCGCGAACTGAGCAGAGCGCGCAACCGCGAGGCGGGTCAACTGCTCCTCGAACCCCGCTGAGCAGGTGGCCCCCGAGGCCGACACGCAGGAGCGCCCGTCCTTCAGGAACGCGTTCGGGTTCGGCGCGCTGAGCTTCGTCGTCAGTGGGGTGCTCGCGCTCGCCTCGAGCATCCTCACGGCCCGGATCTACGGGATCACGGTGATCGGCGAGTTCGCGCTTGCCTACGCTCCGACCGGTGCTGTCTGGTTCCTGTCGAGCGTCCGCGAGCAGCCCGCGCTGATCAGGCTCCTGACGCCTCTGCCGCTTCGGAGCCCTCGGGTGACCGGGCTCTGGGTTCCCGTGTTCATCTTCTCGACCGGCCTCACCCTGGTCGCCTGCGCGATCGCCACCGTGGGGACCTACTTTCTGTTTCAGGGCCCGATCGACCAGCCACAGCTGTTTCTCCCGGCCGTCGTGAGCCTCGCCGGGTATCTGCTGTTCACCAACCCCGCCTGGAACATCGACGGCGTGCTGTCCGCGTTTCGCGCCGGCCGGGAGTTGTTCTGGATTCGCTCCCACCAGCTGGCTTCCTATCTCGTTCTGGCCGCGATTCTGAGCCTCTTCATGCCGACCGTCTGGGGGCTGATCCTGGCCACCATGGGCTCCTGGGTGACGTCGCTCGTGCATCGCCTCGTCGTGGCCCCCAAGTGGATTCGCTGGTCTGTGCCGAGGTCGGAGATTCGCAGCGGGTTCCGAGCCCTTCCCGAGATCCTGCGCTTCGGGCTCAAGGTGACCCCGGGGTCGCTCGCCACCGGGATGAGCGACCAGGTCGGCACCTGGGTCCTGGGCGCCTTCGGGTCGCTCGCCGCGGTCGGCGCCTGGAATCGGGCGTGGGCACTCAGCCAGCGCTTTATCGAGCTCAACTATCGGATCGGGGAGATGGTGTTCCCGACCCTGGTCGAGCGCCACGTGGGGGACGATCGGGCTGGCTTCGACCGGGCTTTGGTGGACTCGCTTCGCTACATCGCGTGCGGGATGTTGCTCCCCGCGGCGGCGGGCGGCGGGGCGGCGGCCGGGATCATGGAGCTCTTCGGCCCTGGATTCTCACGTGCGTCCACGGCGCTGGCCATCGTCCTGCTTCTGCCGGCGATCGCGGCGATGGCGAACATCCAGGTGGATGCGCTGCTGGCGGTCGGCAGGCCGCTGGCTACCACGGCGCTGGCGGGCGCCCGCCTGGTGGCCACCCTACCGCTGACCGTGATCCTGACGCTCTCCATGGGCGTCACCGGCACAGCCCTCGGCGTAACCCTGGGGTTCGTGGTCCAACTCGCCGTCCAGCTCGGAGTGCTGCGTGCCCATCTCTCGCAGCCGATGCTGCACCTGTGGCCCGTGCGTCCCCTGGCGGGGCTGGTGTCGGCCTACGCGGGTGGCTTCGCCGTCGCTCACGTCCTCGACTCGGCCACCGGCGGGCTGATCGGCCTCTTGGCGAGCCTTATCGCCGGAGCGCTCGCCTACGGCCTCTGCCTGGTCTTGGTCGGCGGGATGCTGCCACGCGATCGAAACCGGGCCTCCGCCGTCGTTAGCGCAGTGGCACCGAGCTCGAGGTGGGCAACCCGGCTGGCGACCCGTCCCCAGCCGTCGGTCTGAGGAGTGCGGGGCCCGATGCCGCCCGAGGCTGCCCCGCTCGGCTCGCCCGGGTCAGATAGATTCGGGCGCTGGATGGGGGCGCGAGCGGCCAGGTTCGACGAAGGAGCGGGAAGTCACCCGCGGCCCACCCTGCCCGTCTCGGTCGTCATCCCCACCTTCAACCGGTCCCGGCTGCTCGAGCGCGCGCTGCGGAGCGTCGGCCTGCAGCGCCCGCGCCGGCCGGCGCAGGTGATCGTCGTCGACGACGCATCGACCGACGACACCGCCGAGGTCGCCGAGGCCTTCGGCGCGGAGCTGATCACGCACAGGCACCGCCTCGGGGCTGCGGCCGCATACGAGACGGGCTTGAGGGCCGCGCGCCACGAATGGGTGGCCCTCCTCGACGACGATGATGAATGGCTTCCGCATCACCTCGACACGCTCTGGTCCCTGAGCCCGGGGAACGTCCTGGTGGCCTCCTCGTGCATCGAGTGCTCCCCAGCCTCGACCCAGCGCCGCTTCCACGGGCCGCTGACCGAGGCGCCCACGGCCATCGACTCACCGGCCTCCCTGCTCCACCCGGAGAACCCGATTCCCTCCAGCGCCGCGATGTTCCGCCGCGACAGCGCAATCGCGGTCGGCGGGTTCCGCGACGTCCTGTGCGAGGACCTCGACCTCTGGTGCCGCCTGGTGGGGCGGGGGCGCGCGACGCTCACCCCCCGGGTCGGGATGCTCTACCACACCCACCCCGGGCAGATCTCGGAGAACTGGGAGGCGATGCATGTCGCGCACCTCGACGTCGCCCGGTCGTTCGCCGGCGAGGCCTGGTGGTCCCCAGAGCTGGTCGAGCGTCGCGCGGGGGTGACGGCCTGGGATCGCTTTCGAGCCCGTCGGCACGAGCGCATCCCCGGAGCCGCTCGTGGATTCGTCCGCGAGCTGCTCGAGCATCCGCGTCGGGCGCTTGGTGTACTGGACCTCTTGCGCTACCGCGCCCGAGTGCGACGGCACAGCAGCCGTTTGGCCGCCAGCGGCGAGCCATCGGTTGCCGTTCTGGCCGGCTCGGACCCGGCCACGGTGCCCGAGGATGACCGCTACGAGGTGGACCTCAGCGCGACTGGCGATCTGAGGGCGTTCCTTCGCCTCGCCCGACGGCCCAGCGCGACGGCGATGGTGAGCTCGCGGCCCCAGGCGGCCCTCGTCCGCCTCACGGGCGCGCGACCGGTGCGCGTCTCCGCCCACCCAGAGGTTCCGCGTGACCACGAGCACAACGGAACTCGAACGGCCGCCGGCGCCGAGCGGTAGCGGACACCGAGGCAGCGGGCGGGCGCCGAGCTAGCGCCGCAGGCAGGGGCGCGACTGGTCGGAGCAGAGGCTCATCTTCAGCACCTGGAGCTTCTGCCAGGGGAACCTGGCCAGGAACTTGGTCGGATAGGAGCCCTTGAAGATGCCGTTGCTCCCGTAGTAGGGGTCCGTCTTGAAGCCCACCGGGTCCTGGGCGAAGAAGCCGATCGCGGTGCCCGTCTGATCGCGGACGATCAGCCCGCGGCGCTTCGCGGCCCTCGCCATCATCAGGGTGATCTTCGGGAGATTCATCGCCTGCAGGTCGAGATCGGCCGGGAGCCGAAGGCGAGCGCCCTCGGGGATCGCGCTCTGCGGGCCGTAGCCGTCGGTGCGCTGAGCGGGCCACGAGTACTCCCCGGCCCGCGGGGCCGGGAGGTCGAGCGCCAGGGCGTGCCTGATCCAGGGCGAGCGAAGCTCGCGGACCGTCATCGTCCCGGCGACCACCGGAAGGCTGGTCGCCGTCGCCCCCCAGTTCGGCTGCGAGAGGCCGGGCCAGGAGTTCGTCGTGTAGTAGCCGCGGCTATTGGAGACGTGCCTGATCGCCCCGCCCCAGCTTGCATGCCAGCCGTCTGACCGCTTGCTCGCCTGCCAGAACTCCCACAGCGTGTCGCTCGAGGGCTGCCAGATCGTCATGTGCCCGTCGCTGCCGGCGGCCGGGCGGGCGTTGGGCGGAATCGGCACCTTGGTGAACACCTGTTGGAGGGCCTTCCGCCAGGAGGCGTTCGGATCCAGCAGCGCAACCCGGACCCGAGGCTGGTTGGGCTTCGCGATGTAGAGGGGGGTGCTGTAGCTGTCGGTCTGGATCCACGGCCCGATGCTCGCCGACTGCTCTCGGTTCACCTCCTGAACCAGCCCTGCGATCAGCTGGGGCGAGCTCGGGTCGATCCGGGCGTCGGGGGTCAGGGGGTGGTTCCAGACGCTGCTCGGGGCGAACAGCCGCGGTAGGCCACCATACCCGGGCGCCGGGGCCGCCGCGTGGGCCGGCGCGGCCCAGAGCAGCACCGCCAAGCAGGCCGCGAGCGCGGCCGTCGCGAGGCATGGAGAAAGCCTGCCGTTGTGCCTGGAAGTAAGCATCTGCACCAAGCTTCGACATCCAAGGCGGCGGACCTGTGGAGCGGCCCGGCCCGAGCCCAACTGGACGTTCGTTCTATCAAAGACCGCCGTAGCCAGCGCCGACTTCGGCGCCGCAGGACTAGTACTAGGGCAGGGACAGCGCGATCACTAGGACAGCGCCAGGAGGGACAGCGCTAGGAGAGCGCGATCTCCGACTCGGCTCCGATGCTCAGCGAGACGCCGCGCGGCACCCGGAACGTGCGGCGCAGCTCGGCCCCCTCGCCGATCACGCTCTCCTCCACCCGGAGGCCGAAGTGCTCGATCGTCGCCCGGGGAAGGATGATCGCGTTCTCGACCTCCGAGTTCTCGATGATCGCCTCCTCGCCGACCGAGGTGTAGGGGCCGACGTAGGAGTCGACGATCCGGGCGCCGGGCCCGATCACCGACGGGCCCCTGACGCGGCTCGACTCGATCGTCGCCGAGTCGTCGATCAGCACCCTTCCCTCGACCTCGGCGTTGTGGCCGTTGACCGCCGACACCGAGTCGACCAGCCTGTCGAGCAGGATCCGGTTGGCCGACAGGAGGTCCTCGGGCCTGCCGGTGTTCTTCCACCAGCCGTCCACCCGGTGGGTCTCCACCCGTCCACCCGCGGCGACCAGCCAGGAGACCGCCGCCTCCAGGTCGTACTGGCCAGACCCCCATCCGCCGACCGCCGCGGCCGCGTCGAAGATCCGCGGCCCCAGGATGCAGGTGCCGACGCCGGCCAGGTCGGGCCGACGAGCCTCGACCCGCGTCCTCGTCCCCATCAGGGCGAGCGCGTCGAGCCCGCCGTCCACGAAGCGCTCGAGGAAGGGCTGGATGGGTTGGGTGACGAGGGTCGCGCCGTCGAAGACGAGCAGCGGGCTCTCACCGACCAGCGGCTCGGTCAACCCGACGGTGTGGGCGGCTCCGAGGACCTGCTCGGTCTCCAGGTAGCTGATCGCGAGATCCCAATCCGATCCGTCCCCGATCGCATCCCGAAGCTCCTCGATCTCGGGGGCTCCGGCGGCGATGATCACCTCGTCGATCGACGCGTTGCGGATCGTCTCCAACGCGTAGAAGAGGAGCGGGGTGTTGGCGAGCGGGAAGAGTTGCGGGGTGCGCCCGAGCAGCTCTCGCCGGGTCGGACCGTAGGCGTCCTCGGTGAGAATCAAGCCCTTGAACTTGTTCATCCTTTGTTAAACGGCTGTAAAGCCGACGGCTTCCTCGACCGGTACGAAAACCCCCCTCTTTGGGGGCGCGGCCAGGCGTCAAGGGCCAAGTGACGACCGGTCGCTCAGGCAGCGGCCCCGCCCCGGGGCGAGAAGCTCGCGCTGGTGGCCCCCAGGACCTCGACCATCTCGCCGGCGGCCACCGACCGCGCCCCCTCGGGTCGCGTCGCGGCCCAGACGCGCCGTTTGGGGGCAGTGGGCCTGGTCGGGCGAACCACCAGGTCGGAGCGCAGGGTCGGCAGCGCCAGGTCCGGCAGCAGCGCAACGCCCAGGCCGGCGGCGACGTAGGCCTGCTGAACCTCGTACTCGTCGCTCTCGAAGGCGATCCGTGGATCGAAGCCGGCACCTCGCAGCGCCTCCTTGACGACGTCACCGCAGGAGCTCGGGCAGACCCCGCACATCCAGCTCTCCTCGGCTAGCTCGGCGAGCTTCACGACCTCGGCGCCGGCGAGGGGATGGCTGCGCGGCAGCGCCACGTACATCGACTCGGTCAGCAGCAGGGTGCGATCGACGTCGGGCTCCCCGTCTCGAGAGGGCAGCATCGGGTAGTCGAAGACGATCGCCAGGTCGACCTCCGCCGCACGCAGCAGGGGGAGGGACTGCTCGGGCTCGGCCTCGGTGACCGCCAGCCGCACCCCGGGGTGGCGTTGGCTGAACTCCGCCAGCGCATCGGTCAGCAGGGTCGCGCTGGCGCTCGGAAAGCTCGCGATCCGCAGCTCGCCACGCTCGAGCCCGGCGATCGCCTTGAGCTCGCGCTCGGCCTGCTCGAGCCGGGCCAGAGCCGCCTCCGCGTGGGCGATCAGCGCGCAGCCGGCGTCGTTCAGCTTCGGGCCCCCCCTGGTTCGCTCGACGAGCGGCATCCCCACCTCGCGCTCGAGGGTCGCCACCTGCTGGCTGACCGCCGACTGCGACAGGTACAGGGACTCGGCCGCCGCCGAGAAGGAGCCCTGCCGCGAGACCTCGGCCAGGACCCGGAGGCGCTTCAGGTCCAGCATAAGAACAACTTATCAATATGAGAAGAACTTCCTGTTGCACTTATTCTCCGGGCACGACAAGCTCTCTCCATGCCCCACCCGGACGGGATCACGATTCGCAGCCTCGGAGACGGCGACCGGGCGGCCGTCGCCCGGCTCGCCGAGCGCGCCTCGGATCCGCCGCCCGAGAGGCCCCTGCTGGGCGCCGAGATCGAAGGGCGGCTGCTGGCGGCGATCTCTCTGACCAGCGGCGATTCGATCGCCGACCCGTCCAGCCGGACGGTGGAGCTGCGGGCGCTGCTCCAGCTCCGGGCGGCCCAGCTCCGGCGCCGCCAAGGGAGTCGGCATCGGCGCGGCCGGCGCCGCTCCCGGGCTCGATCGGCGCTCCCGGGCTCGCCGCCGGGCCCGCCCAGCTGGCTTATCGCCCACCGTCCCCACGGCTTCTAGACCGGCAGCCGCGGACGAGATGCCACCTGAGCACGCACACGCTGCAGGACGTTCCTCGCGTCGGGCTCCGCGGCCGGCTCAGTGCTGTTCGAGCGGCGCCATCGTCAGGCCGGCCTGCTCGAGCTGTTCCCAGTAGAGCTCCGCGGTCTCCCTCGGCCCCGTCCAGACGAGCGCCCGACCTGAGCTGTGGATCCGGTCGGCGAGCCGGAATCCATCGTCGACCGTCAACCCCGGAATCACCCGGGCGAGCGTCCTCGCCACGTGGTCGAACGTGTTGTGATCGTCATTAAGCACGATCACCAGCCAGTTGCCGCCGAGGCCGGAATCCGGGCCTCCGGTGCGGGGACGCTCGAGCGTCTCCGTCGCCATGGTTCCAGCCTAGGGCCTGGGGACCTGAAGCTTCAGATTGTCGATCGTCGCCGAGACCGTCTTCGGGGAGCGCTTTCCGTTCCCCACCGCCACCTCGAGCTTGCGACCGCCTACCTGAGCCGGATTGGAGTCGGTCGCCTTGGCGACCTTGGTCCCGTTCACCCTCGCTGTCACCTTCGAGCCCACCGCCTTCAGGCCGAGCACGTTCGGCTTGTTGAAACCCTTGATCGCCGAGCTCTTGCCCTGCGCCGGGAAGTCGCCGCCACCACCCGATGGAGAGCGAACCAGCCTGAACTTGTGCTTGACCGGAAACACCCGGAGCTCGTACTCCGACGTCTTCCCGGAGCGGACGGCGACCGCCACGTAGGCGTCCTTGCGAAGGCCCTTCGGGGTGTCCCGGAGGAACTTCGCCTTCACCTGGAGGTCGTGGTCGGGCCCGTCCGTGTCGCCCTCGACCGGGGGGCGATAGCCGCAGACCTCGGGGCCCCTGGTGACGTCGATGCGAAGCTTGCCGGCCTTCCTCCTGAAGCGCCGCTTGCAGTGCTTGCCCTCGGCGTGGCGAAGCTCTTTCGCCTCCCCCTTTCGGGAGAAGCCGTTCTTGTACACGGTCACGCCGGCGAGCGCGGTGGCGGCCGCCAGGCCGATGGCGATCAGCGCCGCAAGCACGAGCGCGGCTCGGGTTGTGGGCCGAATCGGTCCCATTCGAGGTCCTGCAGGGTAGCGGGTGGTCGTCCCGCGTCCGTGCCCGCACGACGTAGAATTCCTCGTCGTATGAGCCACCATCGGCTCCCGGAGCGCGACAAGCCGTGGGTGATGCGGACCTACGCCGGACACTCCGACGCGCGTCGCTCGAACGAGCTCTATCGACGCAACCTGGCCAAGGGCCAGACCGGGCTGTCCGTTGCCTTCGACCTGCCCACCCAGACGGGGTATGACCCCGACCATCCCCTGGCGCGCGGCGAGGTTGGGAAGGTCGGGGTCTCGATCGCCCACAAGGGTGACATGCACACCCTGTGCGACGGCATCCCGCTCGACGAGATGAACACCTCGATGACCATCAACGCCACCGCGGCCTGGCTGCTCGCCCTCTACGTCGCGGTCGCCGAGGAGAACGGGATCGAGCGCTCGAGCCTCAAGGGCACGACGCAGAACGACATCATCAAGGAGTACCTGTCGCGGGGCACCTACGCCTTCCCGCCCGAGCCCTCGATGCGACTGATCGCCGACACGGTGGCGTTCACGGTCAACGAGGTGCCGAGCTGGAACCCGATCAACGTCTGCAGCTATCACCTCCAGGAGGCCGGCGCCACCCCGGTTCAGGAAATCGCCTACGCGCTATCGACGGCGATCGCGGTGCTCGACGAGGTGAGGCGTCGCGGCCAGGTCGCCGAGGACGACTTCCCGCGCGTCTTCGGGCGGATCTCGTTCTTCGTCAACGCGGGGGTGCGATTCATCGAGGAGCACGCGAAGCTGCGCGCCATGGGGCGCCTGTGGGAGGAGATCGGGCGGCAGCGCTACGGGGTCTCCGAGCCGAGGTACCTGCGCCTGCGCTACGGCGTCCAGGTCAACTCGCTCGGCCTGACCGAGTCCCAGCCGGAGAACAACGTGCCCCGGATCGTGCTCGAGGCGCTCGCGGTCACCCTCGGCCGCGACGCGAGGGCCCGCGCGATCCAGCTCCCGGCCTGGAACGAGGCCCTCGGCCTGCCGCGACCCTGGGACCAGCAATGGAGCCTTCGCATCCAGCAGATCCTCGCCGACGAGACCGACCTGCTCGACTACCCGGACGTCTTCGAGGGCTCGAAGGTGATGGGCGGGCTGGTCGACGAGTTGGCCGACGAGGCCCGCGCGGAGATGGCGATCGTCGAGCAGCACGGCGGCGCGGTCGAGGCGGTCCCCTACATGAAGGCGCGCCTGGTCGAGTCGAACCGCGAGCGGGTAGCGAAGATCGAGCGCGGTGAGATCAAGGTCGTGGGCCAGAACTGCTTCACCGAGACCGAGGACTCGCCGCTGACGGCCGGCGCCGACGGCGGGATCCTGACCCCGGATCCGGAGGTCGAGCGCGAGCGCATCGAGGCGCTCGAGCGCTGGAAGCTCGACCGTGACGGACCGGCGGTGGAGCGCGCTCTGGCGGGCCTGGCGGCGGCGGCCCGGGACCCATCGGCGAACATCCTTCCGGCGACGATCGACGCGGCCAAGGCCGGCGCGACCACGGGCGAGTGGGCGGGGGTGCTGCGCGAGGCCTTCGGCGACTATCGAGCGCCCACGGGGGTCGGCGCGGCGGCTGCCGAGGGCGGCGACGGAGACCTGCTCGCGGCGGCGCGGCGGCGGGTCGCCGAGACCTCGGAGCTGATCGGCCACCGAATCCGGATCCTGGTCGGCAAGCCCGGCCTCGACGGGCACTCGAACGGCGCCGAGCAGATCGCCGTCCGCGCTCGCGACGTCGGCATGGAGGTGATCTACCAGGGCATCCGGCTGACGCCCGAGCAGATCGCCGCCTCGGCCCGCGACGAGGACGTCGACGTGGTCGGCCTCTCGATCCTGTCCGGGTCGCACCGCGAGCTGGTTCCGGAGACGGTCCGCCTTCTCCGCGAGGCCGATCTCGACGTGCCGGTCGTGGTCGGCGGGATCATCCCCGCCGCCGACGCGGCGGCCCTGCGCGAGGCGGACGTGGCGCGCGTCTACACCCCGAAGGACTTCGACCTCAACCGGATCATGGGCGAGATCGCCGACCTGGTGAGCGAGCGCGCCGAGGCCGCCGCGATCCAGCCCGCCTGACCCCGGATGACGCAGACGCCGCGCACCCGTTACGCGCTCAGCGGCGACGCGCACATCGCCTAGCGGGGTTGGCCGGCGAGATCGAATTCCCGGTCGAGGGGATCTCCGACGGCGAGATCGCGATCCGCATCCACGCGAGCTCGGACATCCCGGCGATCGTCGCGGCCTGCCAGGACCCCGAGATCCCGCGCTGGACGCGGGTGCCCGATCACTACGAGGAGACGGAGGCGAGGGGATGGCTCGAGCAGGAGAGCCTCGGGCGCAGCCTCGGGGAGCTGCTCGGACTGGTGGTGGTGGACCCGGTCGATGGCCGGCTGCTGGGCTCGGTGGGCATCGTCCACCTCGACCCCCAGGAGGGACGGTGCGAGCTCGGCTACTGGGTCGCGCGCGAAGCGCGGGGGCGCGGTCTGGCGACTCGGGCGGTGCGAATGCTCAGCGCCTGGATCTTCGACAACCTGTCCGCCGACCGGATCGAGATCCACGCCGAGCCGGACAACACCGCCTCGCGGCGGGTCGCCGAGCGGGCCGGATTCACGTTCGAGGGGGTGCTGCGCTCCTACTTCGTGAACAAGGGGGTGCGGCGGGACGCGGCGACGTACTCACTGCTTCGCGGCGAGCTACGCTGAACGTGCATGAACGAGGGCTTTCCCGAGGAGCGGAGCGCCTGGCTGCGCTGCTACCGGTGCTGGTCCGAGCGACTCGAGGCGCAGGTTCACTACGACGCGATCCTCAAGGTCGACCCCGAGACCGGCGAGGCGGCCGACCGGATGGAGGAGATCCAGGAGGCCGTTGTCCAGTGCCTCGACTGCATGCACGACCAGCCCCACTTGACGGTCGAGGACAGCCGCGTCGTCCCGGTCGAGGATCGATGGGAGCGGATGGTGGCGGGAAAGCCGTTCGTCGCCTCGTGCACGGTGACCGTGGATCAGGACCAGGTGGAGACCTGCTCGGGGCCGGAGGCGGCGGACAGCCTGACCTTCGGCTCGCTGGGAGAGTCCGGCACCCGCGAGTTCTTCACCCACGTTCGCTTCCACAAGCACGACGAGGAGCGGATCGTCGTCCACCTGCTGGTCGAGCTGTACGCCCGCACCGAGGAGGAGGCCATCGACGTCCTCGAGGCCGCCGCCAGGGGGACGCTGGAGATAACGTCGCTGGCCGAGGAATCACGCCCGCCCGCTCACGCGGCCGACGAGGCGCACTGAGTCGCGCGGTCAGCCGCCGCGCGCCAGCGCGGCGCGATCGAGCTCCTCGGGGCTCCGGTAGCCGCTCAACGCCATCGTCAGATCGAGCTCGGCGAGGAGCATCTTCAGCACCGTCTCCACGCCCGCCTGACCGCCCAGCGCCAGGCCCCAGAGGTAGGGCCGCCCGAGCAGCACGGCCCGGGCTCCCAGCGCCAGGGCCTTGAACACGTCGGCGCCGCAACGCACCCCGCTGTCGAAGAGCACCGCGAGGTCCTGCCCGACCGCCTCGGCGATCGGCGGCAGCGCGTCCAGGGAGGCGATCGCCCCATCCACCTGGCGACCGCCGTGGTTCGAGACCACGAGGCCGTCGACCCCCCGCTCGCGAGCCTGGCGCGCGTCGTCGGGATGCAGGATCCCCTTGACCAGGATCGGCATCGAGGTCCACTCCCGCAGCCGGCCGATCTCGTCCCAGCTCAGCGAGGGGTTGACGTAGATGCTCAGGTAGTGCCCCGTCGCGGCGCCCAGGTCCTCCTCCGGAGGCCTGTCGAGCTGGCCGCGGAACACCGGGTCCTGAAGGAAGTTGGCGTTGCCGACCCCCTCCAGGAACGGCAGCCATGCCTGCTGGAGGTCACGGGGCTTCCAGCCGGGTATGAACGTGTCGAGGGTGACGACGATCGCCTCGTACCCGGCCGCCTCGGCGCGCCTCGCCATGCTGGCGGCGATCTCGGGATCGTTCGGCCAGTAGAGCTGATACCAGCGCGGCCCGGGCCCGCCGGCCTCGGCGATCCGCTCGAGGGTGTGGGCGGCCGCCGTGCTCGCGACCATCGCGATCCCGAGGCTCGCCGCGGCTCGCGCCGTCGCCAGCTCGCCCTCCGGGTGGACGATCGTCTGGACGCCGATCGGCGCCAGCAGCACCGGCGCCGGCAGCTCGGTGCCGAGCACGGTGACGCCAAGGTCGCGCGCGGCGACGTCTCGCGCCATCCGGGGCACGATCCGCCAGCGGCGAAAGGCGTCGAGGTTCTCGCGCATCGTGTCCTCGGTGCCCGCGCCCGCGCCCACGTAGGCCGCCGCCCTCGGCTCCATCGCGTCTGCGGCGCGGCGCTCGAGCTCGGCCCACGAGATCGGCAGCTCCGGCTGCTCGCCCGCCAGTCCTCGGGCGTAGATCTCGCGGTAGTAGTCGCTGAAGTCGGCCGCGCCCGTCACGGCGGCGACGATATAACCCCGGGCGAGATGCCCGGAATCGGCGCCTTCATCTCCGCCGGTCGCTCGCTCGACAGCGCCCTCGGGCGAGTCCGCAAGGCCGATCGGCTCGGGTTCGACAGCGTCTACGTCACCCAGATCGCCGGACGCGACGCGCTGATCCTCCTGGCGGCCTACGCCTCCGCCACCGAGCGCGCCCGGCTCGGGACCGGCGTCACGCCGATCTTCGCCCGCACTCCGGTGGCGATGGCGCAGGCGGCCGCCACCGTCGACGAGCTCTCCGGCGGACGGATGGTCCTCGGGCTCGGCGTCTCGCACCAGGTCACGGTCGAGAACTGGTTCGACTCGAAGATCTCCGAGCCGGTGGCGCAGATGCGCGAGTACGTGAACATCGTCAGGTCCATCTTCAGGGGCGAGACGCCGCCCGAGGGGCGGTTCTTCAACACCCGGTTCCAGTTCATGGGGTACGAGCCAAGGCCCGACCTGCCGATCTACGTCGCCGGCCTGTCGCCCAACATGCTGCGGCTCGCCGGAGAGATCGGCGACGGCGTGATGCTATGGCTCTGCAACCCCGACTACATCCGGAACGTGGTGGTGCCGGCGGTGACCGAGGGACGGCAACGCGCCGGCAAGGGGATGGACGAGTTCGACCTGGTGGCGGCGGTGCCGGTCGGGCTCACCGACGACCCGGAGGGCGCCCGGGCCAGACAGCGCGCCGAGCTCGTCCCCTACGCGTCCCTGCCCTTCTATCGCACCATGCTGGAGCACTCCGGATTCGGCGACGACCTGGCCGCCTTCGACGCGGGCGTCCAGGCCGGCGACATGGATCGCGCCCAGGCGGGGCTCTCGGACCGCATGCTGGCCGCCCTGGGAGGGATCGGCGACGCCGATGAGGTCCGGGCGGCGGTCCGCCGCTACCTGGACGCCGGGACCACCTCACCATGCATCGGGGCGATCCCTGGCACCGACTTCAACGCGGCGCTGGACGCGGTCGCGGAGCTCGTCTAGCGGTCCGGGTCGCGGGGCACGAGCACGGCCCGCTTGAACTCCGCCACCAGGGTGCCGTCCTGCTTGTAGGCCCGCGTGTGGACGCGGACCACGCCCCGGTCGGGCTTCGACTCCGAAGGTCGCACCTCGAGCACCTCTGACTCCGCGAACAGGGTGTCGCCGTGAAAGACCGGAGCCGGATGGCTGAGGTCGTCGGTCGCCAGGTTGGCGATCGCCTTGCCCGAGACGTCGGCGACCGTCATCCCGAAGACGAGGGAGTAGACGTACGGCCCGGCGACGACGTTCTTGCCCTGCTGTGACTGGTGGGCGTAGACGTCGTTGACGTGCAGCGGATGGTGGTTCATGGTCAGGAGGCAGAACAGGTGATCCTCGGCCTCCGTGATCGTCTTCGCGGGCCAGTGCCTGTAGGTCGTGCCGACCTCGAACTCCTCGAGGTAGCGCCCGTAGCGGTGGGCGCCGGATGCCTCGCGTCCGGCCTGGTCGGTGATCAGCTCGTGCTCGGTGGTCTCGGCGTCGCTCATGCTCCTCAGCTTCTCATTGGTCCGTTCAGGGCTGGCCAGTATGCCCGAGTGTCCGCTCGAGCAGCACCCCGACGCCCAGCACCAGCGCGTCCCCTCCGGGGTGCCCCGCGAGCTGCGCGGACGCCGGCAGCCCATCCTCGGCCAGACCGCAGGGGATCGCGAGCGCCGGGGCGCCGATCGCATCGAACGGGTAGGTGAACCGGGTCAGCCGATCGCGGAGCGCCAAGTCGCCGACGCCGACCGCGGGCGCGACCATCGGCTCGGTTGGGGTGAGCAGGATGTCGACCCCCCTGGTCAGCTCGGCGAATCGCTCCCGGTAGCGCTCCCGGGTCCGCAGCCCGGCTTCGTACTCCGCGTCGGTCACCGCGAAGCAGCGATCGAGCTTCGCCGCCACGTCCTCTCCGTAGAGATCGCGATGGGCGGCGAACAGCGTCGCGTGGGTCTCGGCGGTCTCGCGCATCCTCACGGCGGCCACCCCGGGCGGCATCGCGGGCAGGGCGATCTCGCGCCGGTGTGGAAAGGCCGCGACCGCTTCCTCGACGCGGGATCGAACCAACGGCTCGGCCCCCGCGCACCAGGCGACGCCGACCTCGACGTCACCGGGCGAGACCTCAGGCACCGGGTCCATGTCCGGGGACAGCGCCGCCATCATCCGCGCGCACTCCCCAACCGAGCGAGCCATCGGTCCGACATGATCGAAGCTCGGCGCCAACGGAAAGCAGCCGTCGACCGGGACCAGCCCGAAGCTGGGCTTGAAGCCGACAACGCCGCAGCACGCCGCCGGGGCGCGGATCGACCCGGCGGTGTCCGAGCCCAGCGCTGCGTCGGCGAGGCCGGCCGCGAGCGCCGCCGCACATCCGCCACTCGAGCCGCCCGCGATCCGTCCGGCCCGAAGCGGGTTGGGGACTGTGCCGTAGTGCGGGTTCTCCGAGGTGATGCCGAAGGCGAACTCGTGCAGGTTGGCCTTGCCGACGTCCACGTATCCAGAGGCCTCGAGCCGTCGCACGGCCTCCGCGGTTCGGTCGGGCACATGGTCGCTGAAGATCGCCGATCCGTAGGTGGTGCGGATCCCGGCCGTGTCGAAGATGTCCTTGACGGCGAGGCGCGGACCCCGGGCCCGTGGCTCGAGGGGGGTGATGAAGATCGCGCCGACGCTCTCGCGGTCCGCGGGCTGCCCGAGTGGCGACTCTGTTCCAGAGCCCGTCAGTGGCTCGTGCTGACCACGGTTGGCTCTCGGGCCGGCGCGTTGTTGGGGAACAGCGCCAGGATGCTCGGGTCCTCGCTCGGCCCGGCCGAGCCTCGGTCGACCTCGATCGGGTCGCCGGTGTCGCAGTCGCCGCCGCCCCAGAACCCCCCGCAGACCTGCGGCGAGACAGCGAGCGCCGGTTCCGCGGCGTCGAGCTTCGCCGTGTAGGTCCCGGCGTCGGTGTCGAAGCGGCCGGCGGTGTCGCAGACGGGGCTCGGCACGTCGCCCGAGAGAGCCCCTGTGCAGGCGGTCACCTGGTAGGAGAGCTCGGGTACCGCGTTGGAGAGCCCGATCTGGCGGGCGTCGACGACGAGCCCGAACAGGTTCCCGTCGTAGTTGGTGTAGTCGGGGAAGTAGCTCGCCGAGCACTCGTCGAACGGGTTGGCGAGCGAGAGGTCGAACACGCACACCTGACCCCCGGGGGCCGCCTCCTTGACGATCAGGTAGTCGGCCTTCAAGTCCGAGTCGGCGAAGACGCCGTCGGCACCGGCGTCGACGAGCACGTCGACCTCCTCGGTCTCGGTCGTGTTGTGCACGGCCGCGGTCTGGACGCCGAACTCGACCGGCTCGTCGGGCGAGCTCTCGTTGGTCAGGAACTCCTGCCACCCGACCCCGGCGAGTGCGTCCACGCCGGCGGGCGCCCCGGCCGCGTCGCCGTCCTCGAGGTCGCCGCCGGTGAACGACCGCGCCCCGATCGCGGCGATGTCCTCCTCTTCGGTGCTGTTGACGGGATCGGTCGCGCCGAGCTCGTAGAGGTCCGCGTGGTCGATCCCCGCGCCGCCCCGCTTCAGGGTCATCGTGTCCGGCCCGCCGCTCAGGTCCAGCGAGGTCTTGGAGAGCCGGTCAGCGGAGGCCGCCAGCGGCTCGTTGTGCCAGGCGACCTTGAGCGTGTCGCGGCCGTGCTTGGTCTGGGCGACCTTGACGGACCCGTCGACGCCGGGATTGAAGTAGTACCAGCCGTCCTCCTGGTCGGCCTCGGTGATCTTCGAGGGGTGGATGGTGAGCCTGACCAGCACCCTCCGTGAGTCGTGGGGGCCGAGGTTGAAGCTCCGGGAGGCGCCGAATGAGCTTCCGTTGAGGGACAGCGAAACCCCGGCCACGTCGGGGTCGTAGTCCGCGTAGCGGACGCTCGCGCTGACCGCGTAGTGGTGCCGCCTGCCGCCGGTGTTGGCGACCGTGAAGCGCCGCACCACGGACTCGGTGCCCTTGAGTTGGCGCAGCCCGAAGGAGAGGCTGCCGGGCGCGGCCACCGAGACGGCCTCGGCGGCCCGATCGGCGCGCACCCGACCGGCGCCCATCACCGTCGCCGGCACCGGCCCCGAGAGGTCGTTGTTGTTCAGCTTGCGCGTCGCGGTGTCCATCATCGCTGCCTTGATCCGGGCCACGGACCAGCCCGGGTGGATCTGACGAATCAGCGCCGCCACCCCGGCGACGTGTGGCGTCGCCATCGAGGTGCCCGACTCGCGCAGGCCCCCCTTTCCGGTGCCGACCGCGGTCGACAGGATGTCCGACCCCGGCGCGGAGATGTCGGGCTTCAGGTCGTTGGTCAGACGGGCCGGGCCCTCGGAGGTGAAGTCGGTCATTGCGTCTCGGAACTCGGGGAACGCCGAGGTGATGGAGTGCAGGGTGACGGTGGTCGGGACGGTGTTGAAGCTGGCGCTCGCGGCGTCGGGGCTCACCGTGTCGGCGAGGGCCTCGGAATCGTTGGTGCTCAGCATCACGGCGGGAACGCCGACCGGGGCCTGGGGTGAGTCGGTGCCGAGCTGCGACGGGAGGCCGCCGAACCCGTTCCAGAGGATCACCGCCTCGGCGCCCATCTGCTCCGCGGCGGCCACCTTGTGGTCCGCGGTGCAGTCCCCGGAGTCGGCCGATGCTTTGAAGATCAGGGCGATCTGGCCGTTGAAGCTGTCCCCGGTCGGGGTGCACAGCTCCTGGTCGGTCGGGCTGGGGTTGGCGGGGTCCGATGGAGGGTCGAACTCCCGGGCGTCGATCACCTGGTCGGCGAGGTCGGAATCGAACCGCCCCGACCAGTCCTGATGGACCATCAGGCCGTTGTCCGGGAGCGAGGTCTGGGGGCTGTCGATCGACAGCGTCTGGGCCTTGAACTGGCTGATCGACGCGGCGACCGAGACCACCCCTGGGGCGTTCGCCGGAGACCCCTCGATGTATGCGGAGCCGCCGGTCGGCTGGTTACCCGCGTTGCCGGCCGCCGCGACGAGGACAGTGCCCAGATTGACGACCCGCTGGGCGGCCTGGGCCTCGAGCGAGTTCTGCGAGCCGTAGTCGACCCCGCCGGAGAAGGTGAGCACGTCGGCGGCGTCGTTCATGTTCCCATCGTCGTTCGGGTCCATCGCGCGCTCGAATCCCGCCACCAGGACGTCGGCGGTCGAGTCGCCGACGTCCCAGACCTTGATCGCGTAGAGCTTCGCCTTCGGGGCGACCCCCTTTCCGACCTTGCCCGGGACCCCGTCGCCACAACAGCTCCCGGCCGTGTGGGAGCCGTGGCCGTCGCGGTCGAGCGGGTCCGGGTCTGGGCGAGGGACGTCGTTGGAGGGGTCGTCGTCGAGGACGTCGTAGTCCGATCCCACCAGGTCATAGCCGGCGATCACCTTTCTGGTCGGGAAGGTGCCGGGCTCGATCAAGTTCGGATCGTTGTGGCGGTAGGCGGCCGCGGTGCCGGGGCCGCCGAAGTTCTTGTGCGTGTAGTCGATCCCGGTGTCCACGTCGGCGACCGTGATCCCCTGGCCCTGGGCGCCGAGCTTCCTCCAAACCTTGGGGGCGCCGATGAAGGAGGCGCTCTGCCCGGCGCCCCGCGCCGCGAGCCCCGTGCTGGCGAGCTTGTGGACGATCGGCACCGGCTGCACGGACCGCACGTCCGCCCGTCGATCGAGCGCGGTGGCCGCCGACGGCGAGAGGTTGGCCGAGAACCCGTCGACCAGGTCCGCGTAGCGAAACACGATGCGCCCGCCCATCGAGCGCGCCGCGCCGAGCGCGGGCCTCTGGCCGCGAAGCGCCTGTCGCGCCGCCCGGCGCTGGCTCGGGCCCGAGAGCGAGTCGCCGCTCGACCGGAGCTTGTCGGCCACCGACGGCTGCCGCATGATCACGAAATAACGGCCCAGTCCCCGCTCGGTGCCCGCCACCGCTGGGACGAAGCCCCGGGGCAGGGACGCCTCGGAGCGCAGCTCCGACCGGCTGGGAACGGGCTCCCGGGACGCGCCTATCGCCCAGCCCGAGCCGACCGCGAGGCAGACGACGAGCGCGATCGCGAACGCCCCCCGACGCCGCACCGGCTAGTGGGCCTTCCTGAGCTGGGCGCGCGCCAGGTGGCGCTCGATCACGGTGCCGATCAGCTTCCGCACCTCGGGATCGCCGGTGACCCTGACGTCGCCGTGGTCGTAGGCGTCTCGCCAGTCGGCGACATGGCCCTTCTCGGCCCAGCGGTTGAAGACGGAGCGCGACATCGCCACCTCGAGCCGGGCATCGTCGGGCTCGCCCTTGGACACCTCCGGTGCGGGGAGCCGGACCCGGAAAACCTGGACGTCTCCGCGTCCCTTGAGCTCGAGGCGGACGACGATCTTCAGCCGCGCCAGCGCCGGGACCTCCCGCTCGAGGTTGCGAACGGCCACCGCGATCAGCTCCTGAGGTCTGGGCATCAGCAACCCCGCCGCGGTGGAGGCGAAGCCGGGTCCGGGGCAAGCATCAGATCGGGTTTCGCTCCAGGAGCTTCTTGCCGATCACCATCTTCTGGATCTCGGAGGTGCCCTCGCCGATCAGGAGCAGCGGCGCGTCGCGGTAGATCCGCTCGATCTCGTACTCCTTCGAATACCCGTAGCCGCCGTGAATGCGCAAGGCGTCCTCGGCATTCGCCCTCGCCGCCTCGGATGCGAACAGCTTCGCCATCCCCGCCTCGAGGTCCGAGCGCTCGCCGGCGTCCTTCATCCTCGCCGCCTTCAGGGTGAGCAGCCGCGCCGCCTCCAGGCGGGTGCCCATCTCGGCGAGCTTGAAGGTGATCGCTTGGTGCTGGGCGATCGGCTTGCCGAAGGCCTTCCGCTGCTGGCTGTAGCGCAGGGCGAGCTCGAGGGCCCGCTGAGCGACCCCGACGCCCCGCGCGGCGACGTTGACGCGACCGACCTCGAGCGCGTCCATCATCTGCACGAAGCCCTGGCCGATCCCCTCCGGCCCGCCGAGAACACGGTCGTCGGCGACCTTGAAGCCATCGAAGACGAGCTCGGTCGACTCGACCCCCTTGTAGCCCATCTTCCTGATCTTCGGCGGGATCCGAAGCCCCGGGACCTCGGCGGCGCCGGGTTCCTTCTCGCAGATGAAGCAGGTCATGCCCTTGTACGGCGGATCGGCCTTGGGATCGGTCTTGACGAGCACGAAGACGACGCCCGACAGCAGCCCGTTGGTGACCCACATCTTCTGGCCGCTGATCTCCCACTCGTCCTCGGCGACCCGCTTCGCCGTCGACTTGATCCCCTGCACGTCGGAGCCGACCTCGGGCTCGGACAGCGAGAAGGCGGCGCGGATCTCGCCGGTGGCCATCCTCGGCAGGAAGTGGTCCTTCTGCTCGTCGGTGCCGAACTTCATCAGCAGGTAGGAGCCGATGAAGTGGGTGTTGACGACCCCGGAGATCGAGATCCAACCGCGGGAGAGCTCCTCGACGATCATCGCGTAGGTGGTCAGGTCGAGGCCCATCCCGCCGTGCTCCTCGGGGATCGTCACCCCGAACAGCCCCAGCTCCTTCATCTGCTCGACGATCGGCTCCGGGAACTTGTCCTCGGAGTCGTATTCCTCGGCGACCGGGATGATCTCGTTGTCGGCGAACTGGCGCACCATCTCGGTGATCGCCTTCTGCTCGTCGGTCTTCTCCGTGTAGGTATCGGTGGCTACTGCCATGGCTCCTTGGGTTGCGGCGGGCCCTGGTTCGGGGGCGCCGGGAAGGATAGCTGCGGGGTCGCGATCGCCGGCGCCTCCGGTCGAGTGTCGGATTACTCGGTCTCCGGCCGAGTAAGGCGACAGTCGATCCAAGCGGCTAGCTGCCGGCGGTGCTCGGATGGGCGTGCGCGTGCCGGCTCGGGTGAGCGCCCTACAGCCTCCAGGCGAAGCTGTAGGAGCGCCCGCTCGGCCGCTGGCGCTCGTAGAAGCGGTGCGCTTCGGTGCGGGGCAGAGCGCTGTCCAGCTTCAGGTGCGAGGCGCCTCGCTGGCGGGCCCACGCTCTGGCGGCGTCGAGCAGCCGGGCCCCGATGCCGGCCGAGCGGCGGTCCGGGTGGACGGCGAGCTCCTCCAGCCAGGCCCGCATCCCGAAGCGGATCGTGTGCGGGCCGTGATAGACGGTGCAGTAGCCGACCAGCAGGCCGTCCTCGAGCTCGGCGAGGAGGACGAGCGCGTCGGGCGAGGAGATCGCCTCGTCAAGCGCCTTCCTGGCCCGCTCCGGATCCCAGTCGTCGGGTCGCGCTCCAGGGGGAGCGAACAGCCACTCCAACGCGTCGAGCACCGCGCCCGCGTCCTTCCGCTCGGCCGCCCTGATCCTCACCTCCATGCCGGGAGGCTAGTCGGCGGCGGCGAGCCGGTACGGTTCCGCTCCCTCGTCGCTGATCTACGCTTGACCTTGGGAGAAGCAAGTTGCGAAACCCACGCCAGTTCGGAAACCCGCTCGCGATCGGCGCCCCTCAGCCGCCGACCGAGATTCCCGTGAAGCCATCCCGGATGGTCCACTTCTTCGACCCCTCGAACGAGAAGATGGCCGCCAAGGTCCCCGAGATGGCGAAGCAGGTCGACATCCTGCTCGGCAACCTCGAGGACGCGATCGCGGCAGACCGCAAGGAGGCGGCGCGCGAGGGCCTGGTCCGGGTCGCCAAGTCCACCGACTTCGGCGACACCTCGCTCTGGACGCGGGTCAACTCGCTGGAGAGCCCCTGGGCCCTGGACGACCTCGTCAGCCTGGTGACCGAGATCGGGGACAAGCTCGAGGTCGTGATGATCCCCAAGGTCGAGGGCCCCTGGGACATCCACTACGTCGATCGGCTGCTGGCCCAGCTCGAGGCGAAGGCGGGCCTCGAGCGCCCGCTCCTCGTTCACGCCATCCTCGAGACCTCGCTGGGCGTCGTCAACCTCGAGGAGATCGCGACCGCGAGCCCGCGGATGCAGGGGATGAGCTTCGGCCCGGCCGACCTGGCCGCGTTCCGGCGCATGAAGACGACCCGGGTCGGCGGCGGCCATCCCGCCTACAGGGTGATCGAGGACCCGGACCCCGACAACCCCGACGCCCAACGCGCCACCGCGCAGCAGGACCCCTGGCACTACTCGATCGCCCGCATGGTCGACGCCTGCACCTCGGCCGGGATCCTGCCCTTCTATGGCCCCTACGGGGACATCAAGGACACCGAGGGATGCGAGACGCAGTTTCGCGCCGCCTTCCTGCTCGGCTGCGTCGGCGCCTGGTCGCTCCACCCGGCGCAGATCGAGATCGCCAAGAAGGTCTTCAGCCCCCCGGCCGAGGAGGTCCGGTTCGCCAAGAAGGTGCTCGAGGCGATCCCGGACGGCCGTGGCGTCCACATGATCGACGGCAAGATGCAGGATGACGCGACCTGGAAGCAGTGCAAGGTGATGGTCACGCTGGCCGAGATGCTCGCCCGCAAGGACCCGGAGCTGGCGGAGGCCTACGAGCTCTAGCCCGCCGAGCGCGGCGCGGCACCCAGGTAGTGGCGTGCGAGCCGCCGGTGGCGATGGAGGAAGAGCGCCGCGACGACCGCCCGCGCGAGCCGCGCCGAGCCGGGCAGCCAGGCCAGCGCCGAGCGGAGCTCGAAGCCCAGCCGGTCGGTGATCCGGCAGCGGCCCTCGCCGTCGGGCTCGACCAGGCGCTCGTGCTGCCAGACCGAAAAGGTCAGCGTCCGCGAGCGCTCCAGGAAGCGCCGCCCGGGCTCCAGCTCGACGAGGTGCAGATCGTCGAAGTCGACCGGGACGAGGCCCCCGAGCAGGATCCAGCTCCGCCCCAGACGTCGCGGGCGGCGGCGGGCAGGCGCGAGGACTGCTCCAGCGAGTGCATGAGCGCCTTACCGTACCTGCCGACCATTTTGCCATCGCATATATGCGATATCGCTAAAATGTGATGTGATGATGGCTCCCGGTCCATTCCTAAAGCGCGCGCGTGAGGCATCCGGCCTCACGCAGGCCGAGCTCGCACGACGGCTCGACACCACCCAGTCTGCTGTCGCCCGACTCGAGTCCTCGGACGCAAACCCACGATTCGAGACCTTTCGGCACGCGGTGGCGGCAACGGGCAATGCGATGCAGATCGAGCTCGAGCCCAGCACCTATCCCCCCCTCGACGAGACGATGCTCGTCTCCAATCTGCGGAAGACCGCCGCCGAGCGGCTGAGGTACTTCGCTGCGGCCTACAACGATCTCAGGCAACTTGCTCCCACGGTGAGGGGCACCGGTGGACCCCAAGGACAAGCGTCCCGCTGAGTGGCCCGACCTGGACGCCGAGGGGCTGCTGAGACGCCTTACCGAGGCCGGCGTCGACTTCGTCGTGATCGGCGGCATCGCGATGCTCCTCCACGGCTCGGCGCGCCTCACTCGCGATCTGGACATCGTCTTCGCTGCCGATGAGGGCAACCTGGAGGCGCTGGGCGCAGTCCTGGTCGAACTGGACGCGCGTCTACGGGAGATCGCCGAAGACGTTCCCTTCGTTCCCGATGCCGGCACCCTGCGAAACGTTCAGCTGCTGACGCTCGACACCGCGGCCGGATGGCTGGACGTCCATCGCGACGTGGATGGGGCGCCCCGCTATGCCGTACTACGTCGCCACGCCGAGCGAATGGACCTCGGCGGCTTCTCGGTGTTGGTCGCCTCCCCCGACGACATGATCGCGATGAAGCTCGCCGCCGGAAAGCCCGTGGATCTGATCGACGTAGAGGAGCTCCGGGCCATCAAGCGGTTGCGGCGCCGCTCCTTGCCTATGTAGTCGGCTCCAGCACCACGATCGGGATCTCGCGGCGCCCGGCGCGGCGCTGGTAGACCTCGTAACCCGGGTAGCGGCGGTTGACGAGCTCCCAGAGCCGTGGACGCTCCTCCGCGGTCGCGGTCCGCGCCCGGTAGGGGCGCTCTGTGCCGTCGGCCGAGAACCTGACGTCCGGATTCGCCACCGCGTTCAGGTACCAGGCCGGGTGCTTCGTGTCCCCGCCCCTCGAGGCGACCAAGAGGACGTTTTCGCCATCGCCGGTCCAGACCAGCGGGGTGGTGCGCTCGCCGCCGCTTCGAGCCCCGCGCACGACCAGGAAGCCGACCAGGCCCCGGCCGCCGGTGGTCAGCCGGCCGCCGGTGAGGCGAAGCAGCCCGCGGTCGAGGTGGGGGGCGACGTTGACGAAGAACCAGGACCCCGGGCGCGAGGCGACGAGCGGAAAGGCGAGTCGGTAATAGAGCGGCCGCCGCCGCCCGTGCTCAGGCGTCGCCGACACGCCGCTCGAGGGCCTCCAGCTGCGCTTGGACCTCGTCCGGGAGGCGGTCGCCGAACCGCGCCAGGTGCTCCTTGACCTGGGGCAGCTGCTCCAGGACGTCCGCCGGATCGACCGTCAGCAGCTCTTCGAGGCGCCCGGGCGCGAGGTCGAGCCCCTCGGCGTTGATCGAGCCGGCTGCCGGGACGAGCCCGACCGCGGTCTCCTCGGCCTCGGCCTCGCCGTCGCAGCGTCGGAAGATCCACTCGAGCACCCGGCTGTTCTCGCCGAACCCCGGCCAGATGAAGCCGCCGTCACCGTCCTTGCGGAACCAGTTGACGAGGAATATCCGGGGCAGCCTCTCGCGATCGTGCTCCCTCGCCATGCGCAGCCAGTGACCGAAGTAGTCGGCCATGTTGTACCCGCAGAAGGGGAGCATCGCCATCGGGTCGAACCGCAGCTTTCCGACCTCGCCGGCGGCAGCGGCGGTCGTCTCGACCGACATCGTCGCGCCGAGGAAGACGCCGTGCTCCCAGTCGAACGCCTCGGTGACCAGCGGCACCACGGTCGCCCTGCGACCCCCGAAGAGGAAGGCGTCGATCGGCACCCCGTTCGGGTCCTCCCACTCGGGCGCGATCGAGGGACACTGGGCCGCGGGCGTGGTGAAGCGCGAGTTCGGATGAGCGGCGGGCCCATCCGAGTCGGGAGTCCAGTCGTTGCCGTGCCAGTCGATCGCATGATCGGGTGGCTCGCCCGTCATCCCCTCCCACCAGACGTCGCCGTCGTCGGTTCGAGCGCAGTTGGTGAAGATCGTGTTTCGCTCGATCGTCTCCATCGCGTTCGGGTTCGTCTTGTGGCTGGTGTTCGGGGCGACGCCGAAGAAGCCGGCCTCGGGGTTGACCGCGTAGAGGCGGCCGTCCTCGCCGAACTTCATCCAGGCGATGTCGTCGCCGATCGTCTCGGCGGTCCAGCCCTCGAGGGTGGGGATCAGCATCGAGAGGTTCGTCTTCCCGGACGCCGACGGGAAGGCGCCGGCGACGTACTTGACGCTGCCCTCGGGCGAGGTCAGCTTGAGGATCAACATGTGCTCGGCGAGCCAGCCCTCGTCGCGAGCCATCACGGAGGCGATTCGCAGCGCGAAGCACTTCTTGCCGAGCAGCGCGTTGCCGCCGTAGCCGGAGCCGTAGGACCAGATCTCACGCGTCTCCGGGAAGTGGACGATGTACTTGTTCTCCGCGTCGCACGGCCAAGGGACGTCCTGCTGGCCGTCGGCGAGCGGAGCCCCCAGGGAGTGCAGGCACGGAACGAAGTCGCCGTCGTCTCCCAGGACGTCGAGGGCGCCCTTGCCCATCCGGGTCATGATCCGCATCGAGGCCGCCACGTACGCCGAGTCGGTCAGCTGCACGCCGATATGGGCGATGTGCGAGCCGAGGGGGCCCATCGAGAACGGGACCACGTACATCGTGCGCCCCCGCATCGAGCCCTTGAAGAGCTCGTCGAGCTCCGCGCGCATCTCGCCCGGGTCCCGCCAGTTGTTGGTCGGGCCGGCGTCGTCCTCGCTCTCGGAGCAGATGAAGGTTCGATCCTCGACCCTGGCGACGTCGCCGGGGTCGGAGCGAGCGAGATAGGAGTTCGGCCGCTTCGCGTCGGACAGCTTCTCGAAGGTGCCGTTGTCGACCAGCTCCTGGCACAGGCGGTCGTACTCCTCGGCGGACCCGTCGCACCAGTGGACGGCGTCGGGCTCGGCCAGCTCGGCGAACCCCGCCACCCAGGCGATGAGTCCCTTGTTCTTGGTCAGGGCATCGGCGGCCGCCGCCGTCGTCTCGCTCAAGGGTTGGATCAACTCCTTCCGTGGTTCTCTGAAACGGCAAACGTCCAGGGGTTCGGTGCCTGGACGTGCGCCCATTGTTTCGCAGACTGGGAACGGATGGGGTCAGATAGGGTTCCCGCCCCGCTGATGAGGTTCTACGAGTACGAGTCCCGGAGGATCGTCGAGCGGGCCGGGATCCCGGTCACCCGCTACGGCTTCTGCACCACCGCCGAGGCAGCTCGCGAGGTGGCCGCCGAGATCGGCGGGCCGGTGGTGATCAAGTCCCAGGTGCTGACCGGCGGCCGGATGAAGGCCGGCGGGGTCAAGTTCGCCGACACCCCCGAGGAGGCCGCCGAGCACGCGGCCGCGATCCTGGACCTCGCGATCAACGGCCACGCCCCGCGCGGCGTGCTCGTCGACCCGAAGGCGGAGGTCGCACAGGAGTACTACGCCAGCGTGATCTGGGACGGAACCGTCAAGCGCCCGATGATGCTGTTCAGCGACATGGGCGGGATCGACATCGAGGAGGTGGCCGCCTCCCATCCCGACCACGTGGGCCGCGGCCACCTGTCGAACCTGCTGCCGGTCTCCGACTTCCACGCCAAGCAGGTGATCGCTCGGACCGGGGTCACCGGCTCGGAGCTGACCCGCGCCACCCCGATCCTCGCCCGCCTGGCGCGCCTGATGCGCGACTGCGACATGACCCTGGCCGAGATCAACCCGCTGGCCCGGCTCGACGACGGCAGCTTCGTCGCCCTCGACGCCCACATGGAGATGGAGAACGAGGCCAAGCCGCGCCAGAAGGAGTTGCTGGAGGAGCTCGGGATCGAGGCGCAGGACACCCGGGAGCCGTACGAGCCGAGCGATTTCGAGCGCAACGTCAAGGCGATCGACGCGGCCGATCACCGTGGCGTGATCCAGGGCAAGGACCACGGGTTCTCCGGCAACCTCGGGCTGGTGATCGGAGCGGGCGGCGGCTCGCTGACGCTCACCGACGCGGTTCGCAGCCAGGGCGGCAAGCCCGCCAACTACACCGAGATCGGCGGCAACCCCTCGGTGGCGAAGGCCTGCGGGCTCGCCAAGGAGGTGCTGCGCAAGGACGGCGTCGAGAAGATCGCCGTGATGATGTCGATCGTCTCCAACACCCGGGTCGACATCGTCGCCCGAGGGGTGATCAAGGCCTGCCTGGAGCTCGGAAGGGACCCGGCCGAGACGATCGCGGTCTTCCGCATCCCCGGCGCCTGGGAGGAGGAGGGGGAAAAGATCCTCCGGCGCTACGGGGTCGAGTACTGCGACCGCTCGGTCTCGATGTGGGATGCCGCCGGTCGGGCCGTGGCGAAGATCCAGGAAGGTACGTGATGAGGTGCTTTAGCACCGAAAGCAGCAGGTCAGGCGGCGAAGCCGCCGCAATTGGTGCCGCCTGAGATGTCGATCCTGCTCTCAGAGGAGTTCACGTTCATCGTCCAGGGCATCACCGGGCGCGAGGCGGTCAACCTGACCCGGGAGTGCCTCGACTACGGATCCCGGGTGGTCGGCGGAGTGACCCCGGGGCGAAAGGGGCGCGAGGTCCACGGCGTCCCGGTCTTCGACACCGTGCAGCAGGTCGCCGACGCGGTCGGCTACGTCCCCAATGGCTCGGTGGTCACGGTCCCGCCCGCGTTCACCAAGGATGCCGTGTTCGAGGCGATCGAGGCGGGGATCGAGCTGATCGTCATCGTCACCGAGCGGATCCCTCGTCGCGACGTCGCCGAGATGGTCGAGCTGGCCGGGATGCGCGGGGCCCGGATCATCGGCCCGAACTGCCTCGGGTTGATCGTCCCCGAGGTCTGCAAGATGGGCGGCATCGGAGGGCCGGCGAAGGACGCTGCCAAGGCCTACGCGCCGGGCGCGATCGGGGTCATGTCGCGAAGCGGCGGGATGACCACCGAGATCTCATCCACGTTGACCGCGGCCGGCCTCGGGCAGTCGACGGCGGTCTCGATCGGCGGCGACGCGATCATCGGGTCGACCTACGCCGAGCTGATGCCGCTGTTCGAGGCTGACGAGCAAACCGAGGCGATCGTCATCTACACGGAGCCGGGCGGGCGGATGGAGGCGCAGCTCGCCGAGTGGGTCAAGGACAACCGATCGAGGCTCCCGATCGTCGCCTTCATGGCCGGCCGGTTCATGGACTCCGAGGAGATGAAGGGGATGAGCTTCGGCCACGCCGGGACGATCGTCGAGGGAGCCGAGGACACGGCAACCGAGAAGATCGCCCGCCTGGAGGGGGCCGGGATCCCGGTCGTCGAACGGATCGACGAGATCCCGGACGCCGTCAAGGAGAAGATCGGGGTGACGGCATGAGCGCGCCCCCGACCGGCGGCGAGCAGCTGACCGGAGTGTTCATCGGGATCGAGGTCGATCAGACGGTCGCCGACGACGCGGCGCTGGCCGGCAGGCTCGCCGAGGTCTGCCCCGTGGACATCTTCGCCGCCGACGGCGAGGCCGGCGCGCTTCGGATCGTCGAGGAGAACCTCGACGAGTGCGTCCTCTGCGAGCTCTGCCTCGATGCCGCGCCCGACGGCGCCGTGGTGATCAAGAAGCTCTACGACGGCTCCGAGCTGCGGCGCGGCTAGGCTGCTCGACCACCAGTGGGGGTCCCGAGCTCGCGAACGACCCACATTCCGCGAGTTTGTCGGTCGTTGGCGAGGGTTCGGCTGGTGGGTCAGGAGGACCGTGGGGGAATCCGCGCCTAGTCCTCGAGCACGCCGTCCCAGATCGCGAACATCGCCCCCTGGGCGTCGCGGAGGGCCGCGATCCTCCCCGCGGGGAAGTCGATCGGGCCGAAGACCTTCGCGCCGCCGAGCTCGCCGCACCTCGTGATCGCGCCGTCGAGCGACTCCACGGCGAGGTAGGGAAACCAGTACGGAGGGGCTCCCGCCTGCTCCTCCTCGGGGGAAAGGTCGCGAATGCCCCCGTTGGCGCGCTCGCCGACGCGGATCACCGTGTACGCAGGCCCCGAGCCCATCTGCAGCACCTCGCCGGTCCAGCCGAACAACCCTTCGTAAAAGGAGAGCGCCTTCGGCACGTCGCTCGTGCCGAGCTCGTTCCAGGTCAGGCAGCCCGGCTGGTTGACCCGGCCGGCCCCGATTGCATCACGCGGCTCCCAGGCCCCCAGCATCGCTCCGGTGGGGTCGCCGAGCACCGCCATGCGGCCGGCTTCGCCGACGTCGAACGGGCCCGCGTGGGCGACTCCGCCGAGCTGGCTGGCGCGCGCCGCGGCATCGTCGGCGCTTTCCACCGCGACGTACGAGAACCAGTTGGGGGGGACGCCCGCCGAGCGCTGCTGCTCCGGCTGAGCGGTGATGCCGGCGACGACATCGCCATCGATCCGGGCCATCGTGTAGGTGCCACCCCCGGGCATCTCGCTGTCCTCGAACCCCCAGCCGAGGAGCTCGCCGTAGAAGCGCTTCGCGTCGTCGGGGTCGGTGGTCGACAACTCGATCCAGCAGAACGTTCCCGGCTCGTAGCTCGTCCTCTTGCCCATGCCTTCCTCCTTCTGCGAGCTCCGCTTACGCGTTCCACTCTATGCGCCGACGCGCAGCGAACCGTCGATCAGCGGCAGACTACGCCGCCGTGAACCCGATCGAGGCGCAATGAACTTCATCGAGGACGTGCTCGAACGCTTCCCGTCGGCGCGGCCGGCGCTGGTGACGATCTCCAACCAGGGAGAGCGCCGCGAGTGGGGGTTCGGCGAGCTGATCGCTCGCAGCGCCGGGCTGTCGGGGGCTTTCGCGGCGCGCGGAGTGCGGCGCGGGGACGTGGTGATGACCCTGATCGGCAACCGGGTCGAATGGGTGCTGGCGATGCTCGCCTGCTGGCGGACCGGGGCAATCGCGCTCCCCTGCAACACGCAGCTGCGCCGCCACGACGTCGAGCTCCGCGCCGCGGCGGCAAACCCCGCCCTCTGCGTCGGCGCCGAGGCCCTGCTCGGCCTGCTGCCCGGCGGCGTGCCCACGATGACCCTGGGCGAGGTCGCCGAGGTGATGGACGAGGAGCGTGCCCAGGAGGCGCCCGCCGAGATCGCGGACCTCCACCCGACCGACGGGGCCCTGATCGTGTTCACCTCCGGCACCACCGGCGAGCCGCGGGGCGCCCTGCACCCGCAGCGGTACCTGGCCGCCCAGCGGACCCAGGCCGAGCATTGGCTGGGCGCTCGCGAGGGAGAGCTGGTCTGGTGCACGACGGCGACCGGCTGGTCGAAGTCAGCCCGCAACGTGTTCGTCGCCCCGTGGCTCTGCGGGGCGGCGGCCCTCCTGCACGAGGGCCGCTTCGATCCCGCCGAGCGCCTCGAGCTGCTCGAGCGCGAGAGAGTCAACGTCGTCTGCCAGGCGCCGACCGAGTACCGGATGCTCGCCAAGCGGGGTGAGCTCCGTCCGCTGCCGGCGCTGCGCCGGATGGTCTCGGCGGGAGAGGCTCTCAACCCCGAGGTGATCGAGGTCTTCCGGGACGGCCTCGGGCGGGAGATCTGCGACGGATACGGGCAGACGGAGACCGGCCACGTGAGCGGCAACCTGGTCGGAGACGAGGTGCGCTACGGCTCGATGGGAAGGCCCCTGCCGGGCTTCGAGGTGCGAATCATCGACGGGGAGCTCCAGGTCAACCGCGATCGCTGCCCCACCTTCTTCAGCCGTTACCTGGACGGCGACTCGTTCGAGGGCGAGTGGTGGCCGACCGGCGACGTGGTCAGCGAGGACGAGGATGGCTACCTCTGGTACGAGGGACGGCGGGATGATCTGATCCTCTCGGCCGGCTACCGGATCGGGCCGTTCGAGGTCGAGTCGGCGCTGCTCACCCATCCGGCCGTCGCCGAGGCGGCGGCGGTCGCGGCCCCGGACCCCGATCGTGGCTCGGTGGTGCGCGCGATCGTCGTCCTGCGCCAGGGGGAGCCCGGCGACGCGCTCGCCCGCCAGCTTCAGGAGCACTGCAAGCGGGTGGCCGCCCCCTACAAGTTCCCACGGATCGTCGAGTTCGCCGACGAGCTCCCCAAGACAGCCAGCGGAAAGATCAAGCGGGCCGAGCTTCGCGCGGCCGGGACGAGCTGAGCGCTGGTGCGCCGATCGCCCTTCGCCGCCTTCGCCGGCATCTTCGTCGTCACGCTGCTCTCGCTGATGGCGGTTGGGGCCGTCCTGCCCGTGCTGCCGCGCTACGTCAGGGGGCCCCTCGACTCCGGCAACGTCGCGGTCGGCGTCGTGGTGGGGGCATACGCGCTGACCGGGCTGGCCGGGCGCCCGTTGGCGGGCCGACTGGCCGATCACCGCGGCCGACGGCCGACGGTCGTTGTCGGCACGCTCCTGGCCGCCCTGGCCGGCCTGCTCTACCTCCTTCCGACCGGGCTGCCCGGCCTGATCGGGGCCCGCTTGGTGCTCGGGATGGGCGAGGACACGGTGTTCACCGCGGGCTCCGCCTGGATCGTCGACCTGGCCCCCCCGGGGCGCCGCGGCCGGGTGATCGGCCTCTACGGGCTCGCCGTCTGGAGCGGGCTCAGCATCGGGCCGTCGATCGGGGAGCTGCTCTACCACGCCTCGGGCTTCCACCTCGTCTGGGCCTTCGCGGCGGCGGCGCCGTTCCTGGGAGCGCTGGTGGCGCTTCGCATCCCGGATCCGTTCGAGCCCTCGCCGCACGCCGCCCGCGGGCCCCTGATCGCCCGCGAGTCGATCCGCCCCGGCTTCGCGCTCTCGCTGGCCAGCGTCGGCTACGCGGCGATGGCCTCCTTCATCGTCCTCCACCTGCAGGCGAACGGCGACTCGCACGGGGCGATCGCCTTCACCGTGTTCGCCGTCACCGTCGTGCTCACCCGGCTGCTCGCCGGCGATCTCCCCGACCGGATCGGCCCGCTTCGGTGCGCGGCGGGCGCGGCGGCCGTGGAGTCGGTCGGCCTCGCCCTGATCGCGCTGGCGACGACGCTGCCGATGGCGATCGTCGGGGCGGCGGCGATGGGGACCGCCTTCTCGCTCCTCTATCCGTCCCTCTCGCTGGTCGTCGTGAACCGAGTCCCCGAGGGCCGACGCGGCGCCGCGCTCGGCACCTTCACCGGCTTCTTCGACCTCGGCGTCGGCCTGGGCGCTCCACTGGCGGGGGTCGCCGCGACGCTCGGCGGCTACCCGGCCGCGTTCTGGCTCGGTGCGACCTGCGCGCTCGGCACCCTTAGCGTCGCGGTGGCGCTCAGAAGAGCCGGCGCTGCCGCCCCGGTCGTGGGCTGAGCTCGCCCTCCCCGGCGGCTTCGGCCGGCCGAGCGCCCCGCCCTCGAGTGCCCCTCTCCCTCCGGCGCGCCATCGCGGCGAGGCGGTCTGCCTCCTCCCGGTCCATGTAGGCCCCCCGTCCGTAGAGCTCCCGGTAGCGGGGGATCAGGTCCGGACGGCGCTCCCTGAGCCAGTCGAACCAGATCTCGCGCACCTCGCCGCGAAGGTGCAGGGCGACGCCGCCGATCGAGTCCGGGGCGGCCTCGTCCAGGAGCTCGAGCAGCGGCTCGAGTTGCGCCGGGGAGTCGTTGACGCCCGGGATCAGCGGCGCGACCAGCACCCCGGTGCGGATCCCGGCCCGCTTCAGCTCGGCCACCGCCTCGATTCGCTTCCTGGGATGGGGCGTGTGTGGCTCGGTCGCTCGCCACGCCTCCTCGTCGAGGGTCGGGATCGACAGGTTCGCGGTGAATTCGGTCCGCTCGGCGATCTCCTTCATCAGCCCGAGGTCGCGGAGCAGGAGGGGCGACTTGGTGAGCACCGAGCATGGGTTCGAGAAGTCGCGCATCGCCTCCCAGATCCCCTCCATCAGCCGGTAGCGACCTTCGACCCACTGGTAGGGGTCGGTGTTGGTGCCCAGCGCCACGTGCTCTCCCTGCCACGAGGGACGGGCAAGCTCGGCGCGCAGCACCTCCGGCGCGTTCACCTTGACGACTATCTGGCGCTCGAAGTCCTCACGGGCGTTGAAGTCGAGGTACGTATGTGTGGGGCGGGCGAAGCAGTAGGAGAGCAGGCGTGGGTGCAACCGCGATACGGATTGATCGTCCAGCGGAACGGCATCCGCGAGCGTTTCGGCACCCGGTTCAGCGCGGAGCGCGCCCGGACCTCGTAGAAGCGGGTTCCGAGCGCCTCCGGCGCGTCGAAGGTGCGCACGACGGCTGGCTCGCGGAAGCCGGGCAACCTCGCCTCGGCCTCCTTTCGGTCGAATGTCAGATGCTCCCAACGCACGAACAGATGTTCGCATGCGGCGCGGACGGAATCGACAGCTTCCTGGCAGTGGGCGCCCACCCTTCGGAGTTCTCTGGACCCGTGCGTACAATCGCTGATGGGCGGGCAGTGATTTGAACAAAGCCACCGAGGAGATAGAGCGCGTCGTCGTCCGATTTGCCGGCGACTCGGGCGACGGGATACAGCTCGCCGGCGACCGCTTCGCGGCGGCGACGGCGTTGGTGGGCAACGACCTGGCCACCCTGCCCGATTTCCCCGCCGAGATCCGGGCGCCGGCCGGGACGCTGGCGGGCGTCTCCGCCTTCCAGATCCACTTCGCCTCGCGCGACATCCTCACCCCGGGCGGCCAGCCGAACGTGCTGGTGGCGATGAATCCGGCGGCGTTGAAGGCGAACCTCACGGAGCTGGAACGGGGCGGCATCGTGATCGCCAACCAAGACGGGTTCAGCGAGCACAACCTCAGGAAGGCCGGCTACGAGGCCAACCCGCTGGATGACGGAGCCCTCGACGACTACCAGGTCTTCCGCGTCCCCATGACCTCGATGACGGTGCGGGCGACGGAGGGCATCGACGGGATCACGGCCCGCGACGCGGCGCGCTCCAAGAACCTCTTCGCCCTCGGGCTGGTCTCGTGGATGTACAGCCGTCCCACCGACGCGACGATCCGCTGGATCGAGCAGAAGTTCGCCGCCAAGCCGCAGATCATGGAGGCCAACCTCGCGGCCTTCCGGGCCGGCTACAACTTCGGCGAGACCGCGGAGCTGCTTCAGGTCCACTACGAGGTCAAGGCCGCCCCCGCTGAGCCCGGCACCTACCGGGGGATCAACGGCACGACGGCGGCGGCACTCGGATTGATCGCGGCCAGCGTCCGCAGCGGCCTGCCGCTGTTCCTCGCCAGCTACCCGATCACCCCGGCGTCCGAGCTCCTCCACGAGCTCTCGCGCCACAAGCGCTTCGGGGTGAGGACGGTTCAGGCGGAGGACGAGATCGCGGCCGCCAACATGGCGCTCGGCGCGTCGTTCGGCGGCCACCTCGGGGTCACGGCCTCGAGCGGGCCCGGCATGGACCTGAAGCAGGAGACGATCGGGCTCGCCGCCACGCTCGAGCTTCCCCTCGTGGTGATCGACGTGCAGCGCGCCGGCCCCTCGACGGGGATGCCGACCAAGACCGAGGCGGCGGACCTGCTGATGGCGATCCACGGTCGCCACGGAGAGTCGCCGCTGCCGGTCGTCGCCGCGTCGACGCCGGCCCAGTGCTTCGAGGCGGTGCTGGAGGCGGCGCGGATCGCGGTCGCCTACCGCACGCCCGTGATCCTCCTCTCGGACACGTTCCTCGCCAACTCGTCGGAGCCGTGGCGGGTCCCGGACGCGGCCGACCTCCCGGAGATCGACCCGGGGTTCGCGACCGGCCCGAACAGCGGCGAGGAGTTCTGGCCCTACCTCCGCGACGAGCGGGGCGCACGCCCGTGGGCGCTACCCGGCACCACGGGCCTCCAGCACGTGATCGGCGGACTGGAGAAGGAGGACGGGACGGGTCACATCAGCTACGAGCCCGGCAACCACGCGCTGATGACGCGACTGCGGGCGAAGAAGATCGCCGGGATCGCAACCGAGATCGGCGAGCTCGAGGTCGACCGCGTCGACGGTGCGGAGATGCTGGTGCTCGGCTGGGGCTCGACCTACGGAGCGATCAAGGGAGCGGTGAGGCGGGTTCGTCTGCGCGGCGAGAAGGTGGACTCCGCGCACCTCCATCACCTCAACCCGCTGCCGCGCAACACCGGCGAGGTCGTCCGCTCCTACCGCAAGGTGCTGATCCCGGAGATGAACACGGGACAGCTGGTCAACATCATCCGCGGCGAGTTCCTGGTCGACGCGCTCAGCTACACCAAGGTCGAGGGCCTCCCGATCTTCGCCGAGGAGCTCGATGACGTGATCACGGAGCGGCTGTGAGCGAAACGAACGGCAGCAACGGCGGCGCGCCCGCGGGCCTGACCAAGAAGGACTTCTCCTCCGACCAGGAGACGCGCTGGTGTCCGGGCTGCGGCGACTACGCGATTCTCGCCACCGTGCAGCAGTTCCTGCCCGAGCTCGGGCTGCCGCCGGAGCGGATCGTGTTCGTCGCCGGCATCGGCTGCGCCGGTCGCTTCGCCTACTACATGAACACCTACGGGGTGCACGGCATCCACGGCCGGGCCCCGGCGCTGGCGACCGGGTTGGCGCTCGCCCGTTCGGATCTCTCGATCTGGGTGGTGAGCGGCGACGGCGACGCGCTCTCGATCGGCGGCAACCACCTGATTCACGCGCTGCGACGCAACGTCCCGATCAAGATCCTGCTGTTCAACAACCAGATCTACGGCCTCACCAAGGGTCAGTACTCGCCGACCAGCGAGGAGGGCAAGGTCACCAAGTCGACTCCGTTCGGGTCGCTCGACCATCCCTTCAACCCGATCGCGCTGGCGCTCGGCGCCGAGGCAACCTTCGTCGCCCGCACCGTGGACACCGACCGCGAACACCAGGCTCAGGTGCTCCGCGCCGCCGCCGACCACCAGGGGTCGGCGTTGATCGAGATCTACCAGAACTGCAACGTGTTCAACGACGGGGCGTTCGAGGCCGTGCGAGGAAAGGGCCGGGACGCGAACCAGATCCGGCTCGAGCATTCGAAGCCGATCCGCTTCGGGGTCGACTCGGAGCGCGGCGTGACCCGCGGCCCCGACGGCCGCCTGCGACTCGAGACGGTCTCGGAGGTCGGCGAGGACGCGCTCGTCGTCCACGACGCCCACGACCCGAACCCGAGCCAGGCCTTCTCGCTCGCGCACCTCAGCGAGCGGCCCAACGGCCCCACTCCGATCGGCCTCTTCCGCGCCGTCGAGCGGCCCGTCTTCGCCGAGTCGATGACCCGCGAGCTCGAGTCCGCCCGCGAGGGCGTCGGCACCGAGGACCTGGACGCGCTGCTTCGCTCCGGCGACACCTGGACCGTCGAGTAGCTCGCTAGCCGGCCTCCTCGCCCGCCGCGACGCGGGGCGGCATCGAGGGCTCAACCCGCAGCAGCCGGGCCGGGCGCCGGGGGAGCACCCAGTTCCAGCGCCCCAGCAGGGAGACCACGGCGGGCACGAGAAGCGCCCGGATCACCGTCGCGTCGAGGAGGACGCCCGCGGCGAGCCCGGTGGCGAACATCTTCAGGTCGGTCCCGGGGCCCGAGGCGAGGGAGACGAAGGCGAGGAACAGGATCAGGGCCGCGCTCGTCACCAGGCGACCGGTCCGGCCGATTCCCCGCACGACCGCGGTGCGAGTGTCGCCCGTCACGTCGTACTCCTCGCGCATCCGGGCCAGGATGAAGACCTCGTAGTCCATCGAGAGCCCGAACAGGAACGCGAAGACCATCAACGGGATCCAGGCCGGGACGGAGCCGGTGGCGTCGATCCCCCACAGCAGGTCGGAGCCGTGCCCGTTCTGCCACATCAAGGCCAGGACGCCCCACGCCGCCGTGACGCTCGCGACGTTGAGGATGACCGCCTTCAGCGGCAGCAGCAGGGAGCGGAACGCCCGCGCCAGCAGCACGAAGGTGACCACCGCGATCAGCGCGATCATCAGTGGGAAGTTCCCGTAGACGGCGCTGATGAAGTCGGCATTCTGGGCCGGCAGGCCACCGACCCGCACGTCGACGCCGGCGGCGTGTGCCTCGTCACGGACCCGGTCGAGCGTCGCCCGGCCGGCCGAGGTGGAGTCGTCGGCGACCGGGAAGGCGAGAACCTCGGCGGCTCCGCCGGAGCGCCATGCCGAGGAGTCCGGGGCGACGGCCCCGTGGACCCCGTCGACCTGGCTCAGATCCCGGGCCACCCGGTCGGGATCGGTGCCGTTGGTGAGCGCCTCGTAGGGCAGCAGCGAACCCGACCCGATGCCGGAATCCTCCAGCGCCGTCAGGCCTTCCTTGGCGTCGCCGTGCTTGGCGATCGTGTCCGGGCTGGCGTCGCCGAGCGTCAGGCCCGTCGCCGCGACGATCAGGACGCCCAGGATGACGATCGCGGTGCCCGCGGCGACCCAGCGGTGCCGCACCACGGTCTCGGCCCACCGCGTCCACGCGCGGCTGGCGCGATCGTCGGTGCGCCGGTGGGGCCAGTCGAGTCGTTGCCCGAGCTTCGACAGGACGACCGGCAGCAGCGTGATCGCGACCAGGGTGCTGACCAGCGGGATCAGCATCCCCGCATAGCCCATGCTGCGCAGGAACGGAACCGGGAGCGCAACCATCGCCAGCAATCCAATCGCCACGGTGGTTCCACTGAAGACCACGGCGCGGCCGGCGGTCTCCATCGCCCGCTGCACGGCTTCGTCGCCACTTCGTCCGTGGGCGCGCTCCTCGCGCCAGCGCGACACGACCAGCAGCGAGTAGTCGATCGCGATCCCGAGGCCGACAAGGGCGATCAGGAACTGGACCACCGGCGAGATGTCGGTGAACGCGGTCAGGCCCCAGACCAGGAGGAAGGTGGTCATGATCGAGACGATCGCCATCGCGAGCGGTACCAGGGCGAGGAACGACGCGAACACGAACGCGAGCACGATCAGGGCGCCGAGACCGCCGAGGACCGACTCCAGCAGCACCCCGGTGCCGCTGTCGCCACCCGATTCGTTCTGCAGCGCGTCGAAGCCGCTGACGTGGACCGGCGCGCCGGCGACGTCGGTGCTTCGAACGGCTGCCCGCGCCGCCTTGGCGGCATCCGGGTTCTCGCCGAAGGCCGAGTTCGGATCCGGCTTCGGGTAGACGATCGCAAACGTGGTGCGGCCGTCGCTCGAGACGAAGCTGCGGTCGCCCGTGGACGCGTATGAGGCGATGCGGGCTCCGGGCAGCGCCTGATCGAGGCGCCGGTCCACCCGGGCGAGCCGCGCACCGACCCCCGGCGAGTCGACGGTCTCGCCGGAGGGCAGCGTCACCACCGGGACGATCGGCGCGGTGTCACCGCCCGCACCGTGGAAATGCTCGGCGATCGCGACGTTCGTCTCCCAGCCCTCCTTGCCGGGGACGGAGAACTTCTGGTCGAGCGCCTTGGTGGCCGAGTTGGCCGACGCGATCCCGACCACCGTGAGCGCGATCCAGAACAGGGTGACGGTGCGCTTGTGGGCCAGGACCCAACGGGTCAATGCGGACACGGGCTGCCTCCTCTGGATTCGTTGGCTAGAGCAATCATTTGTATCATAAATAGTCATGAGCCCATAGAATGGGCCCGAGGATTGTTCAATGAAGACCCACCGACGCCCCGGAACTCATCGATCGACGGAAGCCGGCCGTGGTGCCCTCCACGGCAGTCCTCTGACGGCGCCACCGGGGGAAGGCGGATCAAACACCCGCGGGCCGGCGACGTCGGTGAGCTACGTCACGCAAGCGCGGGCCAGGGGCGCCGCCAGGCGCGCCAGGCGGTGGGCCCGTCCCCCCTCCGGGGACCCGCCTCGGGCCAACCTAGGATGACCGTGCGGCGATGCGCTTCGATCGACCCCCGCCAGAGCCTCTCGCCAGCGCCCCGGGCTTCCTGCTGTCCTGGAACGGGCAACGCACGTCCCACACGTTCGCCGAGGCGCTGAAGCCCCTCGGCCTTCGCCCCCACCACTTCGGGGTGCTGACCCTGATCGACACCCAGCCCGGCAGCACCCAGCAGGAGCTGGTCGACCGCTCGATGATCGACCCCAGCTCGATGGTGACCGTCATCGATGAGCTCGAGGAGCTCGGCCTTGCCGAGCGCCGGCCCCACCCCAGCGATCGACGCAAGCACGCCGTCCACCTGACCGACCGAGGGATTGAGACGCTCGGTCGCGCCCGTGCATCCGCGATCCAGACCGCCGAGGAGCTGTTCGCCCCCCTCGACGCCGAGGAGCGGGAAACGCTGCGCCGGCTGCTCCGAAAGCTCGCCGGTGTGGAGACTGCCTCGGCTAGGCCGCGACTTGGCGCGGATTGACGATCGGGCGCAGGTTCGGCTCGATCTGGTCGCGCAGATGCTCGATGAACGGGGGTAGCGAGAGCTTCTGGCCGAGCTGGTCCACGGGCTCGTCGATGGCGAAGCCGGGGCCCCCGAGGGTCGCGATCTCGAACAACACGCCGCTCGGCTCGCGGAAGTAGACCGAGCGGAAGTAGAACCGGTCGATCACCGGGGTCGGCCTCATCCCGGCGGCGGCCACCGTTTCGCGCCAGGCCTCGTGCTGGTCGGCGGGCGACGCCCAGGCGACGTGGTGGACCGTGCCCGCTCCCTGAACGGCCGGCTCGGCGGGAGCGTCGTGGTACTCATACAGCGCACCGCGGCTCTCCCCCCTGCTCTCCCAGAGAGGGCCGCCCTGCGGCTGATCGAGAAGCGCGAACTCGAGCGTCCCCTCGAGGAGCTCGCGGCTTCGGTCCGGCTCGGAGGCGTAGGCGCCGACGCCGTCGAAGCCCAGGAAGGCGAACTCGGCGGGCACCTCGGGGTGCTCGGCGGCCAGTGGCTCGTCGCTCGAGGCGGTGATGACCAACTCGTGCTCGAGCCCCTCGGGATCGGAGAAGCGGAGGCCGTCTCGCCCCTCAACCCTTCTTGCCTCGACGTCGCGCTCGGTCAGCCGCTCGCTCCAGAAGTCCAGCGCCGCGGCCGAGCCGACCCGCCAGACGACGCGGTGGATCATCCCGTCGCCGGCGCGGCCGGGGGCCGCTCCCGGGTACTCGAAGAAGGTGATGTCGGACCCCGGGTCGCCCTTCTCGTCCGCGTAGAACAGGTGATAGACGCTCGGGTTGTCCTGGTTGACGGTCTTCTTGACCAGGCGAAGACCCAGGACTCCCGCGTAGAAGTCGACGTTCCGCTGCGCGTCGGCGGTGATCGCCGTGACGTGGTGGATCCCGTCGAGCCGCATCCCCCTTGGACGATACCCGACAGTCCGCTGCGGCCAACGTGCGCGGGCGAGGTTGTACAAAGGTGGAAGCCCCGGATCGCTACCCTCGCGGCTTGAGCCACGCCGACCAAGGGGGAAGTCGATGACCGTCGAGACCACCGCGGGCCAAGCCGCGATCGATCGCAAGCGGATCGCGCGGTTGACCGAGCGCGAGATGGCCCGGCTCACCGAGCATACCCCCGAGTCGAAGCTGCGCTACGAGCGCGCCGTCAAGGTGATGCCGGGGGGCGTGCCGTCGTCGTTCCAGGTGAACGATCCCTGGCCGGTCTACGTCGAGCGCGGCGATGGCACCCGGGTGTGGGATGTCGACGGCCACGAATACGTGGACTTCCACAACGGCTTCGGCGTCATGTGCATCGGACACGCCAACCCGATCGTCTGCGCTGCGGTCAAGGCGCGGGTCGATCTCGGCACCCACTTCGCGGCCCCCACCGATGGGTCGATCGTCGTCGCCGAGGAGCTGGCCCACCGGTTCGGCCTGCCGCAGTGGCGATTCGAGAACTCCGGGACCGAGGCGACCATGGACGCGGTCCACCTGGCTCGCGGCGCCACCGACCGCGACTTGATCCTCAAGATCGAGGGGTCCTACCACGGCCACCACGACTCGGTGATGGTGTCCGTCTATCCGGAGCTCGAGGAGCTGGGCGACCGGGACGACCCGAAGTCGGTGCCGTACGGGGCGGGGTATCCGCGCGCCCTCACCGAGCTGACTCACGCGGTCCCGTTCAACGACGCGGACGCCCTGGAGTCGGTCCTGACCAAGCTCGACGGTCGGGTCGCCGGGCTGATCATGGAGCCGGCGATGATGAACATCAACGTGATCCCACCGGTCGAGGGCTATCTCGAGCGGGTCCGGGAGCTGACCGCCGCGCACGGCGTCAAGCTGATCTTCGACGAGGTGAAGACCGGAGCAACGATCGCCTACGGCGGAGCGACGCAGCGGTTCGGCGTCCAGCCGGACATGATCACCCTGGCGAAGGCGGTATGCGGCGGGTATCCAGGCGGCGCGATCGGGATGACCGAGGAGATCGCCGGGCTCGTCTCGGGCGGCAAGGTCCACCAGTACGGCACCTTCAACGGCAACCCGCTGGTGATGGCGGCGGCCCAGGCGACGCTGACCGAGGTGCTCACCGAGAACGTCTATCCGGGGCTCGAGCAGACCAACGAGCGCCTCAAGGCCGCCTGCCAGGAGATCATCGATCGCTACGGGCTCCCCGCCTACACCGAAGGGATGGGCGCCAAGGGGTGCGTGATCTTCGCGGCCGAGCCGCTGCGCGAGTATCGCGACTACCTGACCAAGGTCGACGGCGAGCTTTCGACGCTCGCCTGGCTCTACCACATGAACCACGGCATCTTCATGACCCCGGGGGTCGAGGAGGAGTGGACGCTGTCGATCGCCCACTCCAGCGAGGACATCGACCGCTACCTGAACGCCTTCGAGACGTTCGCCCGGGACGTCACCTCCGGCTGACTCGCCGCGGCTAGCCGAGCGCCGCGCGGGCCGAGTCCAGGTCGTCGGTCGCGATCGCGAGCTTGATTCCGCCGAACGTCGTGTAGGCGAGCTCGATGTTGACGTTGGCCTCGGCGAGCGTGCGGGCGAGCTCGCCGAGCGTCCCGGGCCGGTCCTCGATGTCGATCACCAGCGCCTCACGCTCGTCGGCGACCCCCAACCCGGCGTCCTCGAGCGCCCGGTGCGCGGCGCTCGCCTTCGCGTCGTCGACCAGGACGTGGACGATCCCCCGCCCCTCTCCCGTGAACGCGCACATCCCCTGGATGTTCACGCCGGCCGAGCCGATGACCTCCCCGAGCCGCGCCAGCTCGCCGGGCTGATCCTGGAGGACTACGGTCAGATCCTTGGGCATCGCGACTCCGCTGCGCTGGGGTATATCAACCGCCGACCGCGGTCGTCGCAGTCGGCGGAAGGTCGGCGCTAGCCTGGAGCCGATGGCCAATCGCCTCGCCGCGCAGACCAGCCCGTACCTGCTCCAGCACAAGGACAACCCGGTCGACTGGTATCCGTGGGGCGCCGAGGCGCTCGAGCGCGCCAGGGACGACGACCGCCCGATCCTGCTCTCGATCGGCTACGCCGCCTGCCACTGGTGCCACGTGATGGAGCGCGAGTCGTTCGAGGACCCCGAGACGGCGGGGTACATGAACGACCACTTCGTGTGCGTCAAGGTCGACCGCGAGGAGAGGCCCGACCTCGACTCGATCTACATGGAGGCCGTCCAGGGGATGACCGGCCACGGCGGCTGGCCGCTGACCGCCTTCCTCGATCCCGAGGGGGTGCCGTTCTACGGCGGCACCTACTTCCCGCCCGAGCCGCGTCAGGGGCTGCCGAGCCTGCTGATGGTGATGGAGGCGGTGGTTGAGTCGTGGGGCACGCAGCGAGAGCGAATCCGCGCCTCCGCGGCGCGAATCCGCGATCAGCTCGGCGCCATCGCCCGGATCGAGCCGTCCGCGGAGCCCCTCGGACCAGGAGAGGTGGACGCGGCGCTCAACCGGCTGCGGCTGCTGGCCGACATGCGCCACGGCGGCTTCGGGGAAGCCCCGAAGTTCCCCCCCTCGGCGGCGCTCGACCTGCTGCTCGCTCGTGGCGTCGCCGACGTCGTCGAGGTGACGCTCGACGCGATGGCCCACGGCGGCCTCTACGACCAGGTCGGGGGCGGGTTCGCTCGCTACTCGGTCGACGACGTCTGGCTGGTCCCCCACTTCGAGAAGATGCTCTACGACAACGCGTTGCTCGCCCGCACCTACCTGCACGGCTGGCAGGAGCTCGGCCATGAGCGCTGGCGGCGGGTCTGCGAGCAGACCCTCGACTGGGCCGTTCGCGAGATGCGCGGGCCAGAGGGCGGCTTCCACTCGGCGCTCGACGCCGACTCCGAGGGCGAGGAGGGGCGCTTCTACCTCTGGACCCCGGCCGAGATCGGCGAAGCGCTTGAGCCGGCCGGCCTCGGCGGCGCGGCCGACGAGCTGCGCGCCTACTTCGGGGTCACGCCCGAGGGGAACTTCGAGCAGCGCAGCATCCTCCACCTGCCGGGAGGGCCCGAGGCCGAGCCGCCCGAGGGCCTCGACGACGCGCGCCGGGCGCTCTATGCGTATCGGTCGCGACGCGAGTGGCCGGGCAAGGACGACAAGCGGCTCACCTCCTGGAACGCGCTGATGATCGCCGCCCTCGCCGACGCCGGCGCCGTTCTGGAGCGGTCGAACTACCTTGACGCCGCCACCGCCTGCGCCGAGTTCATCTGGCGCGAGCTTCGCGACGACCGCGGGCATCTGCTGCGCACCTATCGCGACGGGCGAGCTCACCTCGCGGGCTATCTCGAGGACTACGGATACCTGGTGGAGGCGCTGTTGACCCTGTACGAGGCCACCTTCGAGGTCCGATGGTTCGACGCCGCGCGCCAGACGGCCGACCTGATGATCGAGCTGTTCGCCGATCCCGAGCGGGGCGGCTTCTTCACCACCGCCCATGACCACGAGCGCCTGATCGCCCGCCGTAAGGACTTCGACGACCATCCGATCCCGTCCGGCAACTCCTCGGCGGCCTACGGCCTGCTGCGGCTCGCCGCATTGACCGGCGAGCGGGGCTACGAGCGCCACGCGGTCGGCGTGTTCAGGCTTCTACACCGCGCCGCCGCCGGCCATCCGCATGCGCTGGCCCATCTGCTCCGCGCGATGGACTTCCACTTCGCGCCGGTCAGGGAGGTGGCGCTCGTGGCGCCCGCCGGAAGCGACGGCCTGCGGGAGCTCGCGGCCGTGGTGCGCTCCGGCTTTCGACCCCATCTGGTGCTCGCCGGCGGCCTCGAGGGCACCGAGCGCCCTGAGCTGCTGCGCGAGCGCTCGGCCGTCGACGGCCGGCCGGCGGCATACGTGTGCGAGAACTTCGCCTGCCGGCGCCCGGTGACGGCGCCCGACGAGCTCGCCGCGACCCTGGGCTAGGGCTCAGGCCCGGCGACGAGCTGGGTCGACTCGCGGGTCAGCGCGAGCAGCCCACCCGCGATCAAGAGGGTTACGACGAAGCCCCCGAGGCTGCCGAGGTTGTCGCCCGTCGAGTAGTGCTCCGTGGTCGTCAGGTGGTACGCGAGATGCGGGATCGAGTAGGCGAGGAAGGCGACCAGCGCCACCTGGATCAGCCGTCGCTCCAGGATGATCGCTGCGCCGACCAAGAAAACCACCATCGCCAGCGAGGCGGCGCTGAAGTCACGCAGCAGGTGCTCGTTGTACGGCGGCAGCGCCGAAACCCAATGCCTCCCCGCCCCCGGGAAGGTGTCGTAGAAGCCGCGCGGCGCGATCAGCCCCCAGCCCGCGATCACCGCCGAAGGCAGCGCGAGCAGCAACAACCCCGCGCGCATGATCCACGATGGCGTTGTCGGCCGCCAGCTCATCGGCCCGGATTATCGCGTCTCCGTCAGAGCACCGGCAGGAACGTCTCGACCTCCCAGGGAGTCACCTGGACCCGGTAATCGGCCCACTCCTGGCGCTTGATCTCGATGAAGCGCTTGAAGGTGTGCTCGCCGAGGACGCGCAGGACGAGCTCCGAGTGCGCGGCGATCTCGATCGCCTCCCCGAGCGTCTCCGGAAGCTCCTCGATGCCGCGCTTCTCTCGCTCCTCGGGCGTCAGGTGGTAGAGGTTCTGCTCCATCGGCTCGGGGAGCTCGTAGCCCTTCTCGATCCCCTCGAGGCCGGCGTGGAGCATGCCCGCGAAGCACAGGTAGGGGTTGCAGGCGGGATCCGGGCAGCGGAGCTCGGCCCGCGTCGCCTGCTCCTTGCCCGGGTGATAGAGGGGCACCCGGATCAGCGCCGAGCGGTTGCGCCGCGACCAGGCGAGGTAGGTCGGCGCCTCGAACCCGGGCACGAGGCGCTTGTAGGAGTTGACCCACTGCGCGAACAGGGGCGCGATCTCGCGGGCGTGCTTGAGCTGCCCGGCGATGAACGCCTTCGCGATCGGCGACAGGTAGTACTGGTCGTCGGGGTCGAAGAAGGCGTTCTTGCCGTCGCGACTCAGCGACTGGTGCACGTGCATGCCCGATCCGTTCTCGCCGAACAGCGGCTTCGGCATGAAGGTCGCATGCCAGCCGTACTTCATCGCGTACTCCTTGACCACGATCCGGTAGGTCATGCAGTCGTCCGACATCGAGAGCGCGTCCTTGTAGCGCATGTCGACCTCGTGCTGGGAGGGGCCGACCTCGTGGTGGGCGTACTCGACGTGGATCCCGAGCTGCTCGAGCGCCAGGATCGTCTCCCGGCGCACGTCCGACCCGGCGTCGAGCGTCGTGAGGTCGAAGTAACCCCCCTCGTCGAGGACCTCGGGAGGGCCATCGGTCGGCTTGGCGGAGCGAAAGTAGAAGTACTCGAGCTCAGGGCCGATGTTGTAGGTGTCGAACCCCAGCTCCTCGGCCCGCCGCAGAGCCCGCCGCAGGATCCAGCGCGGATCGCCCTCGTAGGGTTCGCCGCCCGGGACCCGGATGTCGCAGAACATCCGCCCGGTCGCCTTCTCGGCCGGGCGCCAGGGCAGGATCGCGAACGAGCTCGGGTCGGGCATCGCGATCATGTCCGACTCCTCGATCGGATTGAAGCCCGTGATCGACGAGCCGTCGAATCCCATGCCGCCCTCGAAGGCGTCGTCGAGCTCGGCGGAGTTGATCGAGAAGCTCTTCAGCTGGCCGAGCACGTCCGTGAACCAGAGCCTGATGAAGCGGACGTCGCGGTCCTGGACGATCCTCATCACGTCGTCGGGAGTCTCGGTTCGCACGGCTTCCGTATCGGCCATCCTGTCCTCCAGTTGGTTCCGGGTCGTTCGGGGGTTCGGCTCGCCGGCGGCCGGGCGGCTGCCGCGAGGGCGGAACGATATCGGCGCGGCGCCAAGCTGAACCGCATCGGGCGCGGCCAACGTAATCCAGCCGTAGCCGCCCGTCCGGTGAGCTTGCGGGACGGCCGGCGCTGCGCTATAACTTACGCACAGTAAGTAACTAGCTAAAAGTAAAGTAAAGACCGGCGCCGGCGCGAGACCGAATGTGGCGCGCATCGTCGGGTAAACACCAGTGAGGATCGCCCAATGACCGTGAAGACAGACATCAGCCGCTTCGACATCCACGACGAGCTCACCGCGCCGGACGAGAGCGCCAGGCTGCTTGCCGGCATGTCGACCGCCGGCGGCTCGGTGTCCAAGCTCGTCGGGGTGCTCGCCGGGTCTCCGGCGGCGCTGCGCGCCTTCGCGCGCATGCGCCACGAGCTTCGCGGCGGCGCGCTTCCCCGCCCCACCCGGGAGCGGATCGCGCTCGCCGTGGCGGAGAGCCGGGGCGACACCTACTCGGTCGCGCAGCACTCGAGGACGGCGCGCGCCGCCGGATTGGGCCTCGACGAGATCTCCCGGGCCCGGGGCTGGGGCTCGAGCGACCCCCGCGAAGCGGCGCTGCTGGCCTTCCTGAAGGAGCTCTTCGACGACGGCGGTCGACCGGCGGCGCACCTGCTCGAGGAGGCGCGCGAGGTCGAGTGGAGCGACGAGGAGCTGCTCGAGGCGGTCGCCCACGTGGCGCTGGGCGAGTTCCAGAGCCTGATGGCGAACGCCGCCGCGCTGCCCCAGGACCAGTCGGACCCGTCGGTCCTACCGTCCGCAGCGGCGGCCTGACGCAGCGGACCGCCGGCGGCCGGGGAAAGCAGCCGAGCGCCCGCTGCCATGCGTCACCCGCCGCCCCGGCGGGGTGCGCTACTTGATCGGGGCGGCGCGGATCTTGCCTATTCCGGTGGCGGTGAAGTGAAGCTCTTTGGCGGTCGCCTCGGTGAGGTCCCAGCGGGCGCCATTCGCGTACGGGCCGCGATCGATCACCTTCGCCATCGCGTAATGGCCCCGGTACTTGAACGTCACCTTGGTCCCGCAGGGGAGCGTGCGGTGGGCGACGCCGATCGTGGAGCGACGCAGCGTCTTCCCGCATGCGGTCCGATGGCCCAGGAGGCTGCCCCCGTACCAGGTGGCGACGCTCCTCGGCATCGTGCGGGCGATCTTCTTCCGGGTCGCCTTCCCCACCACCCCGGTCGGGTTGAGGCCCCTGCGGTGCTGGAACGAGCGGACCGAGTGGCTGGTGGAGTTGTCGAAGTCCTTGTCCATCGGCACACCGAACGCGTTGGCCTTCAGCAGCCAGTGGAGCGTCTTCACGTCGGCGCCACAATCGCCCAGCTTCAGGGCCCTGGCGCCGAATCGCTGGTCCGGGCAGCGGCCCGACGAGCTGGTGCCCCCGCCGCGGGCGCTGGTCCCACCGCCTGCGGCGTGCGCGCTCGCGGCGGCGGCGATCATCGCGATCACCGCCATCACCACGGCCAGCAGCGCGATCCGGTCGGGGCGCCGGATGGCCGGCGGGTTCGAACGGCGTCCGCGGTATTCGATTCCCGCCCGTGGACGGGTTGCGCCTTCGTACATGTGCTCTTTCTGTCGCTTACGGGGTTAGCTGACGGGCTCGCGCCGAAAGAGATGGCGCTACGCGGCAGGCAGTTGCCGGCGATTCGCCCCAGTGACTGGGTCCCCCGATCCCCGCGGTATGTGGCGGGAATTCAGCCGGAAGGTGGCGGCATGCTAACAGAGCTTGAAGCCGGAGTGTGCATTTGATGAGCGTCCGGTGAGCGAGGCCGCAATCGAGCGCGGCTCTATGCTCCCGCGGTGCCCGCAGCGCTCGTCACCGGCGCCGGACGCGGTCTAGGCCTTCGGATATCCGAGGCGCTCGCGGCCCGCGGGCTGGCGGTCCACCTGACCGATGTCGAGGCGAAGAGCGCCGAGGCCGCCGCCCAGGCGATCGGCCCGCCGGCGTTCGGATCGGCGCTCGACGTCCGCGACCCCGAGGCGTGCCGGGCCGCGGCAGCCGCGACGATCGAGCGGGCGGGATCGCTGGACGTCTGGGTCAACAACGCCGGGATCCTGGTCACGGGCCTGGTTTGGGAGCACGATCCCGAGACCCGCCGAGCGCTGTTCGAGGTCAACACCCTGGGGACGATCAACGGGACCCTGGCGGCGCTCGAGCCGATGCGAGCGGTCGGCCGCGGCCACGTGATCAACATCGTCTCCCTCGCGGGTCTCGGGGCGCCCCCGGGCGAGGCCCTCTATGGCGCCACCAAGCACGGCGCGATCGCCTTCAGCCTCGGGACGCTCGCCGACCTGCGCCGGGCGGGCTTCAGGGAGATCCACGTCTCCGCAGTCTGCCCGGACGGGATCTGGACCCCGATGATCGCCGACAAGCTCGACGACCCGGACGCCGCGCCGTCGTTCTCCGGCACCCTGTTACGCGCCGAGGCCGTGGCGCCGAAGGTCGCCGAGCTGCTCGATCGGCCCCGGCCGGTGCTGACGATTCCGCGCTGGCGCGGCGTCTTCGTGCGTCTGATCGACGCCTTCCCGGCCCTGGCCACCCGGATCGTGCCGCTGTTCATGGCTGACGCCAGGCGCCGTCAGCGGCGGTGGAAGAGGCGGATCGAAGCGGGCGAAGGGCCATAGGTCGGCGGGCCGGCCGGCCGTGCGTCCGGCGAGATCGCCCCGCTCAGTAGAGAGCCCCCGCATCCGCGGGGGCTCTCCTTAGCAGGCCTGTAAGCCGGATTCCGTCGTGCGCAGTCATCTGTCTCGCCGGGGCCGGGGCCCCGATGGGGTTCCGTTCGCCGGAACCCTGCGGCCTACCTGGACCTCGCCGGGCCGGGTCGTCGGTCCTGCTTGGCCTTGCACCGAACGGGGTTTGCCCTGACGCGCCGCGTCACCGCGGCGCCGGTGCGCTCTTACCGCACCATTTCACCTTTGCCTGTGCGCGGCTCACGTGAGGCTGCGCCATCGGCCGTGTCGTTTCTGCGGCACTTTCCCGCGGCTTTCGCCGGGTCGGGGTTACCGACCGTTCTTGCCCTACGGTGTCCGGACTTTCCTCGAGGGATCACCTCCCCCGCGACTGCATGGCCTACGTCAACAATGGTAGGTGCTGCCGCCCGGAACGCAAGGGGCCTATGGGATCCCGGTCGAGATCTCGCAGCGCGCGCCGATGTCGGTTCCGCCGTCGTCATCGCACTGGTCGCGACTCGGCCCGCCGTCGAGGCTGTCATTGCCCTCGCCGGCTTTGAGGAGGTCGCGACCGCCGCCGGACTCGCTGCCGCCGAGGTTATTTGCATGCGAGTCGCCGAACATCGTGTCACCGTCACCCCCGCCCCGCAGGGTGTCGTCTCCCCCGCCGCTGGCGCTGCCCGTGAGCGTGCCGCTGTCGCCGATCAGCACGTCTCGATCCGGGCCGCCGTCGAGGAGGTCGTCTCCGTCGCCGGCAACGATCACGTCCGCGCCCGGGCTGCCCTCGATCGTGTTGTCGCCCGCTCCCCGGACCATGGTCGCGGGCTTCCCAAGGCAGCTGGCCGCCGAGGCCACCGCGGGAACCGCCGCGGTCAGCAGGGTGAACGCTCCGGCACAGGTTGCGATCCGGCCCGCCAAGGTCACCCGGCGAACGTATATGCGTTCGTGCGTCGGGTCAAGCCGCGGCTCCGCGGAGCCGCGAACCGCTCAGCTCAGCTCAGCCCCACAGGACTCACACCCCGCGGAGGGAGCGATCCAGCCGCCGCAGACCGGGCACTCGGCCCGTCCTTCCGCCACCAGCTCGTCCCACACCCCGAGGACCAGGTCCTCGAGCGTCGTGCCACCGGGCTCGAACAGCCTCGGCGCCGGAGCCTTGGCCGTCGGTGGCTCGGCGAGGGCCGGCTCGCTGGTCGCGACCGCGGCCACGTCACATGCTCCTGAAGACTCCGACCACGCGCCCGAGCACCTGCGCATCGCGGGTGCGGATCGGCTTGTACGCCTTGTTGGCGGGCTGCAGTCGCACCCGGTCCTTCTCGCGATAGAAGCGCTTCACGGTCGCCTCGTCCTCGATCATGGCGACGACGATCGCGCCGTTGGTCGCGTCGTCCGTCTGCTGCACGACCACGTAGTCGCCCTCGAGGATCCCGGCGTCCTTCATCGAGTCGCCCTTGACCTGCAGGACGTAGTCCCCGTCGGCGCCTCCGATCGCCGCCGGCACCTCGAGGTACTCCTCGATGTTCTCCTCGGCCAGCAACGGCTCGCCGGCGGCCACCTGGCCGACCAGGGGCAGGCCCGAGCGGCCCATCGCCCGCTTCGCCCGATCGACCAGGAGCTCGATCGCCCGCGGCTTGGTGGGATCGCGACGCAGCAGCCCAACCTTCTCCAGGTTCGACAGGTGGGCGTGGACCGTCGAGGACGAGTGCAGCCCGACCGCCTTGCCGATCTCCCTGACGGTCGGCGGGTAGCCGTACCGGGAGGCGTAGCGGCGGATGTAGTCGAAGATCTCCTTCTGGCGCTTGGTCAGGTCCACGCTCTAACGCCCCTGGGCTCGGATCGAAGCTCGCCGGTCGACCATCTCACGGGAACACATGTTCGTAGACTAACCCCTCTCGCGGACGGAAGCAAGGGGTTCGGCCCCCAGTCTAGAATCGGGTCCTCACGGGCGCCTGTGGCGGAACTGGTAGACGCGCAAGGTTGAGGGCCTTGTGGACCGCAAGGTTCGTGGAGGTTCGACTCCTCTCAGGCGCACTAGTCGAGGCCAGGTCCCCGAAGCTGGCCCTTGCCGTTCACGACCGACCCATGAACCCGTGCGGGTCGGCGCCGTCTTACGTCCAGCCCGGAAAGCGCAAGCTGGATCCCAGGTCGTTTCAGACCTTTCGCCGAGTAGCCCAGATCCTCCATGACCTGGGCTACCTGCCAACCGGGCCGCTTAGCCTCGGAGCGAATGGCCTCCTCCGTGCTCACCCGGGCGTTCCCCTGGAGAGGGTCCGAAGATGATGAACGTCGGCTCCCCTAGGCCGCCGCTGTCCGCGGCGACGAAGTCACGGACGAATGCGCCGGTGGTGCGGTTGTACTCCAGCACCGCGTTGCCCAGCTCGCTTGCGACGAAGAGGTTGCCGTTCGGGCCGTACGTCATGCCCTCGGCCTCATTGAGGCCGCCGAGGCCGGCGGGGATGAAGACGCCTTTGAAGGCACCGGTTGTGCCGTCGTAGCGCTTGACCTCGCTCGTCGCGGCGCTGCTGAGGAACAAGTCGCCCTTGGGGCCAAAGACCATGCCGCTCGCATCCAGGATGTGGCTGCTCGCTGCAGGGACGAACTTCTTGACGAAAGAATTGTTCGCTGGGTTGTAGACCAGGACCTCGCTGGGTGAATTTTCCGGAGTGCTCGTGACATAGAGCAGGCCCCGTCGGAAGACCATCGCTTCGGGGTCGTCGAGCCCGGCCTTGTTGGCAGGGTCGACGACGGCCTCGAAGGCGCCGGTCTTGCCGTCGAAGCGAAGGATCTGGTTGCCGCGGCCGTCGTCGGTGAGGCCCGAGGCGACGAAGAGGTCCTTGCCTCGTCCGCCGCGGCGATGAGACCGGCACCTCTTGTGGCCGGCTCCCGAGCAGCGAGGGCCGAAGGCGATGCCGGCTGGATCGACCAGGCCGTGGCCGCTGGCGAAGACATCGATGAACTTGCCCGTCTCGCCGTCGTAACGAAGCACTTGATCGCTGCGGCTGCTGACGTAGAAGTTGCCGTCGGGACCGAAGGCGATGCCCTCGGGTTCCGTGAGGCCGCCACCACGGGCGAACGTGCGCTGGAAGGCGCCGGTTTCGCCGTCGTACGCCAGGACGCTGTTCGTGTCGCCGCTGCTGACGTACAGAGAAACGTCGTCGTCCGCGTGGTTGTCCTCGTGGCCGGCGGCCGAGGCGGGCCCCGAGGCCAGGGTCACGGCGCTGCCGGCGAGGGCGATCAGCGCTGCCAAAGCGAGACTCAGGCAGACGCGCTTTGCGGTGGTCATCTCCAACCTCCTCCGGTCTGGGCCAATCGAGGGCCCGACCCTAGGCAGGACGACATGAAATGACGATGAATGCCCGACGAAGCGGGTTCGTGGCCCCAAATTGAGCGAAAGTGAGCGAACTGAGCCGATCTGAAATGGCTCTACAGAGCCCGATAGCACCTCAGATGACCCGCTGCAACAAGGTTGAGGGCCTTGTGGACCGCAAGGTTCGCGGAGGTTCGACTCCTCTCAGGCGCATAGACGGACCCCCTGCTAACCGTCGGGTTCCCGCCGGTCGAGCACGACCTACGCCGAGGCGGGGTCCCGGGCAGTGGTTCCAAACGGGTTCCGTTTCCTCGGCGAACGGCCGGGGGAGGGGGGCTGGATCTTGAAAACGGGCTCCAACGGAGACCCGCGCACTCTTCTACCCCGCTGTTCTACCCGCTGCCGATCCCTGTGCTGCGGATGGAGGTAGGAGCCCCTCGACTAGGGTCTTGCCGTGGGAGTCACCGCGATGCGCCGCAAGCTCGTTGGCTTGCGCAACCTAGGTCGACTTGACTCAGCACTGGACAGCGCAGGGTTGAAGGCGGCTGGAAGCGCCGCCAATGACGTGAGGCTGACCACCCGACTAGTACACGGCTTGCCCTGGGCGGCCATTGCCTTGGCGGCGGGCCTGGCAAGCCTATTCGGCAGCGTCGAGCCCACGGCCACCTCCGCCGAGCCGGGCATCGCGCCTCCGACTCCGATCAAACACGTCGTCATCATCTACCAGGAGAATCACTCGTTCGACAACGCGCTCGGCAGGCTCTGTGTGGTCTATCGTCGCTGTGACGGTGCCACTCATGGATTTCTTCCCTCGGGAGACGGGATAACCCTGAGCAAGGCCGACGACATCGTGCTGCCCATAAACCATGATCTGAATACCCAGAAGGCGGCCATGAACGGCGGGATGATGAATGGGTTTGCCAACATCCCGGCCTGTACTGAGTCGAAGGGCTACGCGTGCTACACGCAGTACTACCCGAGCCAGATTCCGAATCTGGCGGCCTTAGCCCGCCGGTTCGTGATCAGTGACCGAACCTTCTCGATGGACCCAATCGCGAGTTGGGGTGCCCATCTCGAACTGGTCGCTGGACAGCTCGATGGTTTCACTGGTTCGCTTCCAGTGAAAACCAGCTCATCGGGCGATCTTCCCGGTTGGGGATGTGACAGCAACCGGGACGCAGCCTGGCGGGCAAGCCCGACGGCGGACGTGCAGCTGGTGCCGAGCTGCGTCCCCCACTTCTCGCTCGACCCCACGCTCTACCCATACGGGGGCGCTTACCGGCCGACACCAGTCAAGTATGTCCCGACGATCATGGACCGACTGAACCATGCCCATCGAACCTGGAAGCTCTACGCTTCCACCGGTCCCGGGGTCGGGTCGTATGGATGGGCGATCTGCCCGACTTTTGCTGAATGCTTGTACAAACAGCGCCACAAAATGGTGCCGAGCGAGCGGGTTATCGACGACGCCCAGAGAGGCAAGCTGCCGAGCTTCAGCATCGTCCTCCCGGAAGGGGCCAACTCCCAGCACAACTTCGATTCGATGCTGCAGGGCGATAACTGGATCGGCAGCGTTGTTGGCGCGATCCAAGGTAGCCCGGACTGGCCAAAAACGGCCATCTTCATCACCTACGACGACTGCGGCTGCTTCTACGACCACGTTCCGCCGCCGATCAAGGGGTGGGGCATCCGGGCGCCCATGGTGCTCATAAGCCCATACGCCAAACCCCACTACACCGACTCGCGGAATGCCAGCTTCGCCTCGATGCTCGCCTTCACCGAGCACGTCTTCGGGTTGAAGCCGCTGTCAGTGCGCGACGCGAATGCCTATGACTACGCGGAGTCGTTCGACTTCAAGCGTGCCGTACTCCGAAGGGCAAAGATGACCCATTCCCGGATTTCTCCACAGGAGCGCCGCTACCTCAAAGCGCACCCGGGAGACCCGGACGACCCGACCTAGTCCAAGAACGCCTGCTCATGCTGGCGATGCTGAAATCCCTCCGCCAAGGTCCGCACGATCTCGACGTTCCCCTGCGACATCAAGCGCAGTATCAGCGCTCGGCGGGGATCACGTCATAGACGGTTGATTGCTCGCCCCCGTGGGAGCCGTTGGTGATCACCGTCCTGTACCCGGCCGGCGCGGTCGCCACGCCGTAGAACGCCTCGTCTCGGGTCCCGCCGAGAGGCACGAGCTCGGCGTCGGGATCGGCTTGAAGTCGGGATCCGAAGCCCTCTGGCGTGGCGGTGAAGGTGTCCTCGAACTTGTCACAGAACTCCTGCTGCCCTCCGTAGGCGAGGCGGGTATGCGGCGCAATCGTTTCGAAGGCCGCCTCGCAGTCGTCGGCCCGCAGCGCTTCGATGAACGCGGTGGCGCCCTTCTCGTACTCCACGGAGTCGGGCGGCTCGGTCCCCACCTCGGGCCGTGAGTGGGTGCCCCCGATCCATTTGAACTCGCCCTGATCGTCGAGCGCCCAGATCAGGCTGACCACGTGGCCGTTCGCCTCGCCGTCCACGACCGCCGCCGTGCCGAATTCCTGGCTGTCGGCCGACCTGAAGCCCCGGACGCTGCGGAGCGTGGAGACGGCCGCGTCGCAGTTTTGCTTGCTCGCGCCGCGCTCTGGTTGGGTAAGCAGCACCGGGTGCACGACCTTCAGGGCGTCCTCGCAATCCAGCCCCGCGGCGGCCCGCTCGAAGGGCGGGATCCGCTCGGCGATCGGCTGCTGCGGCTCCGGGATCGAGGAATCCCCGCCCGAGGATCCGCCGCACCCGGCGAGGGCGACGGTCGTAGCCGCCAGCGCGGACAGGAGCAGCCACGCCGCCACCCGGCACCTGATCCCCCTCACGTGCCCAGCCTATATCGCTCGCCCGAGCCCAAGCCCGCGCACCCGGAATCGCGAGCGCGGGCGTCCGCGGGTCAGATCTTCAGCAGGACGATCGTGTTGAGGGCGAACAGGATCGCGAAGAAGACCGTCCAGCGATCCAGGTTTCGCTCGACCAGCGAGCCGCCGCCGAAGGAGCTGCCGGTCTGGCCGATCCCGAACGCGCCGGAGAGACCAGCGTCCTTGCCCGAGTGGAGGAGGACGAGGAAGATCAGGACCACCGAGATGATCACTTGGATTACGCCCAGCACCGTCGCCATCGCCCGGGAGTCTAGGGAAGCGGCGGGCTACGGGCGGGCGCCGCGGCGACCGCCCGCGCCCGATCGCCTCAGTGCGTCGCGCTGACGAGCTGGAATTCCTCGTGGTGTCCCTTGACCACCCGCTCGGCGGCCTCTCCGAGCCCGGCCACGTAGTACTTCTGCTCGGTCTGCGGCTCCAGCGGACTGAACTCGCTGGTCACCAGGACGTGCTGGTATGAGCCGGACGGCACCTTCACCTTCCCGTTCGTCTTCAGGACGTGCGCCTCGTCGAGTGCCTTGCCGGGTGGGTAGTACTCCTGGCGGTACTTGTCGCCCGGTTGGGGGTTGGCCGGCATGATGATGCCCGGCTGGCCTCCCTTGACCCCCGACTGCCACGAGTCGCTCGCCGTGACGAAGCGGCCGTGCTGCTTCTCCAGGGACTTCTCGCCCATGTACCAGACGTTGCCCTGCTGGTCCTGCGCGTAGTAGTCGAAGGTCCGCTCGACCGGGTTTCCGTGTTGGGAAACGGTGTCCCGGACCACCGTGCATGTGATCCCCAGGATCTGCTTCGTTTGATGGGTGACGATCTCGTCGTCTCGCTGGGGCGTCGTTCCGCGGACGCCCTTGTAGTGGTAGGCCGTGCCCGGCTTCAAGGGCCAGTAGCGGTTGTCGATCGTCGAGACGAAGTTCGCCGGATCGATGGTCGGCGAGTACTTGCCGTGAATCGGCGCCAAGGTCGAGGCCGGCTCCGAGGCCGGCAGCGTGGTGCTCGAGCTGCCCGAGGACCCGCAGCCGCTGGCGACGCCGGCGAGCAGCGCCAGCCCGGTCGCCAGTGCGGTCATCCTCGGGAAGGTCCGACCCAAGGGCTCGACCCACCTCGATGGTTCGATCATCTGTGCCTCCGTGTGGCTGAGGGCTCCCTCCCCCTCCTCTTTACGGATCGCCGATGAAAGGACGATGAGAACGCCGGCGTCACCTCGGCGGCGGATTCGGCGCCTCCCGGCGAGCTCGATCCAGGGCCTTGAGGATCTCGATCGCCTCGCGGCGAAGCTCGGAGTCCTGGCGCCGCCAGTCCGCCTTTGAGAGCTTTCCCTGCTCGCGGTCGAGCTCGGCATCGCGGATCTCGCGGTACTTGGCTTCCTTGCGCGCCTCGAGGTCGGCGATCGCCGGGTCCTCGATCAGCGCCTCGGCCCCCCCGGCCGGGCCCCCGGCTCGGCGCAGTGGAGCGGTCACGAACCAGGCGACGATGACGACGATCAGCAGCGCGAGAGCGATCTCCACGGCCAAGAGCTGGGGTCGATCCGCGCCTGCGCCGAAGCCTCAGGCCCGCTCCAGCTCACGCGCCAAACGCGCCGCATAGACGTCGGAGACGCGCCGTCGTTTGGCCGCCGGGGCGGGCCAGATCGCGACCAGGCCGCCGATCACCGCGATCGCGCCGCCCAGCCAGATCCAGCTGACCAGCGGATTGACGTTGACCCGGAACTGCGCCGGTGGCGTTTGAGCCAGGTATCGCCTCTCGATCGTCCGCACGGCGAGCCCCTGGAGATAGCCGAGCGCCTGACCGGCCTTGACGTTGGTCGGCGAGACGCCCTTGGCGAGCTTCTCCAGGCGGCGGTCGGCGCCGTTGATGATCGGGTCGAGCGGGGTGAGGTCGGGCTGCATCGCGGTCCACAGGTCGCCCCCGATCGTCGTCTTTCGGCCCACCTCGCTGGTCGCCTCGCCCTCGAAGAAGCTCCGCACCGGCCCGCCGCCGGTCTGGCCGCCCGTCCCGGCGTAGTAGTTGCGCGACGGGGTCAGGGTCGCGTACGGCTTTCCCCCCTTGGTCACCGCGAGCACCGACCCGAACGTGAGGCGCTGCTCGACGGGGCTGATCTCGGCGGTCGGCCTCACGTAGGTGACCGTGTAGTCGTCCACGGTCGCCGACTGGCCGGGGCGCAGGCGCAGGTCGCGGCTGGTCTGGAAGCTCGACGAGGCCGCGACGGCGATCAGCAGCACGGCCAGGCCCGCATGGACCACGTAGCCGCCGTAGCGGCGGCGGTTGCGCGCGAACAGGGCGAGCAGCGCCTGCGGGTAGGAGCCCCCGGCGAGCGACCGGTAGGCGGCGGCACCGCGCGCGAACTCCTGCACCAGCGCGGCCAGGGTGAAGGCGGCGAGGGCGAACAGGAGAAGCGCCAGTGGCCTCGATCCCGCGTCCGTGAAGACGAGCAGGACGGCGGCGGCCGCCACGCCGACCAGCGCCGGGCGCGCCAGCAGCCGCTTCGCCGCGCCGAGGCTGACCCGCCGCCAGGCGAACAGCGGCCCGATCCCGGTGAACAGGACGAGCAGGATCGCCAAGGGGGTCGTGTAGCGATCGAACCAGGGGGCGGCCAGCGAAGCCTTCTGGCCAGTGAACAACTCCGAGATCAGCGGGAAGAAGGTGCCCCAGAAGATCACCACGGCGAGCCCCACGAGGAGCAGGTTGTTGACCAGGAAGATCGCCTCGCGCGAGACCAGGGACTCGATCCGCTTCTCGGAGCGCAGGTCGTCGAGCCGCGAGACGATCAACAACGCCGACCCGATCACGACGACGGCGATCAGGCCAAGCAGCGGCCCGCCAACCGTGGACGCTCCGAAGGCGTGGATCGACTCGAGGATGCCCGAGCGGACCAGGAAGGTGCCGAGCAGCGCGAGCGCGAACGTGCCGCAGATCAGGGTCACGTTCCAGACCTTGAGCATCCCCCGCCGCTCCTGAACCATGATCGAGTGCAGGAAGGCGGTTCCGGTCAGCCACGGCATCAGCGAGGCGTTCTCGACCGGGTCCCACCCCCAGTAGCCGCCCCAGCCGAGCTCCGAGTACGACCACCGGGCGCCGAGCAGGACCCCGATCCCCAGCAACAGCCAGGCGATCAGCGCGAAGCGGCGGGTGGCGCGAATCCAGCTCGCGTCGAGGCGGCGGGTGGCAAGCGCCCCGACCGCGAACGCGAACGGGATCGAGAAGAAGACGTAGCCCGAGTAGAGCATCGGGGGGTGGATCGCCATCGCCGGATGACGAAGCAGCGGCGTCAATCCGACGCCCTCCGGCGGCACCGGGTCGAGACGGGCGAACGGGTTCGCGTCGAACAGCATCAACCCGGTGAAGAAGACGCCGAGCCCCATCAGCACGGCGGTTGCCCAGGGCGCGATCTCGCGGTGCTTGTTGCGGGTCGCGAACAGCACCGCCGACGAGGTCAGCGACAGGACCCAGGCCCAAAGCAGCAGGGATCCCTCCTGGCTCGACCACATCGCGGTCAGCTTGTAGAAGCCGGGGGTGGTGGTCGAGGAGTGGTCGGCGACCACCTTGAGCGAAAGGTCGGTGCGCGCGAAGGCCGCCTCGATGACGATCACGCAGATGGTCAGTAGCGCCGCGAACGCATAGGTGGCCCGGCGGGCCGAGTCGGTGAACCGTCGCTCGCCGCGCGTCCCGGCGAGCGCGGCGACGACGCCGTAGACGGCGACCAGGAGGGCGAGCACGAGGCAGGCGGCGCCGAGCGTGGTCACTGGCTGATGATCACGTGCTGCGGATCCTGCTGGGCCTGGGTTGCGTACTTAGAGGGGCACTTGGTGATCAGGCTGTCGCGCTGCGCGACGAAGGTCCCGTCGTCGACCTTGCCGCTGACGATCACCTCGCGACCGTTAGCGAACGGGTCCGGGACCTGGCCGCTGTAGCGGACCGGCAGCGAGACCTTCGAGTCGTCTCGATCGGCGATCCTGAAATCGAGCACCGAGGCGTGGCGATGGATCGACCCCGGGACCACGACCCCGGTCAGCTGGTACGACTGATCGGGCGGGGCGTGGAGGATGTCCGAGGGCTGCTTGGCCTCCGAGGAGGCGTTGAACGACGTGTAGATCAGCGCCACAGCGAGCAGCACCGCGGCGCTCAGGGCGACGATCAGTCGGATCTTCCGTTTCAGGGCGGGATCCATCGCGGTAGAGGGGTGCGATTATGGCGCAGTGCAAGAGCGGCCTGTCCTCCTGATCA